>NZ_CP179205.1:300000-600000 GCF_051201645.1 Luminiphilus sp. nBUS_16 | reverse complement strand
TGCTAAACAACTGAGAACAACGATGATCGCGATTACATAGGGCTTAACATGCATGCTAGCGGCTCTTTGAAGCTCAGTGACGGTGAGGGTAAGATTTTGCCAACAATAACAACTTCGGGGGATCTATGGCTTACTTAACCACAAGACTAATAGGGGTGCTCATATTTTTAGTCGCCATAGCTGCGCCCGCTGCTGAGGCCCAAGATACTACCTCGCAGGGGTCGGTTTCAGATCTGCAAGTTGTCGATTGCTTGTTGCCTGGACAAGTCCGTCGTTTAGGCCAAAGTCGCTATATCACGGCTCGTCGCCCCATTATGACAACGGCGGGCGATTGCCGAATACGGGGGGGGGAATACACCGAATTTGACCGCGCTGACTACCGAACTGCTTTGGCGGTCTGGTTACCTGCGGCGGAGGCAGGTGATCCCGAAGCCCAGACCAATGCTGGCGAAATTTTTGAGAAGGGACTGGGAACAACACCAAATTACGGCGCCGCTCTGATCTGGTATAGCAAAGCAGCTGAGCAAGGCTATTCCCGAGCCCAGTTTAATCTGGGCACTCTTTACGAGCGGGGCTTAGGCGTTGAGGCAGACAAACTCACCGCGCTGAATTGGTACCGCAAAGCATGGGATATGCCTGAGGACTCGGTAATTTATCAAACCGCAGCGCGGGAGGCACAAGACCAGCAGCGGGCGAAATTAGAGTCGGAAATAAGTAAAAAAAGCAACCAGATAACCCTGCTGCGGTCGCAGGTTGACCGACTCAAAGTTTCTATCGATGCATTACAGCAGCGTCCAGAGACTACCGAACCGACACCTCCGGCAGAGAACGACTCGGCGCAGTCATCGGAACAAGTTAACGATCCAACCCCTGCAGCCACAGCAAGTGCGTCGCTGCCGACTGATGATCTCAGAGACCAAATAGCGCAACTGGAATCAATGATTGCCGGACTCAGCGAGGAAAAATCTGAAGTTGAAACTGAATATGCTGCCATTCCGGTCTTTCGTCAGCCTGAGGCGGTCACCGCTGAGTTAGCCTCATCGAATTCTAGTAAAGGCGATCCCACTGAGAGTACTTCCTTCGGCCAATACTATGCCCTCATTATCGGTAACAGCGATTATCGACACATGGTTGACCTGACAACGCCCCAACTGGACGTTGAAAAAATCGGTTCTATCCTTGAGGGGCGCTACGGGTTTTCTGTCAAAGTACTGTTAAACGCCAGTGATGTTGAGGTTATGCATGCCATAAACGATCTTAATAGTGAGCTCGATGAGGACGATAATTTACTGATTTATTACGCGGGCCACGGCAGCCAAATGGAAATGGGGGATCTTCAAGCCGGATACTGGTTACCGGTCAATGCCGACCCACCACCGCGTGACACCCACTGGATTTCAAACGAGTCTATTACCCGTCATCTGGGCAGGTTGAAAGCCAAACGCGTGCTGGTTGTCGCCGACTCGTGCTACGCAGGCCTCCTTTCAGACGCTCCGGATTACCTTTTTCTCAGCCAGTCAGGAAGCAACAATTATTCTGCAGAATTCATGAAGTACAAACTCAGCCGAAGCAGCAGGTTAATGATTTCGTCTGGGGGCAACTCGCCAGTCCTAGATAACGGAGGCACTGGTCACTCCGTTTTTGCGAGTGCCTTTATCAACATTCTGGGGGCCAATGAGAAAATTATGTCGGGACCGCAGCTGTTTAGCCAACTTAAGCCTATAGTGTTGGAACGGTCGGAGGCCGTGGGATTTCGCCAAGAACCAGACTTTAAGACCATAAAAATATCGGGGAATGAGGCGGGAGACTTCTTCTTTGTGCCAGCGTTAGCTGGCAGTTAACTATGAGATAAGGTATTTGATCGCGGATTCGTCGTCTGTAGAGTAGTAGTAACACCCCGTCCAAGCGTTGGATCCCAATATAGCGACCAGCTTGGGCTTTGCTGACGTGAATTTCACTCTGGCATGCGCCTTAAAAGCAGCCTCGCGCAATCCGGTTTCCGTAACATAATCCGACCACCGAGCACCGTCGCTAGGCTCAACGAGCTGCTTCGCATCGCGAGCAGCGCGCAAATGCCCTAAGAAATCGTGGTAATCGATTTCTATAATTCTATGTTGTGCCATTAGGTATCCGCCCTTAGGGGGTGTACATGCACCCTTGCTTCAGTCATCAGACGTTACAACGACCGATAACGCGTCTAATGCTACCTCAACATCGAGTTTATCACCCGCAGGCGTCGGCAAAATGGCTCTCCAGCGAGCTTTGTCGATATCTCGATAGGCCGCGAGAACGCCAATATACCGTGTATCTACCGTCATACCCTCAACTGGCAATGTTCGCTTGGAGTTTGGGGACATTTCAATTTCCGTAACTCCAACAAGATCTTGTCCCAGCAACTGCTCCGCATCATCGTACAGCTCAAAGAAACGCGCGTTATTAAAGGCATCAGCGGCACGAATTCGATAAATCTGAACCACAACAGGCGAAGGACGCCCTTCAAGGTCGGGATTAACCGAATTTGAAGCGACCAGATTTAAGTTAACTTTTGCGGGTTTAGGCCCGCTCGCACACCCTGTAGCCAGACAAACCAGCACGCCCAGCACCAAACAATATTTCACCTGCTTTAGCATAACCACACCCTTCTAACCCTAGTCGCAATTCGCACCATCAAAAACGAAGCGCTTTACGCATGAACAATATATTCTTTGCGATATACTACATCGCACGGGCAACTGTAAACAGAGGCGAAAACACCAAGCGTGAAACCTTTAGTGATTTTGACATGTACGAGTTACCACAAGGCTGAGCTTGCCGATGGTGGCATTTTCCACATTGAGGCGCCGAGAGGTTCGGTGGGGCGCAATCCCTCATCTGATGTTTGCCTGCCCGATCCGCAAAAAGTTATCTCTGGCTGTCACGCACGCTTTTCGACAGAAGGTGACAACATTGTTATCACCGACGAAAGCACCAATGGCTTGTTTGTGAATGGTGCTGCTGCTGCGTTAGGCCGCGGCAACTCGACGCCAGTCACTAGCGGCATGGAGATCGGCATTGGAGAATATCTGTTCACCATAGAAGTACCGCAAACACCAACTACGGCATCAGATACGCCTGCAAAACTCCCGCATGATGATGGTGTCAGCAATATAAATTTTGACCCACTAGCCGATTTCACAAATGACCCTTCCCCGGTAAAAGAGGCCAGCTTTCAGGAAGGAGCCGCCAGTTATTCTCCAAGCTTCGGGGTGGCGGACTCCAGTGACGGGCTCTCAAAATCGAGTGCAGAAGACTTTTTTGACCCCTTAGCGCCGTCGGTCGATGCAGAGTCGCAGACAGACAATGTGAACCCCGGAGCTGAGGAATCCCACTTAAGTAACCTTGCTCATGGTGATCCACTGTCCGACCCCTTCTCTCCACCTCAGGGGCAGTTTGATGACGCGCTGAGCGGAGGTATCGAAGCAATGGCTGGGACAGGGGCTTCGATAATTCCTGAAGATTGGATGGCTGAGGAGCAACCGCCCGAATTGGACGCCATTCCAGACCCAGCGCCGGAGACCACTGCCCCAGAGCTTCTTGAAAGCAGCCCTGAGGAGACTGGAAGCTCCAACAAAGGTGCGGCAGGTATTGCCGCTGCTCAAGATCCAGTGCCGGAGAGCACTGTCCCAGAAATTCTTGAGGGCAGCCTTGAAAAACCTGCAAGCCCCAATGAAAGTGCGGTAGGTATCGCTGCTGCAGAGGCTTCGAGTGACGAAATTGCACCTATTCAACCCCATGAGCTTGTATTACCCGCCAGAGCGCCTGTACCTGAGGAAAATGAAAAATCCGATGCGGAAATACCACCGCCGATAGCAGAGACACCAGAAAGCGATCAGCAGAATGCGCCTGAGCAGCCTGTAGCCAGCCATCAGCAGGCCCCTGCGGCAAAGTTAGCTGAGGCGCCAGTGGAGATAAGCGCTTCTGCCGATGCGGCTGCGATAAATGATACGGAGTTTGAGCAAACCGTTTTGAAAGGTTTGATGGACCTGCTGGCAGCCCGGGCAAATCTGAAGAACGAGTTCCGAATGGGGGCCACGCTGATTCGGCAAACTGAAAACAACCCTTTGAAGTTTGCCGCCAACGTGGAAGCTGCAAAAATTTTGTTTTCAGAATCGTCAAAAAACTCCGCCTACCTATCGCGTATGGAGGCAGTAACACAAGCAATGGCGGAAGTTCAGGAACACCAAATGGCACTGTTGATAGGACTCAGGGCGGCCTTTAATCAACTACTGCAGACGTTTTCGCCAGAAAATTTTGAAGAAAATCAGAGCGCTGGTCTTAGCAAAATTGTATCTTCTTCTGAAAAGAAGGCTTGGCTTGCCTACAGTAAATTTTATCAAGAGCGGGTGGCCGAGTCAGACGACCCGTTTGAAGAGCTTTTTAGTGGCGCGCTTTCGAAAGCTTACCTTGCGGCTCTTAACAATGACCAATAAAAACACATGCCAGAAATTGGCGCCGCAATCAGCCCCATGAGGATCGCATAGGTGACAGACAAAGGCCGCGTCGTATGGACTGAGGGAATGTTTCTTCGCCCTCAGCACTTCCAGCAACAAACACGCTATTTTGAGAGCTTTATCGAAGCTCGGGTCAGAGCGATAAGCGACTTCAACTGGGGACTCGTGAATTTTGAGTTCGATCAGGAACTGATGTTGCAGGGCAAACTATCACTGGCCAGCGCATCGGGTATTTTGCCCGATGGAACTCCATTTTCTCTTCCTGAGCGCGACACCCCTCCGCCGATCATCGAAGTCGGCAGCGAAGTCAAGAATCAAATTGTTTATTTAACATTGCCAGAGCGCCGTTCCGGCATGCCAGAAATGCAGCTCCCCGACAGCGATACTATTAGCCAGGGGCGGTTGATGAGCAGCGAAATTTCCGTCATTGATACTGCGTCACTAGACCCATCCGAGGCCCCAATTCACACGGCTTCTTTGGTTCTGGGTCTCAGATTGGAAAGCCAGCCTCTTGAGGGCTTTACCCGCATCCCGCTGTGCAAAATCATAGAGGTACGCACTGATAAAAGCCTGCTTCTGGATGAGTCTTTTATTCCGTCGGTTATGAATCTTGAGGCCTCCAAGGTGTTGCTCGCGCTTATCAGAGAGATTCGCGGTCTGCTGCTTCATCGTGCAGAAGCCCTACGAGGGCGAGTATCGGCTTCAGGGCAGGGAGGCAACGGGGAAATATCAGACTTTTTATTTCTTCAACTAGTTAATCGCTACCTGCCTTTGATGGTGCACTACGACGAATTGAAACGGGCCCACCCAGAAAGGCTTTACTCAGATCTTTTACAAATAGCGGGCGAGATGGCCACATTTAGTGAAAGCAGCCGGCAGGTTCCCGACTTTGGGACTTATAACCACACGCAACTGACTGAAAGCTTCGACCCCGTGGTGAATGCGCTTCGACAAAGCCTGTCTATGGTACTGGAGCAAACCGCAGTCCAAATTCCACTGCAAGAGCGTCGCTATGGAATCATCGTCGGAACTGTAAGCGACGCTTCATTGCTTAGCAGTGCAAGTTTTGTTCTTGCCGTTAGCGCTGCAATGGATCTTGATGTATTGCGTCAACGCTTCCCCAGCCAAGCCAAACTGGGATCAGTAGAAAATATACGACAATTGGTTAACGTGCAGTTGCCGGGTATCAAGCTCAGACCACTACCAGTAGCCCCAAGGCAAGTTCCATATCATACGGGCTATGTGTATTTTGAACTTGATAAGTCTGGGGACCTCTGGAAAGACTTGGGGAGCTCTGGCGGGCTGGCAATGCACATCGGTGGCGAATTCCCCGAACTCAAAATGGAGTTGTGGGCTGTGAGGTACTGAAACATGAATGATGATTTTGATCCTTTTGCTGCCCCCAGTGGCGACAAAACTGTGCTCAGGCCAAACCCGGGGGGCAGGAACACCGGCGCTGCAGCGCCCGCTGCCGCAACCCCACCCCCACCTGCAGCTGAGCCTCCTGCCGCGCACAGGCTGGCCGATCCTGTGCAACACGGGTCCAGCGCTATTGGTCAATTCATCAAAGGCTCTTCACTTAATCCATTAGTCGAAGCTGCGGCTGAAGCATTGCGCGCTGGCGGGCTTATCAGAAATACGCTTGCCAACAACGACGTGAATGCCCTGCGGCAACAACTTCTAGACATGATTAAGGCTTATGAAGCCGCTGGCAATCGCAGCGGCTACGAACCACAAATTGTGCTTACCGGGCGCTACCTGCTTTGTACCTTTCTCGATGAGGCAGTTATGTCGACCCCTTGGGGAGCCCAGAGCCAATGGACTCAACAGACCCTGCTGAGCACCTGCCACAATGAAACTTGGGGCGGAGAAAAGTTTTTTCAAATTATTGAACACCATCTGCATCGCTCGGAATCGGTAGACCTGATCGAACTGGCGGCAACATGCCTACTCCTTGGATTTGTGGGCCAATATGCCGTCCGTCAAAATGGGCCGCAGGAACTTGACCAGGTTATTGATGAACTTTACGCCGTAATCTCCCGAGCCCGCGGCGAATTCGAACGGGATTTATCTCCGAGCTGGCGCGGCGCACAAGAGACCCAAAAGCGCTTAATTGATTACACACCAAACTGGGTAATTCTCGCAATTACAGGCGCCCTACTACTTGTGCTTTACACAGGGTTCCGCCTCACTCTGGGGTATCAAGTAATCCCTGTGAAAGAGCAAATTCAAGGGTTGGTGAAGTCAGTTGAGAAAACAACAGCCGACTAATTATTGTCCACTAAACGCCTATGAGGCCTAAAGAATGAAGCTGCTTTCGATCGCAATGAAGGTACTGGGATTCATCTGCGTATGTGCCGTTATATGGTTCGCAGGACCGTTATTTGCATTTGCAGGCTTCAAGCCACTGGGCGCACCCGCCACGCGACTGATACTCATCGCTGTAATTATTTTTGCGTGGCTTGGTAAAAAGATCTACCGACGGATTAAGACTGCTATAGCAAACAAGCAGCTTACTAAAGAGATCGTCGCTAAGCCCCTTCAGGAAGCCAGTGCCGCCGATGCTGACATTGCAACCCTCTCGCATAATCTTTCAGAAGCCTTAACAACGTTGAAAAATAAAGCCGGGGCAGGACTCTATGAGCTACCCTGGTACATCATCATTGGCGCGCCCGGAACTGGAAAAACGACGGCCCTAGCCAACTCTGGACTAAGATTTCCAATGGCCGAACACACTGATTCCGCCGCAGTGCAAGGAGTGGGCGGCACACGTAATTGTGATTGGTGGTTTGCTGAGGAGGCAATTTTTCTCGACACCGCCGGGCGTTACACCACTCAAGACAGTGACGCAGAAGCCGACAACACCGCTTGGCTTAGTTTCCTGAAAATGTTGCGCAAAGGCCGCAGCCGTCGCCCAATAAATGGCGTTGTACTGACAGTAAGCACTAGCAGCCTCCTCGAAAGCAGCCCGGGAGTCAGGGATCGCCTGCTCCATGCACTGCGTCAACGGCTGCAGGAGCTTCAAAGCCATTTAGGCGTCAATCCACCTGTCTACCTTTTAGTTACAAAAACCGATTTATTACAAGGCTTTCAGGAGTTTTTCGAGGACCTAGGCCAGCGCGAGCGACAACAAGTTTTAGGGTTCACCTTTGACCTAGCTCAGAACGAGTCGCTGTCAACCATTCCAGAGAAATTCAGATCGCTGCTTAGCAGCATCAACAACCGAGTGCTTTGGCGAATGCGATCAGAGCGTGATCGGCGCCACAACAACAGCATTTTTGCTTTTCCACAGCAGCTTGCCACCCTGTCGGAACCGCTCACAGAGTTTTGTCAGTCGCTCTTCAGCGCTTCTCGATATGAAGCAACTCCGCTGCTGCGCGGCATTTACTTCACCAGTGGAACACAAGAAGGTACACCGATTGATCGTTTAGTTGGCAGCTATGCCCGAAGTTTGTCAGTACAAGAGTCAGTGGGGCGCGGCCAAGCAAGAAGCTTTTTCGTACATGACGTCGTCCGCTCGGTTATGCTTTCAGAGCGGGAACTGGTGGGCTCCAATAAAAAACTTGAACAGCGGAATCGATGGATACAGCGAGGAGTAATTGCTAGTGCCGCCGCAAGCCTGGTTTTAGGTTTGATTCTCTGGGGCACGAGCTATGCTCGCAATAACTCTCTGGTTGCTCAATACGAACAAAAAATTGCAGATTTTCAGACCCTGCAAGCCGCTAAATCTGGCCCAGAGGGGCTAGATGGTCTGCTGGAAAGATTAGATGCTGCTGCATCACCACTGCGATTCGTGCAGGAAAAAAACAGCGATACCCCGCTGACGTTACGCTTCGGCCTTTATCAAGGGCATGTTTTAGCAGAAGAGGCCGAAACACTCTATCAGGCTGAATTGGAGCAGTTTTTATTGCCCACAATGACTTACCTCATCGGGCAAAATTTGTCGCGCCCCGGTACCGACCCTCAATTAATTTATGAAGCCCTAAAAGTTTATCTCATGCTGTCTCAGCCAGAGCGACGCGAACCCCAGCTAATACGAACCTGGATGGGCCACGAGTGGGAACAGCTTTTACCGGGGAAACCTCGTATGCGAGGACGCCTGCAGGAACACGTCAACGCAATTACCGCCGAGGATTTCAAAGCCGTAACGGCCGATACAACGCTAGTCCAAACGGCCCGTACGACCCTTAGCCAATCATCTATGTCGGCGTTGCTGTACGCGCGCATCAAACAAGATTACGAATTTAAGGGCCAGCCTCCGGTAATGCTGCTTGATGCTGCTGGCCCCTATGGCAAAGAAGTCTTCAGCGTTGCTGCAGAGTCACCAGATCCGTCCGTGAGCCAACTGTTCACCCGAGACGGCTATAAGGATAGTTTTCGACCGCAACTTCAGGCACTTGGCCAGCTTGCCGCCGATGAAAATTGGGTCATGGAAAATGCTGCTAAGAAGCTAACTGAGGAAGAAATTAAAGAGCTTCAAGAAGAGATTCAGGCGCTTTATTTTACCGAGTACATTCAAACTTGGGACTCTGTCCTCGACAGAATGCGTATAAGTCCTTTCAAAGATCTAAGCACCGCGACACGCAGGTTAAAGTTTTTGTCTGGCGAGAGCTCTCCCTTCGTCGTTTTAGCACAGCGTGTATTTGAAGAAACTTCACTAGCCACTGGGGCAAAAGTTCTCGATACCGGTGTGGCCAGTGGTTCGGTTATCGCTG
This sequence comes from Luminiphilus sp. nBUS_16, assembly GCF_051201645.1. Classification (GTDB taxonomy): domain Bacteria; phylum Pseudomonadota; class Gammaproteobacteria; order Pseudomonadales; family Halieaceae; genus Luminiphilus. The sequence continues at coordinate 590,795 of NZ_CP179205.1, read as the reverse complement.
GAGCGGCAGATCGACTAGGGAAAATGCTTGGCGCCCAGCAGCAGGACAAGCTGGTAGACCAAATCATGGGGCCCGAGAGGACCGTCGACAAGCACTATGAAGGGTTGCATCAATTTTTTAAGGCCAACGACGCTTCCAGCACCCCCGCCAAAGATACCCAGGCTCTCATTAACGACGTTTATAAGGAGTTTGATCTATTATCAAGTGGGCTACTCAATGATGCCGATACTCGGCTCAGCGGCCTCTTTGATTCCGACCAAATTCTGCAGCTACAACTGCAAGCTCGAGACACCGCGCCGCCACTCAATCGTTGGCTCACTGAAATTGCCAACAACAGCCGCGGTGCTGTTTTTGGCGAACTCCGGCTGGGCATCAACAAGGCTTGGGCATCGGATGTCGCAGGATTTTGTAGCCAGGCCGCATCGGGTCGCTATCCGTTTAGTGCTCAAAGCAGTCGCGAAATTACACTCAGTGACTTCGCTAAGCTTTTTGGGCCTAATGGCCTAATTGCAAGCTTTCAAAAAGACCACCTAGATAGCTTTATTGCCAACAAGGGTCGCCGCTGGAGCTGGCAAAACTTCCCCGGTATTGATACCACGTTCTCTACCGCAGCTTTGACACAACTCAGACGTGCCGATCGGATTCGTCGGGCATTTTTTGCCGGTGGTGCGCCTGATCCCAGTATTAGCTTCGGCTTATCACCCGTTTATCTCGATGCCAACGTAAGACGAGTGAGCCTTGAAATTGATCAGGAAGCTTTTCAATATCGCCATGGGCCAGCTCGGGTTTTTCCCGTCAAGTGGCCAGCCCAGACCGGCGTTGAGTCGGCGGTTCGATTTGAATTCAAGGACGACAGCGCTGAGGCCATTGCACAGACCACTCGTGGACAATGGAGCCTGTTTCGCTTCTTAGATCAGACACAACGCACCTCGGTGTCCTCGGAAAACATTAATTTCACACTCGTGTTCAAAGGACGCAAAACCACTTGGCAGATTAAATCTCAAGGGATAGAAAATCCGTTTGCTAAGGATGTCTTTGCCAATTTCTCGTGTATCAAGAGCTTTTAGGCCTGTGAGTTCCAATATAAAGACTGGCGTTTATGGGAAGCTGCCTTCTCACGGAGACTTTATTAGCAGGGGTCTATCCCAAGTGTTCGTCCACCAGTGGGACGCTTGGCTACAAAGTGGTTTAGAAGCCAGCAAAAAAATACTGCAGGAACACTGGAACGATGTTTTTCTCACCAGTCCAATTTGGCGCTTTGTGCTGGCGCCTGGTGTTATCGGTGATACTTGCTGGCTTGGATGTATTTCACCAAGCTCTGATAGCGTGGGTCGAACCTTTCCGGTGACCTTTGCTAGGGAGTACCCAACAGCCACCAATCCTTTTTTACTCGCGATGCGCTCTGAGCCCTGGATGCGCGCGATAGAAAAGGAAATCCTAGATACATTTGAGGCGGCAACACGGCCAGTGGAATCGATCCTCGAGGCTGTAAATGCCATCGATGAACCCGAACTAGGCGAACCCCTACCCCGGAGCCCTGAACTCGGTTTTGGTGAGAGCTGGTGCTATCAGGGCTTCGGCAGTCCCAGTGGCTTTTTCACAGCTCATCTCTCCGATCAAATGCTCAGCCATCAATTGGGAACCTATGCAATGTGGTGGGGACTCGGGTCTCAATCGCTACACCCTTCAGTGCTACTGACTCGTCAGCTCCCGGATACCCAACAGTTTTCAGCAATGATCAGTGGCTCGTGGAGTGAGCAGGGATGGTATGTGATTGACCGCACGGACAGCGTTTAGATCTATGAAGCCTTTGAAAATCCAATCTTACGAACTTTGCCACACCGGCATGGTACGCGACCACAATGAAGATGCAGTTGTTAGCCTTCCGGGGCAAGGACTGTGGGCGGTTGCCGACGGCATGGGAGGCCACGCACGCGGTGACTACGCCAGTCAGGCAGTAATTTCATCCTTACTCGATATGACCCTGGCCCACGAAGCCCATGTTGGCGGGCAACTTAACAGTATTCAACGAGTTCTCGAGCAAACTAGTCAGCTCCTGATTTCCAAGGCGCAAGAGATATCTGAACAGACGATCATCGGCAGCACTGTTGTTGTTATGGTTATCGACGGCAATAACCTAGGCATTTTTTGGGCCGGAGATAGCCGGGCCTACCGATTGCGAGAAGGCCAGTTAACTCAGCTTACTACAGACCATACCGTCGCTAATGAACTGGTTCGTGCGCAGGGATTCAATCGTGAGGATGCGCGCAGCGCTCAAGATGCCGAAGCACTGACTACTGCTGTGGGGGCGAGCGTTTTTACTCCCGAGCGGCGCGAAGATAAAACTCATCCGGGTGACAGATTTTGTTTATGTTCTGATGGACTCAACAAAGTTGTGCCCGATTGGGAAATTGAATCTGTGCTCAACCGTCGGCAGGGGCCCGAACCTGCTGCTCAACAACTGCTGGACCTGTCGCTTGATCGACAAGCCACTGACAATGTTAGTATCATTGTCATCGACCACCTATAGATCCGCTTTTTAGCATTTTTCACAGAACGGCAAGCATTCGACAATTTTGCGAGCATATTGAACTTTGTCAGGCTATCACTGACTCCCCTATTTGATTAAGCGGGCATAATGTGTGAAGAATCGAGGGTCCAGTTACAACGTGAGGTGATACTCAATGTATAAGGTGAAGTTTCTTCGAGACAAAATATCTGTGACTTGGGAAGAACTCGGCTCCTACAACAGTGAGCTAGTAGCGGTGCAAGCCGCCAAGGCCGCGGCGAAGGACTACTTTGGCATCCAAGTCGAAGATCCAGATGGCGTGTGTATATGGTCTGCCTAATTAAAACGTTAATATAGTCTGGGATCAATGCTTGGAGTGCCTCGAACTAGGAGCGCTTTAGTTGCTATCACCTACTTTCTTCGGCTACCACCTCAGCCCCCCATCCACCTCAAAAACCCGTCCTGAAATATAATCGTTTTCAAGAATGGCGACCGCCATTTGAGCGATTTCAGCAGGTTCACCCAACCGCTTAAGAGGAATACCTGAAGCCATTTTCTCTAACGCTTCGGGCTTCATGCTGGCAACCATTTCGGTAGCCATAAACCCAGGTGCAATAGCGCCGGTGCGTATATTGTGGCGCGCTAGCTCCTTGGCCCAGGTGACCGCCATGGCCGCAACACCTGCCTTGGTGGCCGAGTAATTGGTCTGGCCAAAGTTTCCTGCACGAGAGATGCTAGAGATGTTGATGATCACACCCTCAGACTGGGCCTGAATCATGCGTGTCGCCGCTTCACGACCACAGAGAAAGACACCGGTCAGATTCACATCGATCACCATCTGCCACTGAGACAGGCTCATTCGATCGGTGACTTCACCGTCTTTAACCTTGAGCATCAATCCATCGCGAGTGATACCTGCGTTGTTGATGAGGCCCTGCAGCGTTCCGAATTGATCAATAATGCCGTCGAAGGCCGCAATTACGCTGTCTTCATCGGCAACGTTGGCGACAAAGGTGGCAACCTCGACCCCCAACTCTCGAAGGCTCGCAGCCGCCTGCTCTAACGGCTCCGCATTCATATCGATTAAGGCAAGGCGAGCACCGCGCTCAGCAATGCCTGTGGCCATCGCAAAGCCAAGGCCCTGCGCCCCACCGGTAACCGCAATTACTTTATTTGTCAGGTCCATAGGGCTTCTCCATCAATTAATGAGGACGCGGATTGTACCTGAAGGTTTTAGGTTTTGGGCAGACTGAAATCTGCCCAAAAGGACTTATCGATTGCCTCGTGGACCATCACGAACTTCGTCCTGTTTACACTCACGCTTGTCCTTACCCACACGACCTTCATCCTGACGACAATCGCGTCGATCTTGACGCTCATCTGAGCGACCCCGCTCGTCACGTCGATTCGCGCCTGTCTTGATCTGCCAATGCCCAAGTTCCACCTGACAGTAACAGAAGGCTTATCATCCACACATTGAGTTTACGCATCGCTCTAACTTCCTCGGATTTAATTAGAAAACAGTAAACTAACAACCTTAATTTACGCTAGTGGTATCAAATCGCGACATAAAGTCCTACTTAAGCTCCAAGCTGTACTTGTAGAACACATCATCTTTTTCGTAACCCAACGTCTCATAAAGCGCTTGAGCGCCCACATTATTGCGCGCGGTTTCCAATTCGATTCGCGCACCCCCAGCCGCTAGTGCCCAGCTTTGTGCCGCGGCCATTAGCCCACGACCCAGCCCCATTCTTCTGTGTGACTGGTCGACATAAAGATCATACAACACGAAATAGCGTACTAAATCTACCGAGCACAGCGCGGGATACAGTTGGGTAAACCCCACCAAGTTTGCAGCCTCATCCTCAGCGACAAAAACAGTCGACCGGCGATCGGTGAAGTTGGTGCTAAGCCAAGCTTCAGCAGACTCTAGGGCGGGTTCACAGCTATAGAATTGCCGGTAAGCATCAAATAGGGAGGCCACTCCCTTTAGGTCCGGCAACGCAGCCTCACGATACTGAAATTGCGGCGACATACCCGCCTCCTCCAAAGTCTCATCACGTCTGATGATTCAGGTTCTACCACAGTCATTGACGGGGAGCCAAAAAACAGCGTCAGCCTTCTTCCCCGCCCTCTCGAAAAGCGGGATCAAAACTTACTGAGATGTGGCTATAGGTTACGGCCTAGCGACCCAGTCATAGGCAGCCGTTTTTCATCATAGGCGGAATCAGCACAGAGGTTGACGCTTTAAGCCCAGCACCAACCTCTGCCTATACAGGATGCTTAGTATTCAAGGAAGGATCTAGGTCAGCCATGGATGGCTGTGAACTGAGCCAAGGAGAGAACCATGCTTTACCTTATACACCTCGTAACTGGTGACACCATAATTGCCCAGCTCACCCAAGCGCCTGCGGTGGGAGAGGCGTCCTATGCCGAAGATTTAGGACTAAAGGCTGTGCACTGTGAATACCCCATGAGGTTGGCTCCAGTTCCCGTAAGCGGGTTCTTCACACTGGAAGCACTCGTTCCAGAGGAGCTTCTCGCATACGGGTCGATCACTGGGGGGACAGGATATTTCCCCGTTACGTTAGCACCAGCAGGCGTACTTTGGTCGGCTCCGGTGTCTGTCGAACTCACAGGGCATTACCAAAAGGCCCGCGAGACTAAATCGAAATACGAGTTCGAAATATAAGGTCAAATCAGCAATGCTTTTTAATAAACACCCATCACTTCTCGAACAGCAAGGCGAGCTCTCTGGCACCCGCTGGAAAGCTCTGCTTGGGAAAAAGCTCGTTACTAAACGGGCTTGGCAAATCTTAATAGCTCCTATTTTTCGCCTAGCCCCGATTGCCCTCACGCCCCCTAGCTAGATACAGCCGATTGGAAGCGCCGAGAAAGGGGCTTTTTGATGAAGAAATAACAAGGGCGTGGTAGCAGGGAGCCGTGTGTCCCACAAGCGTCCAACAGCAGGCCACACCTAAGCCGAAACCTGGTGTTTGCAAGGATTTAAAAGGGGTCTAAAAAAAGAATGGAGCTGGCGAGAGGAATCGAACCCCCGACCGGCTGATTACAAATCAGCTGCTCTACCTACTGAGCTACGCCAGCCTAACGCGTGTCCCGAATCCGCTTTCTCGATCCAGGGCGCAGATTGTGCTGATCGCAACCCCTCGGGTCAAGTGGTAAAAGCCACATCCGTGCCTTGGGCTCGTCTTAACAGTCCCTCAAGCACTAAATCAGGTCGCCAGTCTCCGACCAGACCCAGAGCCTGAAGCCGGGCGGCTCCACCACCCGTTAAAATAATGTGGTGATCTGGGTACTGCTCACAAACTTGTTTTACTGCGCCCACCACTGCAATTGAGATGCCGGAAGCCACACACTCGGCAGTGCTTTGGCCTGGCACAATCGAGGGTTCAAGGCTATCGGTGTACCGCACCTTTTGGGTGCTCGACTGGAGCGCCGCTTCCATTAGTGCCGGCCCCGGAAAGATATAACCCCCAAGATGGCGCCCGTCCGTCGCGACCAAATCACAGGTGACAGCACTTCCTACATCAATCACGAGCAGTGGACCGAGCTGGTAAGCTCTGGCACCGAGCATGGCAAACCAACGATCGGCACCCATACGTGATGGCTCTTCGTAACTGTTAAGCAGCCCGTCTTCATGCTGTGCGGTGCCGCAAATATGCACCTCAGAAAACCCCAAGGCTTGCAGCTCAGACACCAGAGCCTGATCAAACTGTGCGCCTCTAACACTGGCAATCCAAACGGAAGTTCTATCTTGTACCTCAGCCCGCAAGACTGCTGCCAACGCAGAGGCGCTGCCACTGTGCCGCTGCGCGTCAAAATTGTAACCATCGACTACGGCCCACTTAGCCGAGCTATTACCCACGTCAATTAATAACTTGCTCATAGCGTTTCACCGCGCAACATTGACGCCTCTCCCGATTGCACCACGGTTAAGCCTTCATTGGTTACGACCCGCAGTGCACCGGAAAAATCCACACCGTCAGCCCGCCCTGCAATAGCATGGCCTCCTTGCTGGACGCTAATTTGTCGTCCCGCCATAAGATCTCTTTGAGACCACGATTCACGCCACTGGCCGAAGGAGCCGACTTGCCAGCTCGACAGCAGTGGCACCACGGCCTCAAGAATTCGCCCCCCCACCTCATGACGTGACACCTTTACCGTAGAATGGGAGCTCAGGTCAGTCCAAGGTTGATCAATCTCGACAGTCCCTAATTTTGGCATCGCAACGTTAAGCCCTACCCCCACAATGACGATCCAATCCTGATTCGTCGACTGCACAAGATCAATTAAGACACCCCCACATTTTTTACCCGCCAAATACAGATCGTTGGGCCATTTAAGCTGCATGTTTAGCCCAAACTCACGATCTAACCCTTCGCCAATAGCACACCCTACGGCAAGGCTCAGTCCAGCCAAATCAGCGGGTTCAAGACCTATGCGCCAACCCAATGACAAATAAATATTGCTTTTAGGAGGACTGACCCAGAGCCGACCCAGTCTGCCGCGACCCGCTGTTTGTGTTTCTGCAAATAAGGCTAAGCCATGAATATCCTCAGAGATAGCCCTGCGTTTTAAAGCGGCATTGGTGGAATCCAACGTCCCTTCGACCTCAATACGCAGCCCGCTGACGTCCGAACCCGAGATATTTGCACGTATCGCAGCATCAGATAGCAAACCATTGCCTAAAACTTTAGGGGTATCGACCATCAAAACTCCACGTTGATATTGACCACTGACTCCGAGCCCAAGTCAGTCTAAGCTATAGACCATGAATAAGGCCAAATTACCCTTGAGCAGCAGCGTACCGCCAACTAGCGCCGGCCAAAATCAGCACGTCATCAATTTGGGTTTCGGTCGCGTATCACGCCACTGCGCAACAGCTCTGGCAATTTTAGCCGGCTGTCTGGCCGTGGGGAATCTTTGGCTGGTACCACTCTCAGAAGCCAGTCTTTTGGAGGCGGGACGCGGCGTGGTTTTGTTACTTTTGGGTATCGGCCTGATGGGCACCGCAAGGCTGAGCCTGTTTTTGACGCTGATAGTGGCATTGGCTGGGCTTGATAGCGTCACAGCGACAACAGATCTTCCTGGGGCGATGGCCATCATAGAGGTTTGTCTCGTTACCACGGCGGCGCTCGCCCTGATAACTGCCCGGTGAATGGTACAGTAACTCTTAATGGCTGATTTTTCACAACCTCTCATCATTTTGATCGCCTTGCTATGCGGTTTAGCAAGCCGAACGCTGGGGCTACCGGCTTTGATAGGCTATCTCACTGCTGGCTTCGTCCTTCATGAAATTGGTGTAACCGCCGGCAGCTGGTTGGAACAACTGGCCAACTTGGGTATTACGCTGCTGCTTTTTAGTATCGGACTCAAGTTAGATGTCAGAGCGCTCCTCAAACTCAACGTGTGGGGAACAACACTTGTTCACATGGTGGTCTCTCAAGGCTTTCTGCTACTGCTGCTGATTGGACTCGCACAAGCGTTCCCTGCGCTAAACTTGTCAATGACTGGAGCGGCTGTTGTCGCCTTCGCTCTCACCTTTTCAAGCACGGTATTTGTCATCCAAACCCTGCAGGAGCGTGGTGAACTTCAGTCTAATCATGCAATTCTCGCCATTGGCATATTAGTTGTTCAAGATCTGATAGCCGTGAGCTTCCTGGCTGTTACGGCAGGAAAAGTGCCCAGCATTTACGCCTTGGGTTTACTGCTCATCATTCCCGCAAGACCATTGATCCTCAAGCTCCTATCGGTAAGTGGCTACGGCGAATTACTGACGCTGCTGGGATTAGCACTGGCCATTGGTGCTGCTGAAATATCGGAAGTTGTCGGATTAAAAGGCGACCTCGGTGCTTTACTGATTGGCGCAATGCTGGCGGGAGAACAAAAAACTAAAGCCCTTGCTGCAAATCTTATTCAACTCAAGGATCTGTTTTTGGTCGGTTTTTTCTTATCCATTGGCCTCGGGGGCTGGCCTCCAGCGCTACTTATTGGTGTAGCGGTAGTTTTAGGCCTGGTCTCTGTGGCCAAGCCTTTACTGTACTTCTTCTTGATGACACGCCTGCACACCACGCCGAGGTCTGCTGTTTTAGCCTCAACCGTACTATCTAACCACAGTGAGTTTGGACTCATCGTTATCGCAGTGGCCGCAGGATTGGGTTGGGTCGCTCCCGTTTGGAGTTCCACACTTTCAATTGCTCTCGCCATCAGCTTTTTACTGGCTGCACCAATGAGTAAAGCGTCCCATGGTTTTTACAGAAAATACCGCAATCAGCTTCTGAGTCATAGGTCGATGCAATTAATGGATACCTACGAACCCACCGATCACGTCAACACCCTTATCTTGGGAATGGGTCGAGTGGGGACCGGCGCTTATGAGGCTCTAGCACCTCGCTTGGGTGAAGCAGTATTGGGCGTAGAAACCTCTCTAGAAAAGGTTACCCACCACCAACTAGAGCAACGCCGGGTTATCTGCGCCGATGCCTCCGATCCAGACTTTTGGGTACGCATAAACCTTAAAGAGGTGGAGGTCATTATGCTCGCTCTCACTAACCACCCTGAAAATATCATGGTCGCTGAACTCATTCGATCCATGGGGTATGCCGGTGACATTGCGTCAGTGGTAAGACATGAAGAGCATTCTGAGCAACTGCGTTCCTTAGGCATTTCAGCCTTTAATCTTTACGCTCAAGCGGGAGCCGGTTTTGCCGCACACGCCAGCGACTCAGGAGATCAATAAAGAATGGCCGAATCCGCCGCTTACCGTACCCAAACAAGCAGCCCGCTGGGGCCTTTAACCATTACCGGTAGCGCTCATGCCGTCGAGAGTGTTGGCTGGCATCTTGACAACGTCGTCACAACGGCATCGATTCGTTCCTGTGCGCTACTCGATGAATGCGCAAGACAACTTCAGGCTTACTTTGATGGGCGACTAACCGCGTTTGATATACCAGTGGCACCGACGGGCACGGCCTTTCAGCAACGCGTTTGGCAACGATTGATAGATGTTTCTTTTGGCCAGACTCTGAGTTACGGACAGCTCGCCCAAAGACTGGATCCCCCTACCGCCCCGAGAGCCGTTGGCAGCGCGGTGGGTCGCAATCCCATCTCTCTGATACTGCCCTGCCACCGCATTGTGGGCAGCAGCGGTGATCTCACGGGGTTTGCCGGAGGTTTGGATCGCAAAGAATGGCTACTCACCCACGAGGGGTCAATTTTGTGCTGAAACCTTCAGGTATTAGTATCAGGCATTGAGATCAGGGATCATTTCGTCCTTGATGCGCTCAATGGCATCTCTCAATCTGAGCTTTTCTTTCTTGAGCCGCTGGATAAGAAGTTGGTTGTGGTAGGACTGCAGCTGTAATTCAGAGATTTTTTGATCGAGCCCACGGTGCTTGGACTGCAGCACCATCAGACGCATAGCCGGAGTCATCTCCTCATTAGCGGCGTCGTTTTCAGCAGGCTCGTTCTCGTTAGCCATTACCCGGGTCCTCTACAACATTGGACGCATGCACATCGCGTGACTCATTAAATAAATCGTGCGCCCCTTCAAGCAAGGGGAGCAAAGGCAACCCAGAAGGTGCCGCTGCAACGAAGTAGTGTACCAAGAGTGTGTCACGATTATTATAGGCCAAAGGCAATCCCAGTTCGGACAAAACCTCACCCCCAGCGGCTCGAACCAATGCATCGCCAGCGGCTACGTCCCATTCATAACAGGGTGAACTGCGAGGATAAATATCGGCCCGCCCGTCGACGAGGGCAAAAAACTTCAGGGCGCTGCCGGCGTTAACTCGCTTAACGGGCAGACCCGAGCCGGCCAACCGCTCAGTTAGCGCTGCAACACGTTTAGGGCTGTGTCTCTGACTGGCCAACATGCGGATACTTTCGCCCTGCATAGCACTTGGGGCCAGCGCAGAGAGCCGGTCAAAATCATCACCTGCACAGCGCCACAACCCTGACCCCGGTATACCCAGATAACATTGTTTCTCGAGGGGCTGCGCGATGAATCCCAAAATAGGCCTCTGATCAACTATCAGGGCAACATTTACGGTGAATTCCCCCGTGCGCTCCAAAAACTCCCGGGTACCATCTAAAGGATCGACCATCCAGCAAATCCGCCAGTTATGCCGGTCTCGTATCTCTTCAGGCGAAGATTCCTCAGATAAGAAGGGGATACCGGGCGTCAACTCTGCCAGCCCCTGAGCCAAAATTGCATGGGCGCTGTGGTCAGCTGTGGTCACCGGGCTGCGATCTGCCTTTCGGTCCACTGATACAGATTCGGTGTCTTGGTAGTAACCTACCAAGGCTTCGGAGGTTCGGGCCAAAAGTGACAGCAGTTTCGCTGTTAAATCGTGAGGCAAGGCCTCAAAACCTGCGGGTAACGCCGGGGGGGGTGGTAACGCGTGTTTTAATATATCCATTGCATGAAAGGGTAACATTGCCATGGCACTGAGTGTGCATAACGATAAATCTGTTCTGGGCGTGGACTGGTCAAACATTGATACGGTGCTGCTTGATATGGACGGTACCTTGCTAGATCTTCGCTTCGATACCGAATTCTGGACCGAGATCGTTCCAGCCACCTACGCCCAAATTCAGGGCATCGATCTTGAGGCGGCGAAGGCCTACCTCAACCCTATTCATGCACGGGAAAGGGGGCATCTTAATTGGTACTGCCTTGATTTTTGGTCCAACGTTGTTGGTTTCGATATTGCACAATTAAAACGACAGCACGCCGCCAACATCGGCTGGCGGCCGGAAGCCGAAAATTTTCTGCGCAGGTTACGCGCGAGTCACTGTGAGGTTGTTTTGATCACTAATGCCCATCCAGACACCCTGCGGATTAAGTTAGAGCAAGTACATCTCGAGCCTTGGTTGGATAAAATTTTTACCTCCCACAGTTTCAATGCACCCAAAGAGTACCAAGCGTTTTGGCAAGAGCTTCAAGCTGCTTGCGCATTTGAACCGCAGCGTACTTTGTTTATTGATGACTCCGAACCAGTGCTGGCATCGGCAGAGATTTATGGCGTAGCGCACCTAATTACGCTGCGCCAACCCGACAGCAGTCAACGCCAACGCATGGAGACACGTTACCCAGCCGTACACCACTTCAACGAGCTATTTGAAGGATTGCCCCATTTTGACGGATAAACAAACCAAAACCGCCAAAGTGCGCGTCGATAAATGGCTTTGGGCTGCGCGTTTTTTTAAAACCCGCAGCCTCGCCAAGGCCGCCATCGAAGGTGGCAAGGTGCAACTTGATGGACAGCGAGTAAAAGTCAGTCGAGAAATTGCCATCGGTGACCGACTGACAATACGGCAAGGTTGGGATGAAAAAGAGATCACAATACGCAGCCTAAGCGACCAGCGAGGCCCCGCCGCAGTTGCTCAGGCATTGTATGAAGAATCCGAAGAGAGTGTTGCACGGAGAGAAAAAGAGGCGCTGCTGCGCCGTGCCGCGGGAGGCCTCAATAAACCTAACCACCGTCCGGACAAACATGAGCGACGACAGATCAGTCGCCTGCGGCGCGGCGGCGGCCCAGCCTCAGAAGATGACTAAGGCCTGAAAGGCGAGAGCGTTACCGTATTGCGACCCCCTTCCTTGCTGGAATAGAGGGCTTTATCAGCCGCCTCAAGAAGTTGCTTGAACTCAGTGGTCATAGAGGGGATACAGGCCACAACCCCTTGAGACACAGTGACTATCGAGCCTGAGGGAGACGCAGAGTGTTCAATTTCCAGAGACATGATCCTAGTTCGTATTCTCTCACCCGCAACCAGCGCGTCAGCCTGATTCGCCCCGGGCAGCAAAAGCAAAAATTCTTCTCCCCCCATCCGAATAGCCAGCTCCCCGGCGCGCGCAGTTACAGACCGCAGGACTCCCGCTATTCGCTTGAGGACGTCATCTCCAGCAGGATGGCCATAGGTATCGTTGTAGGCTTTAAAATGATCGACGTCGATCATAATGACGGCGATCGGACTGCCGCCACGTTGCGCGCGACTGACCTCCATATCGAAAGCCTTGTCCGCCCCCCGCCGGTTGCGAAGACCTGTTAACTCATCAAGTTTTGCAAGGTCTGCAAGTTGCTTCCGGGCTTCTTGAAGCTGGGTATTCTTAGCCCGCAGTGTTTCCGAAAATCCTGCCATGTCCTTAGCCATGGCTTCACGCTCAAGGCCTGACTCAACCATTTGTGTGAAAGACCGACTTATTCCGTAACTTAAAACCGCCATGAGGATCGCCAAGCCCCAAAGTACGGCAGCAAAAATAAGGTTAAAAGGCCTAGCATCAGCAGTCCAAGCCAGCCAACAAGCAACCGGTATGAGCGAAGAGCACAGCCAAACGAGATAAAACTCTCGCACTACCGCGGTCGCAGCCACCGTAGCAACCGTAATGATCACCATAATCATAACCAGCGCATACAGCACCTCGTCTGACAGGTGTTCACCCATCCAGATTACCGTAGCAGACCACGCAAAACCGCCTATTGCCGCCGAAACAAGCAGCTCCCTGAGCACCGGACCTACCGCCGTGATGTGGCGCTGACTTTCTAGTGCTTGGCTCATGTGCAGGGACTGAATGAAAGATAAGATCAACATCCCAACGCCCCAAGCTGGCGTGGGCAAAGGAACAGACTGGTACCAAAGTAAAAACATGCCGCCACAAACACCCAACATTTGGGTGCCTGCCAAAACATAACGGGTGGTCTGAAGCTGAAACCCCAGCTTCGCTGACAACGCATCGCCCTTGGAAATTTTTCTTTGGTACAGCATATCGCTTATCTTTGCCTCCGCTGGCTAAAACTTTAGCGCAGGTCTAAACATTTATCTCAAATAAATGGCAATATTAGCCACTTATTAGTGTTTTTTTATGCCTTTTAGGGCCTAATTAAAAAAACACAGGGGGCCTATGAAACAGCAGCTTTATTCTGAAGACGAATCTATGCGCTTCTCGTGGCTGCTTATACTCATCCTCGCGTTGCCGCCTATCGCTGTTATTTTGACAACGACTGACTTTAAGCGGCAGACCTCTGAAACATCCTGCGAAAAAGTGCGAATCTTTCTGGAAGAAACGGACCAAATTAGAGTCAGCAAAGATTCATACACGCTGATCATTGGTGGCTCGGTACTCTCTGAGTGGAAACGGCGTTCAGCACAAAAATTTGAGCCTAGCCAACTGCGCGTCAAAGCCTCACCCCTGTTTACCCCCACTACCGTAGCCAAATGTTTTGAGCGCACGGTGGCACACTACCGCCCTGTTACTACTGTGCTGTTCCTTGATGACAGCGACGGCTTGGCAAAGTCAGAGTCGACGTTTAACGCACTCGATGAAATTGATGCCCTACGCGCTTATTGGAGCGTGTCGCCGAGCTTGGTCGTAGTTCCGCCGACAATAACACCTGCACTAAGGCGTGAAGCCGAAGCGCTAAGAAATTTTGAGCGACGTCTGACGAGATGGGTAGAAAGCAAGTCTGGCACGAGCATGTTGGACATTAACACGCTGCTTGCTGACGACCAGGGCGAGGTTAATCCGCTACTGTTTTGGCCTGATGGACGGACACTGGGCAAGCAGGGCTGTAACCGCCTCCAAGGGGCATTACTGGGTTATGCCGGCATCTCCAAACCCACCACTGGAAGGCCGGCAGATAGGGTATCATCGTAAAATGACCACAACGTTCCCCACCGTCAAACCCGTCACACCACTCCTTGAGCAGATCAACTCAGACTTGGGCGTGCTCAGATCCATGGGAGAGGACGACTTACGAACCCTAGCCGATGAAGTGCGCCAATATATGTTGTTCAGCGTCAGCCAAACCGGCGGCCACTTTGGCGCGGGGCTTGGGGTAGTAGAGCTGTCAATAGCGTTACACCACGTGCTGAACACACCTGAGGACAGGATCGTTTGGGATGTGGGCCACCAAACCTACCCCCATAAAATTCTCACCGGACGCATGGAGCGACTTGCGACTATCCGACAAGCTGAGGGGCTATCTGGATTCCCAAAACGCAGTGAAAGTAATTTCGATACCTTTGGGGTTGGACACAGTTCTACAAGTATTTCTGCCGCCATGGGAATGGCCATTGCAGCTCATCGACAAGGGCTAGAACGCAAAGTGGTGGCGGTTATAGGCGACGGAGCCATCACTGGAGGCATGGCCTTTGAAGCCCTTGCACATGCGGGACACGTGCGACCCAATATGCTGGTCATACTTAACGATAACCAAATGTCTATTGGCCACAATACCGGGGGCTTAGCCACCTACTTTGCAAAAATTTGGGCAAGCCCCACCTATATTGCCCTTCGGGAGGGCTCCAAACGCATTCTCGAACATGTGAGAACTGCCTGGGATTTTGCTAAAAAGACTGAGGAGCAAATGAAGAGCTTAGTAGCCCCGGGCATGCTGTTTGAAGAACTGGGCTTTAACTACGTGGGACCATTGGACGGTCACGACTTACCCCAGTTAGTGCAAACACTCGAGGCGATGATAGAGCTCAAGGGGCCCCAGTTACTTCACATTCGGACCGTCAAAGGCAAAGGCTTCAGTCCGGCAGAGAGTGATCCCGTTGGTTACCATGCCATCAATAAAATTGAAGCCAACCCCGAGGCTGCCGGAAACAACAAACCTTCGCCCCCAAAGTATCAGGATGTATTCGGCCGTTGGTTGTGTGACACCGCAGCAGTCGACAGTCGTTTGATCGGCA
Source organism: Luminiphilus sp. nBUS_16 (assembly GCF_051201645.1). GTDB lineage: Bacteria > Pseudomonadota > Gammaproteobacteria > Pseudomonadales > Halieaceae > Luminiphilus. The sequence goes on along the minus strand of NZ_CP179205.1, from coordinate 575,569 downwards.
TTACCCCCGCAATGTGTGAGGGTTCTGGCATGGTGCGTTTTTCCCAAGAGTATCCAGACCGTTACCACGACGTTGCCATTGCCGAGCAGCATGCCGTTACTCTTGCTGCGGGCATGGCTTGTGACGGGCTTAAACCTGTCGTGGCGATCTACTCCACCTTTTTGCAAAGAGCCTACGATCAGCTCATACACGATGTTGCTCTGCAAAATTTAGACGTAACCTTTGCTATTGACCGCGGAGGGTTGGTTGGGCAAGACGGTGCAACCCACCACGGCGTTTACGACCTCAGTTATCTGAGGTGCATTCCCAATATGATCATTGCTTGCCCCTCTAACGAAAACGAGTGCCGCCAATTGCTCCATACCGCCTACCAACACACAGGCCCAGCGGCAATTCGTTATCCCAGGGGAGCCGGAACCGGCGCCCTGATTGAGAATGAAATGACTGCGCTGCCCATCGGCGAGGCCGTAACCCTTAGGACAGGCCACAGGGTGGCAATTCTCAACTTTGGCGTGTTGCTAGAGGAAGCGGAAATTGCCGCCAGAGCCTTGCAGGCAACGCTCATAGACATGCGCTGGGCCAAACCCCTTGATGAAGCCCTGCTACTGCAGGTTGCACAATCCCATGATCGGTTGATTACCGTAGAGGAGAATGCACTGGCTGGAGGCGCAGGCAGTGCTGTTGCAGAGTTTCTGTCCGGCGCGAATGTTGACGTTGAAGTTCGCCATATCGCCATACCCGATGCATTTATCCATCACGGTAGCCAGACCGAAAATCGCAGAGCAGCTGGGCTTACCAGCGGAGACATCATTGATGCAGGGACCTTAACAACGACTGCAGTAGAAGCACTTACAAACATTGTCTAGTCCCTGCTGCGTCAAGGGAAACACCATAGGAATATAACTATCAGGAGCTAGGCCTTGCCGAAAGCCGCGAACACAAACGACGCCTCTCAGTCACTCAAAGAACAGATGGACACACTCGCCAATATCGTGGAGAAACTGGAAGACCCCGACGTGTCTCTTGAGGAATCGCTCACTTTTTATGAACAAGGCATGGCCCTTGTAACGGCGGCTAGCAAGGTGCTTGATGCCGCTGAGCAGCGTGTCGCCATGGTGACAGAGGACGGTCAAGTCCAGCCCATAGATTCATGAATGATGTAACCATTGCCAGGACTCCTCTCAATTGTGATGATCCAAGACTCGCTGAGGCCTTACAGTATGTCCTCGGAAATAGCGGGAAACAGCTGAGAGCTCGTTTGGTTATGGCGAGTTATCGCATGCTTTGCGCGGGGGCAGAGGACGCAGGCGCAGCTTCTGCGGCTACCGCCATTGAATGGCTACACACCTATTCTCTGGTGCACGACGACCTGCCGGCCATGGACAACGATGCGCTGCGCCGAGGAAAGCCTACCGTTCATACCGTCTACGATGAGGCAACGGCAATCCTCATTGGCGATGGACTGCAAGCTGCCGCTTTTGCCTTGATCGCCGAGGATAATCAACTCTCCAGTGATAAACGCCTGAAGCTCATCAATCTGATATCGGGCGCCGTAGGATTCAGTGGCATGGTTGGAGGGCAAGCTTTGGACATGGCCGCTGAAGGGCAAACCTCTTCCTTTGATCAACTGCGCCTTATTCATGAAAAGAAAACAGGCGCCTTGATTAGGGCTGCCGTGCTGTCCGGTGCCATCTGTGCTAATGCCACCGACCACGATATAGAACGTCTCGGGCAATTTGCGAGCACTATTGGTCTAGCGTTTCAGGTGGCGGACGACATATTGGACGTTACCCAAAATAGCACCACCCTAGGAAAAACCGCCGGGAAGGACGTCACCGTAAAAAAATCGACGTACGTTAGTTGTCTCGGCCTTGAAGGAGCCCGGAAAGAAGCTGAAAAGTTACTAACCGAGGCTCTGACTTGTCTAAGCCCCTATGGCGAGCGCGCTCAACCGTTATCAGAGCTTGCAGTAGCAATGGTCAGACGTGAGCATTAAGCGATCAGGGCAGCAAGGGTAAAATCAGCATCCCGCCCAAACCCGCCAACACACCTGCCGCAACGTCGTCTAGCATGACCCCCCAGCCAGACTTCCAATGGTTATCGAAATAACTGACAGGCCAAGGTTTGGCAACGTCAAATAATCTGAACAGCATAAACCCAACCAACAGAAATTCGAGGCTTATCGCCGAGGCGCCCATTGCGTAAAAAGGGAGTGCAAGCGCTAGAAGTTGCCCCAAAACCTCATCGATAACAATGGCGCCATGATCAACCTTGCCCCAAGCTTCCCCCGCCTGTTCTGCAGCCCAGACACCCAAGAGCAATAGGAGCAAAGCAACGCCTGCAACGCCCCAGCCGGGCAAGGTCAAAAGCCAGAAGTAGCAAAAGGGTAAAGCCGCGAGACTACCTACGGTCCCGGGTGCACGCGGTGACAGCCCCGAACCCCACCACGTCGCGAGCAACAATCCGGGAGATCTCATAACTTGACCCACTGTAGGTGATTGATTGCGCATTTATGCACCAAAGTGGTTGAAGCCCACTCGCTCCGCTGGAATGTAATCACACTGCACGCCTGTACCCTCGTGAAACTCCCCCACCTGAATCAAACCCGGGGGCAGAACCGTGTTGGGGGGGACAGCCACCGCAAGCTCGTAATCGTCACCGCCCGCCAACGCCCAGTCTAAACACTGCTTCTGATCGAAGCGAGACAATGCCGGTGATAGGGGTATGGCTTTGCTATCAATAACACAAGCGCAACCCGAAGCATTCGCCATATGCGCGACATCGGCGAGAAGTCCATCTGAAATATCGATTGCGCCTCGAGCATGCTCACGCAGCCAGGGCACCCACTCAAGGCGCGCCGTTGGCCGATAAAACCTCGACTCCAGAAACTCTTCATCCTCAAGAGCGATTTCGTCGTCGCCTTGCAGCTGGCCCAAAATTAACGCGAGCCCCGCAGCCGCATCACCCAATGTATGCGTCACACAAAGCCAATCACCAGGCCTCGCACCGGAACGCGGGAGCGCACCGCCATTGGGCACGCTTCCCATGACGGTAACCGTCGCGGACAGTGGCCCACGCGTTAAATCTCCACCCACCAGTGGCAGAGACAATGCCTCCACGCAGCGTCCTAAACCCTGGCTGAAACTGTGCAACCAGAGCTCGTCGGGGTCGGGTAATGTCAACGCCAGCGTCATCGCTAATGGGTCTGCAGCCATGGCTGCCAAATCGCTGGCGGCAGCCGCTACGGCGCGGGTAGCCACGTGTTCAGGCAAGGTAAATTCAGGGAAATGCGTGCCCTCGACCACGGTATCGGAAGACACAACCAACTCAGAATTAGCAGGAAGTGCCAGTACCGCTGCATCGTCCCCAACGCCCAAGCGCACCTGAGGCCCAGCACCAAACATGCCAAGATGACGATATATCAGTTCAAATTCACGACCCGCCATGACGTACTACATTAGGCTTCGGCATCGATTTCAATCTGACGGAAATTCCGTGCGACTTTATCGAGCACGCCGTTGATGTATCGGTAACTGTCTGTGGCACCAAATTTTTTGGCTAGCGCCACAGATTCATTGATCACAACCTTGTAAGGCACATCGATACGCTCTCTGAGCTCAAAAGTGCCCAGGCGCAGCAAGGAGCGCTCAATAGGGTCAAGCTCGTCGAGAGGTCGATCAAGTAACGGTTCGAAGGTGCTATCCAGCTCACCAGCATCACCGACGACACCGGTGAGCAGCGCCCGATAATACTCTCCGTCAACATGGGAAAAGTCGTTATCGATTCTGAACTCAGCCTCAATTTCTGCGAGGTGTGCCTGAGTCATTGACCATTGGTACAGACCTTGAAGTGCAAAGTGCCGAGCACGGCGTCGCTGCGCGGCCAGGGCATTTATCGATGACATTACCCTCAGGCTCCCAGGGCGTTACCCAAGCTCACCATTTCCAGTGCACTCATCGCCGCTTCAGCCCCTTTGTTACCCGCCTTGGTACCAGAGCGTTCTACGGCCTGCTCGATCGAGTCGACTGTAAGTACACCAAACGCAATAGGCTTTCCGGTATCCATCTGCACCTGAGCAAGCCCCTTGGTACATTCCCCGGCGACATATTCAAAATGAGGGGTACCACCACGGATAACCGCTCCCAGCGCAATAATGGCATCGCAGTCATCGCGCTGAGCCAGTTTCTGACAGGCAATCGGAATTTCAAAAGCACCCGGGACTCGCACGATGTGCATTTGATCATCGCTGATACCATGGCGGCGCAGTGCGTCCAAAGCACCCTCGAGTAGGTGCTCGACAACGAAACTGTTCCAGCGGGCCACCACCAGTACATAGCGCCCTTGGTTAGGCCCCAATGTGCCTTCGGTTGTTCGTATTCCCTGGCTACTCATTTGATTCTCCCTAAAATTTCGAGCGTATTACGTGGGCGCGACGAAATTAACCACTTCCAGTCCAAACCCGGCAAGGGCATTGTACTTCAGTGGCGCACCCAACAGTTCAATCTTTCCCACACCTAGATCGTTAAGGATCTGAGCGCCTAAACCAATAGAGGCATAGCCAGCCTGTGTTGCGCTGTGTTCCGTTACCGGCAAGCCCAACAGTCGGTCGACACTCGCTAATAATGCCTCGGCCGTTTCGGGCCTCGATATCAGAACGAGGACTCCCCGCTCTGATGCAGCGATTTCAGCCAAACTGGTATCAAAGCGCCACGTAGTTTGTCCTTGCAGAGTCGTGCCCACCAAATCCCGTAGCGCCGAAGTAACATGCACCCGCACGACCGTTGTCTTATCGTTTTGCAAAGGCCCCCGACTCAACGACAGATGAAGGGACCCCTGATGAATCTCCCGGTAAACCGTCAGTTCAAACTCACCGTGGGTGGTTTCAACCATGCCCTGCCGAACCCGCTCTATCGTGCGCTCTGTAGTGAGACGATGGTCAATGAGCTCAGAGACTCTGCCTACGGGCAGCTCATGAAGCGCCGCGAACCGCTCAAGAGCGTCACCTCTCGCTATGTTGCCCGTCTCGTCCAACACCTCAGTAAACACCGCGGCAGGAAACAAGCCTGCCAGTCTCGCGAGGTCTGTGGTGGCCTCCGCTCGGTCAGCTCGAGTGAGTAACCCTCCCTCTTCTGCCGCCACTGGAAAGATGTGCCCGGGTTGTACTAAATCTGCCGCAGAAGTTTGCGGCGCCACAGCCACGCGAACTGTGTGCGCCCGGTCCTTGGCTGAAATCCCCGTCTCAATACCCTCTGTCGCTTCGATGGAAAGGGTAAAAGGCGCGGTATCACCTTGGCCTTCAACCATTAAAGGTAAATGGAGGTAATCACAACGCTCCCGGGTGAGCCCCAGACAAATTAGCCCTCGAGCCTGCCTAGCCATAAAAGTGATGTGGCTTGCCTCACAGAGCTCTGCCGCAACCGTTACGATACCGGTAACACCACCACTGCTGTCTTCAAGCAACAGCAACACCATATTGCCATGCCGAAGGTCGCTGATCAGACCCTCCGGATCTCGCTGGTTTAAGGTCTTAGTCATGAATAAATCCCGAGGCACGCAACGTGTCCATTGAAAGTCCTGAACTTTGCGAGGCAGCGTCGCCCTGCAGCAGTCGTTCTAAGTATCGAGCGATCACGTCAACTTCGAGGTTTATACGAGAACCTTCACGGTATTCGCCAAACACGGTCTCCTCAAAAGTCTGGGGAATGATGTTGAGATCAAACTCCGACCCATCAACCGAGTTGACCGTTAAGCTGGTGCCGTCGACGGTGATGCTGCCCTTGTGCGCAATATAGCGCGCGAGTTCTTGGGGCGCGGAAATAACGTAGCGCCAAGATCTGCCCTCACGGGCTACCGACACCACGGTGCCCACACCATCAACGTGACCACTTACAATGTGGCCACCCAAGCGTGATGTGGGGGTTAGAGATTTCTCTAGATTGACGTGATCTCCCGGCTTGCGGTCACCGAGTGTCGTCAGATTCAACGACTCAATCGAAACATCTGCCCAATACCCGTCGCCGGGCAACCCTGTGACGGTGAGACAAACTCCACTTGTTGCAATGCTGTCACCCAGCTGAACATCGCTAAGATCAAGCTTCCGTGTGAGCACCCGCAACCGAAGATCGCCGCCTTGGGTCTCCATCGCGGCGATCTCTCCGACGGCTTGAATAATTCCTGTAAACACGTTTTTAGTTTTCCTTTAGAACAGCAGCGATGATACGCAGATCCGGGCCCAAACGACTCACTTCTCGATAAGCCAATTGGATGCCATCTTTCAACTCAGAAAAAGCGATATCTGCAAGCGGGCGAGCGGAACTTCCTAAAAGCAACGGCGCTTGATAAATGAGCAACTCATCGACCAGCCCTTCCTTTAAAAAAGCGGCCGCTAATAAAGGGCCGCTCTCTATCAAAATTTCATTGGCGCCTTCGGCCCCCAAGCCGCTGAGTATACCCCGCAAATCAAGGCCGCCCCGGATAACCCCCGCTGTCCGATGCGAGGCATGGGCTACAGGCAGCTTTTCAGGCGCGGTTATCACGAGGGTTGGGGCGTTGGCTGACAATACTCGAGCGCCACTGGGCGTGCGTCCATTACTGTCGAGTACCACTCGCGTCGGTGGCCGGTGGAGTGCCCTCTCCAACTCCACACCCTCAAAACCCAGCTCATTGGCTCTAACCGTCAGAGAGCAATCGTCGGCCAATACCGTACCGATACCCGTAATAATGGCCGAGCTGGCAGCGCGCTGACGCTGCACATCCTGACGCGCTAATGAACCCGTAATCCACTGACTCTCGCCAGAGGCCATCGCTGTACGACCGTCTAGGGAGCAGCCCAACTTAAGGCGGACACGCCCCCACCCTCGCTGCATACGCAATAGAAAGCCTGTCGACTCTGTCGCCGCTGCCTCGGCACAAACACCTTGAGTGACTGCAACACCGGCAGATCTGAGCCGGTCGTAGCCCTTTCCGGAAACGCTGGGATTAGGGTCTTCCAGCGCGCCTACAACCCGACCAATGCCGGCATTTATCAGCGCATCAACACAGGGGCCAGTGCGCCCCTGATGAGCACAGGGCTCAAGGGTGACGTACGCCGTTGCACCTTCAGGTGATGAGCAATCAGCAAGTGCCATAATCTCGGCATGAGCACCGCCCACAGGTTGGGTGAACCCCCTCCCGAGAATTTCATTGTCTTTAACGATGACACAGCCCACATGGGGGTTAGGCGCGGCCCAAAAGCGGCCTTTCTGAGCCTCCGTGAGAGCTTGCTCCATAAAGGCGGCGTCCGAAGGCAGCACCGGGGAGTTGCTCACGTTTCTGCGGGGGGTTCCGCCTCCAAACTTTCAATAGCGTCCCTAAATTCTGAAAGATCCTGAAAACTGCGATAGACCGAGGCGAAGCGCACATAGGCGACTTGGTCCATCGCTTTGAGAGCCTCCATAACATGACTACCCACCTCGTTCGACGGGAGCTCGCGCTCACCTGTGGCACGCAATTGATGCTTAATGTGCGTAATCCACTTTTCGATTTCCTCAACTGAAACCGGGCGCTTTTCCAGTGCCCTCAAGAAACCACCACGCAGTTTCTCTTCGTCAAAAGGCTCTCGACTACCGTTTTGTTTGATAATGCGGGGCATAACCAACTCGGCAAGCTCGTATGTGGTAAAGCGTTCTTTGCACCCTAGACATTCACGCCGACGTCGCACCTGGCCGCCGTCAGCTACAAGACGAGAGTCAATCACCTTGGTTTCGTCAATTGTGCAAAAAGGGCACTGCACGGCAGACCTCTAGCGCGAGTACACGGGCAGGCGGCCGCAAATTTCCAACACCTTTTGACGAACCTCGGGAATCACGGTATCCCCGGTGCCCGTTTCCAGAGCCGCCAATACATCACAGATCCAGTGCGTCAACTGGGACGTGTCGGTTTCAGAAAAACCTCGAGTGGTAATTGCCGGTGTCCCTAACCGGAGACCTGACGTGACAAAGGGCGAACGTGGATCATTGGGAACCGCGTTTTTATTGACCGTGATGTAAGCGTCACCCAGCGCTGCATCGGCGTCTTTGCCCGTGTAGGGCTTACCAATGAGGTCCAACAGCATAAGGTGGTTGTCGGTACCTCCGGAAACAATCTTGTGCCCACGCTCCATGAACGTTGCGGCCATCGCCTGGGCATTTTTGACCACCTGACGCTGGTAGTCAGCAAAGTCCGGCTCCATGGCCTCTTTAAAAGCCACCGCTTTAGCCGCAATTACATGCATCAGCGGACCGCCTTGAGCACCAGGAAATACCGCACTATTGAGCTTTTTGTGCAGTGTCTCGTCATCTTTAGCCAGAATAATGCCGCTGCGAGGCCCCCGCAGGGTTTTATGAGTTGTCGAAGTCACCACATCGGCATAGGGCATCGGTGAGGGGTAAACTCCCGCGGCCACTAAACCCGCAACGTGAGCCATGTCCACCAACAAATAGGCACCCACCGCGTCAGCAATCTCGCGAAACTTTGCCCAATCCATGATGCGGCTGTAGGCCGAGAAGCCACCAATAATGAGTTTGGGCTTGTGGGTCTTCGCCAATTCCATTAAGTCATCGTAATTTATCAAGCCGGTGTCGTGGTCGATGCCGTACTGCACGGCTTTATAAATTTTCCCAGAAAAATTGACCGATGCACCGTGAGTAAGGTGTCCGCCGTCGGCCAAGCTCATACCCATAACCGTATCGCCGGGCTCTAACAGTGCGTGATAAACCGCAATGTTGGCACTTGAACCTGAGTGAGGCTGGACGTTCGCATAGGCGGCGCCAAAGAGTTGCTTGGCGCGATCAATCGCTAATTCTTCTGCCACATCGACAAACTCGCAGCCACCGTAATAGCGTTTTCCGGGATAACCCTCTGCGTATTTGTTTGTCAAAACCGAGCCCTGTGCCTCCAGCACACGTGGGCTTGCATAATTCTCTGACGCAATCAGCTCAATATGCTCCTCTTGCCGCTGCGTCTCCGCTCGCATAGCTTTCCAAAGGTCTGGATCGAAAGCCTCGATGGACTGCACATCGTCATCCAGAAAGTTTGAAGGCTGAGGTGCCGCTTGATTCATGATTAATATCCTGAGTTTGACAGAGAAACATAAGCGCCGAGAACGACGGTTAATTGGGCTGAGGGCGCCAACCTTACCTCTAAAGGTAAGTTGTAGCTACCGCCGCTCAATCCTACTACTTGGCCATTCTAGCTCATACTTAAGCGCCCTATAAGTAGCAAGAAATAGAATGCGAGGGAGTACCTGTGAAGGTGGTGCCTCGGCTCAGTGAGGCCCCGCCAACACAACCGTTGACTGGGTTGGCCTAAAGGCTTTTTTTAAGGCTCACAGGGCAGATAGCAAGCCTCAGTGGTTTTCGGCACGGCAGTTAAGGGGATATGCCTTAACCCAGTCGACCAGCATCGTCGCGGGTAAATCCTGCACATAAACCTCACCGCCCAGAGTGCCGCCTACAGCCACATTGAGAATAAGGTAGAACGGGACTTGGTCAAATACCCACGGATGGGGCAAAGCGTTGTGAGGTGTCATAGTGCCGTGAATTCGGCCATCAACCTCCCATTGAATCAGACTAGGGGTCCACTCCACGGCGAATTCATGCCAGCCTTCATTCCAGGGCGTGGGTACCAACAGCGCTTCACTGTAATGCACATTGTTGGGGGGCAGAGGCCCAAAATGCGCCGCACCGATAAGACGATTAGGCTCGTTACCGGTCCATTCCATAATGTCGATTTCCCCAGCGAGAGGCCATGGGCTAGCGCTCTGAGGCATCATCCAGAACGCCGGCCAAAGCCCCCGTCCACGGGGTAAGCTAATGCGTGCTTCAAACCGACCATACTGTTGGCTAAATTGGTCCTCGCTGACCAACTTGCCAGACGTAATGCGACCATCATTTTCTGCGACCGTAATCGACAGCGCCCCGTCGACAACCCGAACAGCGTCTTTTGCATAATGCTGAAGTTCACTGTTGCCCCAGCCGCATAAACCGATGTTGCATCCGTCGCCTTCGACAACACGCCACAGGGCTGAATTTAGGTCTCCGTCAAAATTTTCGATAAGCGTCGGCGCACATTGCTCATTTTCAGCAGAAATACTCTGACACAGTGCTAACGCTGCAACAAAGCAAACAAGATGTGTTACCAAGCGACTCAAGACATTACCACCAAGTGATATAGAAAAATGCCAGAATGCAGATCACAACAATCGCCGCTGCATTGAAGCCGTTTGAAGTTGAAAAGCTCACGCCGGAGGGCTCAATGTAGCCGGGCTGAGGCTGGGGCCGTGCCAAAGACCAAACCACAGCAATGCCGACACACAACAAGAACACAATTCCCACTCGATCGATGAATGGCAGCATGGGCAACAGAAGCTTCATTGCCAAAGACAAAACGGCCGAACCCACCGCCGCTAGCAGAGCACCGGTCGCTGTCGTTTTGCCCCAGAACATGCCCAACAAAAAGATCGCGACAATGCCCGGCGTAAAGAATCCTGTGAACTCCTGAATGTACTGAAAAGCCTGATCAAAATTACCCAGCAATGGCTGCGCGGCGGCCATTGCAATGACCATAGCCACCAGAGCCGTCGCGCGACCACTGAAGACACGGTTACGTTCTAGCCACGACTCGGAGACCATCGACGGCAGGAGATCAACAGTGAAAATTGTTGAAATACTGTTACACATGGACGCTAGGGAGGACACGATAGCCGCTAGCAGCGCGGCAAAGACCAACCCTTTAATGCCCGTGGGCAACAGTGCCATGGCGGAGGGGTAAGCCTGATCAGGAGTCGCCAAATCAGCGTTCAGTGCAAACATGGCGATTCCGGGCAAAACAACGATAAGAGGCATCAACAACTTCAGAAAGGCCGCAAAAGCAATGCCTTTCTGAGCCTCGCTCACACTCTTCGCTGCAAGAGCTCGCTGAATAATATATTGATTGAAGCCCCAATAAGAGACGTTCATCACCCACATACCGCCGATCAAAACCGAGATCCCAGGCAAACTCATGTAATGCGGGTGATCTTTAGCCAGTATCATATCGAAACGGTCTGGAACGGTATCCATCAGCATCACGAATCCCTGAACCACTCCGGTGCCGCCCGACACTTTCTCCAAAAGAATCGCCGCGATCATGAGGCCACCTGCCACCAAGAGCACCACTTGCACGATATCGGTGAGTGCAACGGCTTTGAGTCCACCGTACAGCGAATACGACACCGCAAAGAGCCCTAATAGCACTAGACCCAATGTCAGATCGACACCTGCCACGGTGTTAATCGCCAAGGCTCCCAGCCACAAAATAGAGGTTAGATTCACGAAAACGTAGACGCCCAGCCAAAAACTAGCCATCACGGTTCTGACACGGTGGTCGTAACGCTGCTCAAGGAATTGGGGCATGGTGTAGATGCCGGTTTTCAAAAAGACCGGCAGCAAAAATTTGCCGACGAGAATCAGTGTGATGGCGGCCATCCATTCATAAGATGCAATCGCCAGGCCGATGGCATAGCCAGATCCTGACATACCGATGATCTGTTCCGCAGAAATATTAGCCGCAATAAGCGATGCGCCTATTGCCCACCAGGGTAAGGCCTTGCCCGCAAGAAAATAATCTGAGGCGTCTTTCTGGTGCCCGGGTTTTTCACGAGAGACCCACTGCGCCAAACCAAACAAAGCGATGGCGTAGATTGCAACAATGGTGATATCGAGTGATGACAACATAGCTTAACGTCCGCTCTACTTAAGACTGGCCACTTCTTGAGTGGGGCACTTCAACAAATTTGCGTCAGACACTTCTTCAACCAGAGTTACCTCTGCCAGATCCATGACGAAGACGCCCGTTGTACTCATCAAGAAAGGTACATCCACAGCACCCATATCAGTACCCGCCTCTTCAAAGCAAGCCAGTGGGATAGCTAGCCGATGCCAAACCTCTGTCTCTAAGCTTCGCAGGTGTTGTGTGACATCGAGCTCGCCGTTGCAGGGCCAGGTGCAGTCCATTCGCATTTTCACCTGCTCAACGGGCTTTTGAATCAAACGAATATCCATGACAACCGCCCCACCGGTTGCACTCATGTCCTCAATATTTATAGGAACGTCTGCGCGAAAGTAAACCTGACTGGAACGTTTGCCATCACCCAACCACTCCACTCGCCTAGCATCTTCCTGCATACGGCGGTCTATGACAGACACTGACAACTGATTATCTTTTGTGGTTCCGCCTCTGGGGCCGCTTGCAATCGCCCAATCCAGCCTGTTGCCCAAGTACAACCGCCATTGACCTCGTGCTCCACCGGCAAACACGGGATGATCAAGAGAGAGCGGCTTGCCCCTAGGCTCCTCATTAAGCAACGCAACTTGTTGAGCCACGTCCGAAGTCAGACCATATCCTCGGGGGAATACGGCATCAACAACGGCCAGATCTCTATCGCTGCCATTGATATCGACGCTCGGCCAGGCCATAGGAAGGCGGCCTAAAAATTCGTGCTGCACCGAGCCGTCTGAATTTCTGAATAAAACATCAGCAACCCCTGCGCCCTCACTACCGGGCAACCAAGCAGCAACAAAGGCAGTGGACGCATTGATCTCGCGATTCACCCAAAGCGGTCTACCCGATAGAAAGACCGAAACAATAGGCAAATCTCGATACTGGTTAAGCAGCGCAAGGTCCTCAAAATTGGGTTGCTGCCATGCTAACGAAGAGATATCGCCCTGGGTTTCTGCGTAAGGTGTCTCACCAAAAACAGCAATAACCGCGTCAACCCCAATACCCTCTGGCACCGGTTCATTGTGGTAGACCTTGCCACCAGCCTTGGCGACTTGCTCAATGAAGCCGTCGAGCAGCGAGGTACCCGTTGGGAAGTCTGCATTGGTATTGCCAGTGCCCTGCCAGCTGATCGTCCAGCCACCCGATTGCATGCCAATGTTATCCGCACCCTTGCCCACCACTAAGTAGTTTCCGGCGGGATCGAGTGGCAGTATTTGGCTGTCGTTTTTGAGGAGCACCAGTGACTTACGTACAGCGTCCCGCGCTAAATCACGGTGCTCTTGACTACCTACCTGTGACCGCAGCGGACGTCCTTCCTCCGATGGCAGGCCACGCTGCATGAGGCCTGACTCGAACTTTATCTTTAAAATGCGCAGTACAGCTTCGTCGATTCTTGTTTCTGAAATGGCGCCTGACTGAACCTGGGCTACTAGGTTCTCCAAGGTAGAGAGCCAATCCTCAGGCACCATGACCATATCAATACCGGCATTAATCGCTTGCGGACAGTCATCATCAGCGCAGCCCTCAACCTCGCCAATGCCGTTCCAATCGCTCACAACGAATCCGTCAAACCCAAGGTCACCGCGCAGCACATCGGTTAACAGCTGTTTATGGCCGTGCACCTTCTCGCCGTTCCAACTATTGAAAGACGCCATGACAGTTTGTACTCCCGCAGCAATAGCTGGCTTGTAGCCCGCTCCATGCTCGTCAATAAGTACGTCAAGGGGTAACCGAGTATCGCCCCGATCAACGCCAGAAAAAGTTCCTCCGTCACCGACAAAATGTTTGGTCGTGGCCACAATACCCTCGGCCTGCATCGCCTCCACCATGCCACCTGCATAAGAGGCCACCACCTGAGGATCAGAACTATAAGATTCGTAGGTTCGCCCCCAACGATAATCTCGTGCAACAGCCACAGTAGGCGCAAAAATCCAGTCAATACCAGTGGCTTTAACTTCCCTCGCGGTAGCACCGCTTATCGCCGCCACCAACTCGGGGTCCCCAGCAGCCCCCAAACCAATGTTGTGGGGAAACAGCGTAGCTCCAATAACATTGTTGTGCCCATGAACAGCATCAGTGCCCCAGATGACGGGAATCCCTGCGCTGCCCTGACTCGTATCGATGGAGGCCTGATAATAGTCATCTGCGAGGGCCAGCCAGTCATCGATAGACGCTTCTTTATCGCCACCAGGAAAAGATCCGCCACCATTAAGAACGCTGCCTAAACCGTATTTTCGGAGATCATCAGGAGTAACGTGGGCAATTTCTCCTTGAATCATTTGGCCGATCTTCTGCTCCAAAGAAAGCGTTTCCAGCAGTGCTTTTGCCGCTTGTTCGGCCTCACTGTCGACCGATAACGGCGACTGATCGTTTGAACACCCAGGCAACAGTACCGCGGACGAAATACTCAGAGTAAATATCGCCAGGGCGAATAAACGTCTCATGATCCATATCTTCCTAGTAATTGGTTTTAGGCCTTGTCTGTAACCAGATAAGGCCCTACAGAGGCTATTGCGGGCCGTCTGCTTGTTCTAGCAAGATGCGATGAGAGGGTAAAAAGGTAGGCCCAAAGGGAATAAATTCAAGCCTCTCGGCAGTAATGATCGATAAACCTCTGGTGTTCCGGCAACTGACTTACCAATCGCTCGACCGAGCCGTGGATTCCCCCCAGAAAGTCACGTAATTCCTGTTCATCCATCATGTTGACAATGGGATGGTACTGCTCCGGGCTGAGGCCCTGACCCAGCATGACCTGAGTCCAGGAGTTCTCCCCAAATAACTCTGTTGGGACTTTGAAAACCCGCCCTGTTTCCTTAAACAGATCAATGCGATGCTGCAGTGACTCCGGAATTTCCATCGTGCGGCAATGACGCCAGAAAGGCGTATCGGTGCGATTGGTGACGTGATAGTGAAGAATAATGAAGTCACGGATATTTTCAATCTCGAACTTCATCTGACTGTTGAATTCATCAATGTCGGGCTGGCGAACCCCATCTGAGGGGAACATCTGCATAAACCGCACAATACTGCGTTGGATAAGGTGAATGCTGGTCGATTCCAAAGGCTCCATGAATCCGCTGGACAACCCCACAGCCACACAGTTCTTCACCCAATGACGCCGCCGTGTTCCTGTCTGAAACTTAATCGGGCGGGGCTCAGTGACCATCTCGCCCTCGAGATTTCCTCGCAACTTTGCCTCAGCCTCATCTTGAGACCAAAATTTACTGCAATATACCAAGCCATTCCCAGTGCGGTGCTGCAGTGGAATCCGCCACTGCCATCCGGCTTCATGAGCGATTGAGCGCGTGTAAGGAATCGGTGGCTGAACGTTCTCTGTTTGCACTGCCAGGGCTCGGTCACAGGGCAACCAATGCTGCCAATCGTCATAACCTGCATGCAGCGTTTGTTCTATTAAAAGCCCTCGGAAGCCCGTGCAATCTACAAAAAAATCGCCCTCAATTTGCTGACCACTCTCAAGGCGAAGCCCCGTAATAAAACCGGTATTCTCGTGCTGCTGTACCGCTTCAATTTTGCCCTCAATACGAACAGCGCCGTGTTCCTCTGCGATTTTTCTAAGGAACTTAGAGTAACGTGATGAATCAAAATGGTAGGCGTAATTGAGATTCTGATTGGGGAGCACGGCAAATCGGTTTTGCTTGGCCGCTGCCCACTCATTGCAATACTCCCCGAACTCCTTGCTGATTCCTAGCTCTTTCCCTTTTAACCAAAAGTGCTGAAAACCTGCGGCCCAACAATCTTTACCGGTGTAGCCAAAGGAATGGATGTAGTCCTCGCCCACGTCTCGCCAATTTTCAAAAGAAATACCCAGCTTGAAGGTTCCACCCACGGCGCTTATAAAATCCTGCTCCTTAATTTTCAGCAGCTCGTGGAGAGTAAGCAGTGTTGGGATCGTTGCCTCTCCCACTCCCACCGTGCCAATTTCCTCAGACTCGACTAGCGAGACCTTGACTGTTTTACCCAGCAGTTTTGCCACCGCCGCGGCCGCCATCCACCCAGCGGTACCACCCCCGGCTACAACGACATGCTTGATCTTCTGATGTTCCATCGAACTGACTCCAAGTGCCTACAGGGCGCAGTTATGTCTTTAATCTATTCAGTAATTCTTCGCGAAGGCGATCAGCCTCAATTTTATTCATTTCACCCAGGCAACCCAACGCGTGATCAGGAATATGTTCAGTAGACTCCGGGTCTGATTCAAAGACGTAGAAGTTCATTAGCTTTTGCCAGGCCAAACGCTGCGCTTCAGGCAAGTGACGAATCGATAAGACCCCGTGAAGCAAGGCATTAAAGGGCGAACCAAAGTGCTGCTCGTGATCCAGCCACCAGTAGTTCACCAACAGATTACAATCCGACAGCGCCCTAACGTGGTGCCACCACATACTCGGTATAAAAATCGCGTCGCCAGGCCCCAGTTCACAGCGTTGAGAGGCCGCCATGGCCTCACGAAAACGCGGAAACTTATCGAAGTCAGGCGCAGAAAAATCGACCAAACTGATAGGCTGCCCGGACGGCGTTCGGTCGAGAGGACCTACGTAAAGGTTGCCGATTTGATCCGTAGGAAACAGCGTGAATTCGCGGCGACCGTAGACCACACAAGCCACGTTGCTGGGAAAATCGTAATGCGCAGAAACCGTCGTGCGATTACCGATCCAGAAATTGACCAAGGGGTCGCCGGGAATTTTAAGCATGTTTGCCTTTTCGAAGCCTGGCAACCAACCGGCGACGGGTGTTGATCCAACATAAATCGATAAAGGTTCTTTATTTTCCGGTTCTGCCTGCTCGCGCAAGCGCTGCAGAATGTCCTCTAGCGGGGCACTACCACTGCGAAAGTTAAAACCGTTAAAAGCCCCGTTATAGCCAAAGCGCCCGGCCACTTCAGTTGGCGCCACATAGGCGGTAACCGGCTTTGCTGTCCAAAATTTAGAGAGATAGGCCTCAAGCTGCTCAAGGTCGCCATCCCCCTCGGGAATAGCCGGCCAATCGGCCACCAGCCCGCGGAGAACCAAAGGCTCTTCCCGCTCAAATACCCAAGATGGAATCGCATCGGGGGTGATTCCCTCGACGGTTTCAACAACCTTGGGTGCCTTATCGTTCACTGATTAGCATCTCTGACTTGCTGTTTGAATTGGATTAGCCTTCCCATATTCGACAACGACGCTAGCATCATAAACAAAGGCATAAGAAACCCTTGCTGGGACAGCTGCTCGAGACTCTCTGCCGACAAAGCCTTCACGGTATCCTCGTTGATCGCCGAGTAACCGAGCAACTGGTTTTTCGAGCCGTCCGGCAAGCTAATATCGAGCGTAATTGACTCGACCAGCTCGAGATCGGCGAGACACTGCGTAAACCGCTGAGTATGACCCGCGCCTTCATGGATTTGCTCAAGCAGGTCGGCTCGCTGCTCCAGATACTGCGTCCGTCCACCAAGAGGTTGAAAGACCGCCTCACCCTCGGTTCCCTGAGACACTCGGGGGTGCGCCATATCGACGCTTAATAATCGAACTTCTTCCCCCTCTTGAGATTGGTGCTGCCCAATCAAAAAAGGGCCCTTGCGCATGAAGGCGGGGCGACTTAGCGCTGTCCATTCGGAATTCTTCAGGAACAGGTTTTCCCCAGACTCAAACCCCATGACTGCAACAGGTATCAGCCCATCATGCTCGGTTGCTTGCAGCAGCAGTGGAAAATCCACCTGAAGATCCCTAAATTCGAAGGTGTAGGCAGGGCAACTGTGAATGCCATCGCCGAACTCTTGACCCACCGCTTCTACGATACGCAGATCTTTATGGTCGACGTTATTAAGTATTTGAAAGTTGCTCATGCTGTTACCGTTGCTGAAGGGTTATTCATCCGAAGGGCATTCAGTAACTGCCGATTCCCCGGCATAGCCCGTGACAATTGCAGCGCTCGCTCTCTCACCTTAAATAAGATGGAATCAAGGTCAGCGCTGCTTGAGGCATGATCTTTACCATCCTGACCTGCCGACCCTATCACGCCATTGAGGTGGCCGTTCATACCCAACCAAACGTACTGATAGCTCGCAGCCGGGAACAGCTCGTCAATACGCGGCGTGTCTGGATGCCAAGGGGCGCGAATCTGCCACAAGGCCAGCTTGTCTGATAGGCCTTCAGAAATGCTAGTTTCGTCGCGAGCCTGCTGCCAATAGGGCGTGTCATTACGATCACTTAACACGTAGTGGAGCTTAAGGAACTCTTGAATACTGGCCCAGTTGCTCTCCATTTTTCGATTGAACGCGCGGGAAGCGGGCCCCATGAGATCTCGATTGACAGGAAAGCTTTCCACCAAAAACGAGGCCGCCTGTTCAATCATAGCCAGCGCTGAGGCCTCGAGAGGCTCAATAAAGCCGGCTGACAAACCGACAGCCACGCAGTTATGCGTCCAAGGGGTACCGCGGTATCCGGGTTCGAAATTCAGTGTACGACACGCTAAATCCTGCGCCACTTTGGCACCCACCGATTGTTCGGCATAATTTCGTAGGGTTTGAGTGGCTTCAGCCTCGGAAATAAAGTCGGCGTTATGGACATAGCCAACGCCTCGACGAGATTGAAGACCAATATCCCAGATCCAACCACAGTCCTGTGCAGTCGACTGTGTACAAGAGTGGATTTCATCATTAGGCGCGTCGTAAGGCACCTGAGCCACCACCGCTCGATTATTAGGCAAAACGTCACGTGCTGACTGAAATGGCACCTTAAAATGATCACCTATTAACAGGGCTCTCTGACCCGAACAGTCAACAAAAAAATCGCCGAATAAACGGTCGCCGCTCTCGAGCTCCAAGCTCGTAAGAAACCCCTCTGCATCACTATTAACGCCGGCTACGTGCCCCTCTACGTGCCGCACGTTAAAACGAGACATGCTGTGCTGTCGTAGTAGCGCCGCAAACTTTACGGCATCGACGTGATAACCGTAATTCAGCGCAAAGGCGTAATCGGGAGTATCCGCCGTTTTGGGCGCTTTATAGGTAGTCGCAATAAGTGCTTGAGGCGTGACGACCTCATGGAATGGATAGCGCAGGCCGTCGCGCCGCCAATATTCAGCCACATTTTTTGAGGCATATTCAGGGGGCAAGCTAAAAGGATGTAAGTAGCTGTCATCAGCAGCCCCAGTCCTCCAACCTTGAAAGAGCGTACCCTGCTTCAAACTGGCATCGCATTCTGAGATTAAAGCCCGCTCTGACAGTCCAATCGCCTGCAGCGTGGCCTTCATGGAAGGCCAAGTACCCTCACCAACACCCACAGTGGGCACGTTAGGAGACTCCACCAAAGTGATGTCAAATTGTCGCTCAGCCATGGCACCCAGCCTGGCTGCTGTTAACCAACCAGCAGTACCACCACCGACAATGACAACCTGTTGCGTTGTACTCATTAATCCAACACCTATGCGTTGTTTTTTCTGGCTTTTATTTTAGCGCTCTTTAAACGACAAAAGCTGCCCGAGGGCAGCTTTATCATCAGTACCTTGCCGTATCAGAAGGTATAACGCACACCTACGTTATAGCGGGCACCTTGCTGTGCAACGAACAAGGGCTGAGATTCGCTACGACCATAAACGTAGGTTGTCTCGTCAGTAATGTTAATCGCATCGGCAAACACCGTGAGGTTATCGGTCACATTAAATTGAGCACCGATATCCCACTGGTCGTATTCGCCAACGTAAGTCGGTGGAATCGCGCCAACGTTGGCCTGGCCCGTACCCGCCAGGAAGTCATCCCGCCAGTTGTATGCCACTCGAATTGAGAACCGATCGTTCTCATAAAAGCCGATCAGGTTTGCAGAATCACCGATACCAGAGACTACGAACTGCTGGGTTCGGTCCGTATTATCGTATTCGGTATCGGATTCAACCAATGTGGCGTTTGCGATAAAGCCAAAGCCAGTCTGACCGAAGGTGTGTTGGAGGTTAATTTCCCACCCATCTACCGTATCGTCATCTTGGTTAACCGGCGCGGTTACGCGGAAGTTTGCGAGACTGTCACCTGACTGACCAGTGATCGTGCCATTAGCGACGTTAACGCCCGGCGAGCCGGCTTTGTTTGAGAGAATCCAATCGTACAACTCCCCTGACGTGGCGGCGTTGCCCAAAGCAGCCCTCGCCTCATCGGCATAGCTACCGTTACCGGGGTGCGGCAGGTCAAACAGCGTTTCGTTGAACTCAGAGAAGCCAATGAAATTTTCGACGTCCTTGGTGAAGTAACCCACCGAGAAGTAGCTGGCATCGCCGTAGTACCACTCAAAAGAGAGGTCGATGTTGTCAGACTCAAAAGGCTTCAGGTTGGGGTTACCGCGAGAGCCCGTTCCACCATCGATACGCAACAATTGATCAATAGTCTGGCCGCCCTGTATGTCTCTATAATTAGGGCGTGTCATGGTTTTGCTGTAAGAGAATCGAGCGACTATATTTTCCGTCAAGCCCACTCTGACATCGAGGTTAGGCAGTACATTGTCGTAGCTGCCGCTCAGCTCGGTAAAGTCGGCCTCCCCCGGTACAGCACTGAACTCATTGCCGCCTACCCAATCAACTCGCGAGTAGCTGGGTGCCAACGCTTGAGAGTCGATGTCGGTCTCTTCGTAACGGACGCCAAGCCGGACATCAACAGGCACCATACCCATCTCAAAACCCATATTAACTTGGAAATAGGCCGCAAGCTGCTCCTCAGTGGTGCGTCGGTCAGAGCTGTAGGTGCTTGAAGCACACAAGCCAGTCCCACAATCTCCCATATCAGGCACTGCGAACGTCGCTGCCTCTCCGCTAGCCATCAACTGCTCCGTACGCTCGATGAGCGCGGGCATGTCGAAGGCGTAATAGGCCGTTACCAGCTCAGGATCACTGCCACCGGAAATCTCGTCAAAGCGCCCTGCAGACGACACCTCAGTCAGCAGATCTGCGATAGCACCTACCTGAGATACACCGCCCCAAGCGTCGCGCTGGACGACCGAGCCCGCAGAGCGGTTGTTAACTTCTGTAAACTCAACCCCAAAGTCGATGCTTTTAACGACGCCATCAGGATTAAAGTCGAATGAGCCACCAAAACGGGCCTGTTCGATTTCCATTTTGGCGTAGTTATTTGCAAAGACGCTTCCAGTAACAATCATGTCGTCGGTACTGAGAGGGTTAGACAAATCCAAAGCCAGAACCGGCAAGTCTCCACGATCAAAGTAGGTTGTGGTCTTGTCTCGAGAGAAGGCCGAAATGGCCAACTGAGAAGCGCTGCCAAAGGGGCTGTCAGGGCGCTGCTCGGCATCAGAATCGTGATAATCAAACATAAGTGACAGTCGATCAGTCACATCCCACGCTAAGTTAATGCCGATTGATGTGTTCTCTGCAACGGTCGCATCGCTGCCGCCAGCCATAGCGAAGTCACCGGTACCGCCATTAAATTCCGCGTAGGTGGTTGGCGAAGCGTTGGCATTGTTGCCATCCCAAACCGTTTCCTGGCCGCCAAAATTGTACCAAGCTGAGTAGTTAGTAAAAGTGCGCTCGAGCTCTACTTCAGAATAAGTGTAATCAACGGTCGCAGTCAGGCGCTCAGTCGGAGCCCACTGCATAGTCAGCTGCCCGTTAGTTCGCACACGATCCCACTCGGCGAATTCGTAGCCTGTATTCTGAGGAACTGAATATTGCTCGTCAGCACCTGTGGGCCTGTTTTGCTGTGACGCTAGGTCGTAGGGAATACCGCCCCACTCAGAAGGTCGTGCACTACACCAGCAGTTATCGACATCTCCAGCAAAACTACGCCAACCCGCAACACTCGCCGTAGCAGCGCCATTGTTTCGCTCTTGGCGAACCGCGCTCAAGGAAATACCCACAGTGTCGTCAAGGAAAGTATTTGAAATTAGCAGTGAAACTTCGGGTGTGAAGTCATCGCCTGTCTCTGTTGATGTGTCGTGCATCGCCGATGCAGCAACCGTGGCATTAAAGCCGGGGGAGTCCAAAGGGCGCGTCGTTACAATGTTTATGGTGGAGCCGATACCGCCCGTTGGGACGTTGGCTTTACCGCTTTTGTAGACCTCTACCCTTGAGACGCCTTCAACAGCCAAGTTGCTGAAGTCGAATGAGCGGCTATCCCCGCCCGTTGTTGGCATTTGTCGGCCGTTGAGTGTTACCAGGTTAAATGCCGGACCAAAACCACGAACGGTCACGTACTGACCTTCGCCACGGGTTCTATCAATCGCCACACCCGTCACACGCTGGAGTGCTTCGGCTAGGTTGGTATCAGGAAATGCGCCAATATCTTCAGCCGTAATCGCGTCGACCACACCCGCATCATCACGTTTTATATCGGCCGATTTTTGCAGGCTCTGGCGGATGCCAGTTACGATCACTTCTTCCATAGCAGGGTCTGAAGCGCCGCTCTCGACCTCGTTGGGCACGTCTTGGGCAAAACTCACCTGCGACGCTAACGCCAGAGCAACGCCAGCCGCCAGTGGAGCTTTGTTAAAACCTTTTTGCTGGGACATAGTCTTGGGAATCTCCGAAAATTTTAAACTTTTTATTAATTAACTCACGTAAGCTAATGGTTGTGGTCTTCAACTTGAAGGCATAAGCGACAAAACGGTCTGTGAGGACGATCAGACGGATACCTCATTAAAATCGTGATTTAGCGCGGGTACGTCGGCCGTTCGTCTCATTACCAAGGCGTACCTACTGGCTGCTAAAAATCTCTCCGTACATCTCGGTGTCCAGAGGTATGCGTGCACTGAGCACGTGAAGTGTTATGAAGTGGATAAAGGGGTTGCCGGTTACCACCGTAAAGGCAGCCTTCCCCATGCCAACAAGCATCTGAGTCATCACAATATAAGTCACACTCAGCAGCGCTTGCTGCCCATTGCTGTAGTCGACGCCAGGATCAAACAGGCTAAAAATGGCATAAAAAAGCCCTGCGATCGCAATCACTGTGAACTTGCTGTTAAAAATGATTGCCAGGCGAGGTATCAAAATAATGTGCATGAGGATCACAACGGGCAATCCGGCCCCCAAGGTATTCACAATAATTCCACCAGGAATTGCCAGAGCATACAGCCAAGGATCGAGGCCAAAGAAGTTTGCTCCAAATACGATGGGACCAAAGAAATCCAGCGCCCAATACGCGCTGATAATCCAGAGGTCGCGCTTCCACCGCAGCGACGCGAACAAGCGGTTCCAGTCAAAAGAGCGAAAAAACAGCCAAACAAGAGGCACCACAACATAGATCGCAAAGTACATCCCGACCCAAATACCGACATCAAACAGATCATGCAGACTCGGATCATAAATATCGGGTCCGGGAAAATGCAAGCCTGCATGCCCCCAAAGCCCCAACAATAGTTGCGTTATTAACAGATAGCTGAAGACCAAGACGCTTTCTTTAACCGCCGTCAGCTGATCAAGGGAGAAATTGTGTCTCCAATCGATAGCCAAGCGTTTACGAGTGAGGAAGAACAGCAAGCACACGGCCAGGAAAAAAACCGGAAAGTAGAGCGAGAGTAAATTTAACAATGCGCCTTGGGCGATCGGGGGTAAGGATGGCGAAGATGGTGCCGCCAGGAAAAAAGTAAGCGCACTGACCACCCACACCAGTATTCCCCCTGCCAACCAACCCGATGCGGTGTGCCATTTGAATAGCCTGTATGCCTTGGCCTTAAGGCGCCCCGAATCCGCAGTTTGCCGTGATCTAGAGCTCAGCATCTGCGCCGTTGCCCTTAGCTTTCGAGGCGACCCCACTGAGAGCACCTTGCACCGCCTCCAATTCTTCAAGCAGATGCTGCAACCGCGCAGCTCCCAGGGCTTCCTCAACCGGCTCAAAGCCAGACATCAAAGATTGCACGGTAGATTCCAAAGTATCCTTGCCAGATTCGGTCATGCTAACCAACTTGGCGCGTGCATCATCAGATTTACGACTCATCTCTATGACTCCAACGGCCCTAAGCCGCGTGATCATTTGACTCATGGAAGGTGCCGATACGTTAAAGGCGGCAGCCAACTGAGAAGCCGTTTGATCTCCTACAAAATAGAGTCGGTTCAGAACCTCAAACTGGCGGGATGTCAGCGTGTCAGGGAGGCGGTTATCCAATTCACGCTGGGCGTTTTCGCTGATAATGCGCATGAACCTAAAGGCTCGATAAACCACGGAGGAGGTTGGAGGCTGCTTAATCATTTAGTTAGCCTAACTAACTAAATGATTAAGTTCAATACAAAAGACTTTTAGTCATCTTTGACCGTCGCCATCGGTTAAGAAGCGTCCGTACAATAGATACACTAACTCCACCCGATAAATAACGAGCTTGTCCTATGTGCGCGCAATCCGGCCATCAATCCTATTAAAATTCAGTTAAGTTTTGGCGGACGGACTGAAAAGCAGCTGATACCCAGCGATCGACGCACCCAAGAATATCAAAAGTGTTAAAACCGAGGCACTTCAGGAGATTGAGTTAATCTTTGACCTACTTCGTACGTCAAAAGTTAACTCTTTAGGGACTTAAACCCATCAGCGCCAAACAGACTCCCCAATATCTGTTGTTTGATCATCATATGCAGTTATTCACTGGGTCATTACACATCCCCCTTACACCACACAGCACTGTAGATTCTCACCTAAGTTGAAATATTCTCAAGCTATTTGGAGCTTTCACATATGAACACCAGGCTTGTCACTCAGCGTCTGTTCTGCGCCAGTTTACTTGGCTATACCTCTTGGCCTGAATATTGCTTTTATTATATATTTTTGAAGCTGTCATACTTCAAAGCCAAATTTAGAACATGCTTTAAGCAAACTGGCAATGAGGTTTCGTTAAGATGAAGAGCACTAACTACTTTTCCCTATTTTTTGTAGTGACCATTGCCCTACTTTTAAGCTCCGGCCTCACCACCGCGCAGCCGGGCGCCCAATCACCGCCCGTATATACATACAGCAAGTCCCCTAATTTCACGACCACGGGCGACGTTCAAGGACTTTTTTTGGGTTCGGGCGTGCCGACTACTAACTACAACGCATTCGATATCGACAAGGGGATATTTTATATCATTTCCAACGTTGGTGGCTCCTCTGAACCAAGCACCGTTGATCCGCTGTTTCAAACGCTGCGTTTTAGTGGATCGACTACTACTGATATTCGCCAGATCACAGCATCCGCTAGCTCCCTGAGCTCGGGGTGCGGCGACTTCACTCCTACTTTTGAGGCAGGGCAGCTCATTGTTGACAACGCCACTGCTGACTTCACCGAATACAATGGAGCAGCCTGCCGCCTCAGTAGCAATTTTTGGCGCAGCTATCTGGCCTCTCCGCTGATTCGGAGCGGCATCGCACTCAACAACGGTCATCTTATTGCCACCACCAACAGTAAGCTTGGCTTTGGCAATCCATTTACTTTCGACGTGACAGGTACCGATAATCAATATCGCTTCCTCTCCTCACCGGGCAACACTGGCAAGCTCACTCTTTCGTTGGACTCTGGAGCCCGCTTAGTCATGGGAGCGGACCTAACGGGCGCGGCTCTGGTTTCGAGCGCCTCTAGTTCCTCCAACTCCAGCTTGAATATGAAGCCCGGTAGCAGTCTGACACTTAATAACACGCTGCTTACTCTGGTTGGAGATGTCAATGGAGCGGGTTCAGCCGGGGGGTTTGCCGAGAGCTCTATCAACGGTAGCGCTATCAACCTAACAGGATCGCTGGTAACCAGCGGCACAGGAATAAACGCCTCAGAGCTCCACCTATCTGTTGCCAATGTGGCGGACTCAACGATTAGTTTTTCCTCCGGCACGACTTCTCTACTGGCGAGCCGACTTAAGTTTTCGGGTAACAACCTTGTCTTGGGCTGGGAGGATGCGAAAATCGCTAATAGATCGCGCGGGCAGCTCGTACGCATGACCGAGTTTTCAGTCATGGGCGGTAAAACAACGGTCAACTGCACCGTAAACTGCTCAGCAGCACCATTGCATGTCGCTACTGAAGAAATCGTGGTTGGCTCGGGCGGCGAGCTAGTGCTCGGTGGCAATGTACTCTTTGACCCAGCGGCCATACGTGCGGTTAAAGTAAGCGGTGGCAGCACACTGACCCCTAAAACCAACTTCCTTGGCACAGAGCTAGCACAGAACTACTTTCTCGACGTGGACACCACCTCTACTCTACGCCTGAATAATGACCTTAATCTTCGCTGCGACCAATGCAGCCTGTTCAACCTGCGTGGCTCAACTAATTTTACCGGCAGTCCTGCCTCGAGCGAGAGTAAATTACTAATTGAGGCTGCGAGTGAGGCTTCGGTTTCCTATCAAGATGGTCAAATCAGGGCTCGATTGAATCCGACGGGCTGGACGCAAGACGTTGGGAATGGTTTGATCTTAGCGGATTACTCGGATGCCATGCAGCTTGCAATCAAAGGCAACGGAGGCATCACCGCGAGAAAACTGGACAGCGCTGAGGTGGTAGTAGAGGCCTACGCCGCCGGCCTGAGCGCCACCGATTTTGTAAGCCAGGGCTTTGATGATTCAACGTATGGCAAAGGGACCTATAACATCATCACGGGTACTCAGGGCGACCTGGGTAATTGGCCAGCCATTGACGATAACGGCCGACCCAAAGTAGTACTGGGCGCTTCCATGCCGGCGGGCTTGGTCGCTCAGGTCACACGCGACCTGGCAGACGCTGAGATCCCAACCCAACCCGCGTTCCCCAGTAGTAAATTGCGCGTTCTGCAAATTCAGCTATCGCTGGCCCAGGGTCCGCTCGCATTGGTCTACCCTGACGCGATCGGCAACGCAGAGCAGACCACTTCCGTTGTCCCCACGGTGACCAACGCTGCTGGCACCATGAGTTATACCTTTGTAGATATTACTCCTGTATCCGGTGCCAGCTATGGCGGAACAATCTCTGTTGATAGTAGCGGCACACTCAGTCTGACACCGATTGCAACAGATGGCGCGGAATGCTTAGCCGGCAACATAGGTGGTCGGAACTTTACGGTCAGAGTTGTCGCGGAGCGAAAGGACCTGCCGGACCCCAACGCTGCTGCCTTGGCTTCTTTCAATATCCAGGTTTGCAATGCTGCCTCGTCAATTACACCTTATATTTCGTACACAGGTTTCCTGGATGCAGACCTTGTGCCAGTGGGCACTGCCATCAACAAGAAGCCCTTCGTATCCGCCGGGTTCACTCCCACCACATTCGCAGTTGAAACCGGCACGCTACCCGCAGGACTAACCCTCAATGCCGCCACCGGCGAGATTTCCGGCACGCCGACCGCTGCTGTAAATGGCGGGGATGCCGCCGTCACTATCAAGGCCGTCGAGGGAGGTACTGAAGCCCTTGATTCTATCTATCTTCCTATCGACCCGGTTCTGACATACACCAACTCAGAGACAGAGATTGGCCAGCCTTTTAGCGCACCAGCCACCAAGTCGCCCTATCAAGGGACCGAAAGTCCTGTATTCCGCCTGACCAGCCCGCCTGCAGGCTGGTCGATCAATACCACCACGGGTGAGATCTCTGCAACACCGGACACTTTTGGTGACGTCAATTTGAACGTGGAATACGAAGCCGGACCACTGGGCAGCGCCGCCGAAAACATTGCCAAAGCCTCACTCCATGTCAAAGTGACAGGAGATCCAATTACTGTGAGCTACCCAAGCCTCAGTTTGAATGCGGGAGAAGCAGTTTCATTGACCCCCACTTTGACCAATGACAGGGATACAGTGACCTTTTCCGTTCCCGGCGGTCTGCCTGCAGGATGGGTCATCAGCAATAGTGGCGTTATCACCGGAGTAATGCCCAAGAGTAACTCGCCCACTTTCGTGGTCGAAGCCAAAGACAAATACACTCAGGGCGGCACCAGTATCACCGTGGCTCAACTACCTCCGGCCATGACAACGATAACAGGTGGGCCCGGCGGACTCTCCGCCGTGATGTCAGTCCAGGGTTGCTCCAACATTGCTTCTGCCAGCTTTGTACCTGCACCGGATTCACCAAGCAAACCGACTGGCTATAACTTCCCCTTCGGGTTACTCGATTTCTCGCTTAACAGCTGCAACAGCCTCTTGCAGGGCATCACCGTCACGGTAGATTATTCCCAGCCACTCCCCGCTGGAGCCCGTTTTTTCAAAGAGGAAAGTGGCGTTTATAGTGGTTACAGTGCCCAGCTAGGCGACAGTACCACCACCTTCCTGCTCACTGACAATGGTGAAGGTGATGATGACCCGGTCCCGGGCGAAGTCCGCGACCCCAGCGGCATTGGGGTTCAAATTCAAGTTCCCGCGCCGGTGGCAGTTCCTGCGATGCCATTGCAGTTACTTTGGGCACTCGCCAGTTGTGTCGGCTTGCTAGGAATACATCGTTTGCGAGCCAGAAAAGGGGGAGAAGAGTAGGGCAAATGCCACCTGTTCGAGCCAGTAGATTATGAATGGAAGATGAGGGCCGATCAAAAGACCGGCCAATTGATTTCACAGACGTACCTAACTGATAGCGATCCCAGATATAAGATTGCGTCTCTTCAGTGTACTTGAGGCGAGTTCTTCGGGCGATGGTGCAACACTCCACTTTTCATATAATGTCGCCGATTTTAATCAGCAGCATTTCAGAGCGGCGCAGGCCCATATCTAGCCCCGATAGCAGCACGATGTAATTACGTAGTTTTAGCGCTTCACTGGCAAAGGGGTTATCAGCGCTTTTAGGATGCATGACCTCTAACAACCGTCCGCGCTCCTGATGGGTCAGCCCCTTCATTTCTTCAACCCTGGTCTTTTTCCAGGCAGGTTTAGCAGCTTTTATCTTGCGATTAAAACGCCGTACTACATCATCAACTGCCGCATCCCGTGAAGTTTGATCTCCGAGTTTGTCATATAGAAACTTCAGATAGTCACGCACTGCCTCAAGCCGCTGTTGCGCATGTACTCTACCCACGGATTCAAATGCCGCTGGAGGCAACCGAACACTCGAATGTTTTTTATTCAGTGTTATTCTTTTGGAAGCCAGCGTCGCTGACAAAACGGGATATCTCTTCATCGATCAGATAGCTGGACTCAGGCCGTTCCTCCAACAGTGGAATTAGGTCAATCGATTCATACTCAAGAAATTCCTCAAATAGCACGATGTGTTCAAAGTATTTTTTCTGCGTGTTTAATGCTCGACCTGAAAGCTCCAGGGTCGCATAAAGATTCGGAAAACAAACAGGCATACAATCTTTTACTAGCACTTTTGCCCTAGCGCCATTTATCATGATCTCTTGAATTTTATGACCCATAACAACATCCAAAACATAACTTTTATGATTAGAGTAACGAACAGGACCAGGTCAACCAAAAACATAACTTCTAATTTTATATCTCGCGTGTCGCAAAAACCTCAAAAAGGCCTATCGATATCGACAGAAAGGCAAGTAAAACATGTCAAAAGATAACAAAAGCGGAAAAACAGGTTCTTACGTTTACACCATGAACCGCGTTGGCAAAATGGTCCCACCCAAACGTGAAATTCTTAAAGATATCTCTTTGTCTTTTTTCCCCGGCGCCAAAATAGGCGTGCTCGGCCTCAATGGCGCAGGGAAGTCGACACTGCTTAAAATCATGGCAGGCCTCGATACCGATATCCAAGGTGAAGCAAGGCCACAGCCCGGCATTAATATTGGCTACCTCCCTCAGGAGCCCCAGCTGAACCCCGACAAGGATGTTCGTGGCAATGTTGAAGAAGGTGTCCAGGAAGCCATCGACGCCCTGCAAGGTCTGGACGCTGTTTATGCCGCCTACGCGGAGCCCGATGCCGACTTTGATGAGCTGGCGAAAAAGCAAGCGCGCTATGAGGATGTTATTCAGGCGAAGGATGCCCACAACCTTGATACTCGCCTAGATATTGCGGCCAATGCGCTGCGGCTCCCGCCTTGGGACAGCGACGTGGCGACGCTGTCTGGCGGAGAGCGGCGCCGGGTCGCGCTGTGCCGACTTCTGTTATCCGAACCCGATATGCTGTTGCTCGACGAACCCACTAACCACCTCGACGCAGAGTCGGTGGCGTGGCTTGAGCGCTTCCTTGAGAATTTTTCCGGTACCGTTGTGGCCATTACGCACGACCGCTACTTCTTAGACAATGCCGCGGGCTGGATCTTGGAACTGGATCGTGGCCGAGGTATTCCCTACGAAGGCAATTATTCAACATGGCTCGAAGCCAAAGAGACTCGCCTCGACCAGGAACAGCGCACCGAGGCCGCCCATCAAAAAGCCATTAAAGCCGAACTGGAATGGGTGCGATCCAACCCCAAGGGCCGTCAAGCCAAAAGCAAAGCCCGCCTTGCGCGCTTTGAGGAGTTAAATTCCCAAGAGTTCCAAACACGCAACGAGACCAATGAAATCTATATTCCACCTGGACCTAGGCTGGGCGATAGAGTTATTGAGGTTAAAAACCTACGAAAAACCTTCGGCGATCGGCTTCTTTTTGACGACGTCACTTTCACAGTGCCTACCGGCAGCATTGTCGGCATTATCGGCGCTAATGGCATGGGTAAGTCCACACTCTTCAAATTGTTAATGGGCATAGAAAAACCTGACGGCGGTGAAATTGAGCTGGGTGAAACGGTGCAACTGTCTTACGTCGATCAGTCTCGAGATGATTTAGATGGCAGCAAAACCGTTTGGGAAGAAATCTCTGATGGCCTCGATATTATGCGCATTGGCAGTTACGAGTTGCCTTCGCGATCCTACGTCGGACGCTTCAACTTTAAAGGTTCGGACCAACAAAAATTTGTAAAAGATCTGTCGGGGGGTGAGCGCAACCGCCTGCACTTGGCCAAGCTCCTCAAACAAGGTGGCAACATGCTGCTGCTCGACGAGCCTACTAATGACCTCGACATTGAAACCCTTAGAGCTTTGGAAGAGGCCATCCTCGCATTTCCAGGCTCCGCCCTGGTCATTTCTCACGACCGCTGGTTTTTAGACCGTATTGCCACCCACATATTGGCTTACGAAGACGATGGCGGCGTGACATTCCATCAAGGTAACTTCACGGAATATGAAGAAGATCGCGTCGCACGCTTGGGCAAGGACGCCGATATGCCCAGCCGTGTGAAACACCGCAAATTAATGGGCTAAGCGCAAAGGCCTGCAACACCAAGCCCTGCTGACGCCTCAGGTCGTCAGAAAAATCGGCTCACAGCAGTGCCTCTAACGCTTCAGACAGCCGGGTGACGCCAATGACTTCAAGGCCCGCGATTGCCTGCTTGGGTACATTCCCCTTGGGCACAACTGCGCGCTTGAAACCGTGTTTCGCAGCCTCACTCAGTCGCTCTTGTCCCGAGGGTACTGGACGAATTTCTCCCGACAGCCCAACTTCGCCAAAGACGACCCAATCTCGCGATAAAATGCGGTTCTTCAGGCTGGAGACAACGGCGACCAGCAGCGCGAGATCGGCACTGGTCTCTGTCACTCGAACACCACCTACGACATTGGCGAAGACATCTTGATCGCCCACCATAATACCGCCGTGGCGGTGCAGCACCGCCAACAGCATCGCAAGCCTGTTTTGCTCAAATCCCACCGCGACCCGTCGGGGATTGCCAAGCGAGCTGTCGTCGACCAAGGCCTGAATCTCCACCAGCAGCGGGCGAGTACCCTCCCACACCACCATGACGGTTGTCCCCGATGCCGGCTCCTCAGCTCGATCAAGAAATATAGCTGAAGGGTTTTTTACTTCGCGCATGCCTCTATCGGTCATCGCAAAGACACCGAGTTCGTTGACCGCACCAAAACGATTTTTACTACTTCGCAGAGTGCGAAAACGGGAGTCATGTTCTCCCTCAAGCAAAATGGAGCAATCAATCATGTGCTCCAGCACTTTTGGACCCGCGAGATTGCCATCTTTGGTCACGTGGCCAACCAAAATTAGAACCACCCCCGACTGCTTGGCGTACCGCGTCAGTTGTGCCGCGCAGTCGCGTACCTGCGAAACGCTACCCGGGGCTGAAGCAATACCCTCTGAATGCATCACCTGTATGGAGTCCACCACCATGACTCGGGGTCGCATTTCATCGGCGGCCGCAAGAATGGCATCCACTTCGGTTTCCGCCATAAGCTGTAAGGCATCAACGGCGAGCTCTAGGCGATCAGCGCGCATGGCCACTTGCTGGGGACTTTCTTCACCAGTGACATACAGTGCAGGGCCACCCGCAGCAAGGTGACAAAGTGTTTGCAGCAGCAAGGTGCTTTTTCCTGCGCCGGGGTGGCCGCCGATGAGAATTGCCGAACCGGGCACTAACCCCCCGCCCAACACCCGATCAAGCTCAGTAAAACCACTGCTGAACCGAGGTACGTCGACAAGATCAATATCTTTGAGAACTTTCACCTCCGCTCTCGCTCCCGCGTACCCTCCTCGGCCTCCCCGCAGACTGCTTTTTCCGCTTCTGGCGGGGCCTAGGCGAATTTCTGTGATGGTATTCCACGCTGAACACTCACCACACTGTCCTTGCCACTTGCCGTAGTCTGCACCGCAGTCGTTACAAACAAATGCAGTCTTTGATTTGGGCATAAACGATTCCTAGAAGAAGATTAGCGACAAGGAGGTGCACGAACAGGCCTCACAGCGGTATGCTAGCAAACCCAAGCCTAAGATCCCTAACTTCATGCCGCCAGGTTCCCTCATTCCCGATCGCCAGCTGACGTTTTCGCCAGATCTTGCCGCGACCATTGGCTTAGAGGAAGCCATTTTGCTGCAGGGACTAGGCGAACTGCTATCGGGCAGACCGCAGGCAAGCCAATGCGTCGCACTTTCGGAGTTTGAGCGTAATTTCCCCTTCTGGGAGGTGCCTAAAATTCGTGAGCTTCTTGAGCGACTTGAAGCTCTGGGTATCATTCATGTGCGCCATGAAAATCAGAATGCTGACGTCATCCGAATTTCTGCAGTGGCAGCGCCATCGGCACTCGCAGCAGATAAGGCCCAAACCCAACCAGCACCCGGTCGGTCCAACCCAAATGCAAAGGCGCCACCAAGCTCCTATCAAGCCGAAAAAAAGTCACCGGAGCCCCCAGTCGTTAAAGCAGCTGCGCGATCTTGGCAACCGTCAGAAGACCTCTTAGATTTGCTGCACCTGAGCCACGGGATCAACAGACAATTTGCTTTGTCGCAACTGCCCCAGTTCAGCCCGGCCCCAACCGACCCTGCACCAGACAATCGCTTCAGGCAGCATGTACTCAGCGCTTGGAGACGTCACCAAAGTCAGCACCCAGCCTTTGAAATTACTGCGCCCCCGGCCTTCGATCAAAACTGGCGCCCTAGCGATGACGCATTGGACATTATGGCGGGTAACGGTGTCGACCTTGAATTCATAGACTCAATGCGACCCGAGTTTATTTTGTACTGGCGAGAACGTGGCGGACCGCCCAAAGAGGTCAACAGCAAATTCATAGGCTGGATTAGACAACGCTGGGTACGCTTTCAGGCAGGGCTAGGCCACAGCCCCGAGCCTCGACCCATGACACAGGACTGGCAACCCAGCGAGCAGGTCTTTGAGGTGTTGGCGCTGTCAAATATTGAACGCAGCTACGCCACAGAACGCCTGGGGGAATTCCGAGTTTTCTGGTGCGACTCCGGAGACCTCCAAACCTCTTGGAACAGCAAATTCTTGCAGCACGTCAAACACCAGTGGCGCTGGGAACAAGGACAATCAGGCAAAAAAGGGAATGACCATGGCGGACAGCAAGGACGTGGGCAGTCTGGCGGAGAACATCGTACGCGGGACCGATCGATCGCTGACGACCTCAGCGATACCAGCTGGGCCAACTGATGCGACACCGAGAGATGACTTGGCCGATACGATCAATCAGGTTTTTGCCCTGTTCAGGCTGAATTATCACAATCAGTTTTACGCGGCCTATGCCGACACCACCCAGCTGAACCAAATAAAACGCCTATGGCTAGAAGCACTCTCCAGCTTCACCGCGGAATCAATATTAACCGGGGCAAAGCGCGCAATTGAAGATAGTGATTACTTACCTACACTCAAGCGCATGCTCGACTGCTGCCAACTGGCCCTTGAGCGGCTAGGCGTACCACCCTTAAGAGACGCTTTCATAGAAGCCTGCGAGAAACCATCACCCAAACTGGCACAAACCTGGTCGCACCCGGTGGTGTACTTCGCAGGACGGGACAGTGATTGGTTTTTTTTGAGCAACAATGCCGAACGCATGACCCTGCCGGTTTTCAAAGGCCATTACGATCGCTGGGTAGCTCGATTGAGTCGGGGCGAAACGATAGTATTGCCAACACGCGCTGAGCTTACTGAGCCAGCAACCGTTGCGATGTCTAGAGAAGAACGGCAACAGGCCCTGAGCAAGCTTCGAGAGACGCTAGACCTGTAATGCTTCGTCTCCGGTGAGCCCCATGGAACGGCACCATGGCGCGTCGGCTTAGGGGAAGTCGCTTTGAGCGTGTTAGGCGTAACCGCCGTAATCACCCCTAGCTAAATTATCAAAGCGGGTATATTCGCCCTGAAAGGCCAGGCGACAGGTGCCTATAGGACCATTTCGCTGCTTGCCAATAATAATCTCAGCGGTGCCTTGATCCGGAGAATCCTCGTGATAGACCTCATCACGATAGATAAACATGATGACGTCAGCATCCTGCTCAATCGCTCCCGACTCACGAAGATCTGAATTTACGGGGCGCTTATTGGGTCGCTGCTCAAGTGCTCGATTCAACTGTGATAGCGCAACAACCGGACACTTAAACTCTTTAGCAATAGCTTTCAGGCTGCGAGAAATTTCTGAGATTTCTGCTGTACGCCCTTCAGTAGAACCCGCCACCCGCATGAGTTGAAGATAATCCACCATGATCATCCCCAATGATCCTTGCTCCCTAGAGACGCGCCGCGCTCGGGAACGCACTTCTGTGGGCGTCAGTGCTGGCGTATCGTCAATAAAAACGTTGGCCTCCTTTAACTTTGCCATGGCGGCGGAAAGTTTAGGCCAGTCCTCTTGCTCAAGTTTCCCGGTTCGCACACGGGTCTGATCGATCTTACCTAGCGAGGACATCATGCGGATGACAAGCTGTTCCGCCGGCATCTCCATCGAGAACACCAATATCGGCTTTTCGCTACCTGAAGCAGCATTCTCAACAAGGTTCATCGCAAAAGCGGTTTTACCCATCGAGGGACGGCCCGCCACTATCACCAAGTCTGAATCCTGTAAGCCCGAAGTCATGCGATCGAGATCAATAAACCCCGTCGTTAAGCCTAATATTTCGCCGCCGCTTTGAAATAGCTCTTCGATCCGCTCAAGGGCACCCTGCAACAACGGCTCCATGGCACGGGCGCCGCCGGTCTTAGGACCTTCCTCAGAGATCTGCATGATGCGCCGCTCAGCCTCATCGAGCAGTTCCTCAGCGGCACGACCCTCAGGGTGAAAGCCCGTATTGGCGATATCCTGCGCCGCACCGATCAACTTTCTGAGCACAGCGCGCTCATGTACGGCTGTTGCGTAAGCACGAATGTTAGCCGCAGTGGGCGTCGTTTCCGCGAGTTCAGCGAGATACGTATGGCCGCCGGCAGCGTCCAGCTCTCCCGTGGCCAGCAATCGGTCAGCCACTGTTATCACGTCAACGGGCTGGCCCAAATCGACGAGTTTTGCGATCTGACGAAATATGGCTCGGTGTTCCGGTCGGTAAAAGTCTTCGGCAACCACAATCTCGGCGATGGCATCCCAGCCTTCAGAGGAAATTAGCAAACCGCCAATAACCGACCGCTCGGCCTCAACGGACTGCGGCTGCATGCGAATGCGCTCGAGGTCTAAGTCACCCGTCGAAGGGGCGTAGGGGGGAGATGAAGATTGAGTCATTAACAGCTATCCGGTGGCCGGCAGTGCAGCATAACCCATGCTTGGGCGTACTGGGTACGCCCAAGTTGATTTGCAACGCTAGAGAGTATGATCTAACTACTCATAACGCTGCTCAGAGGCTCAGGCAGGAACGACGGATACGGCAATACTGGTGGCGACATTGCCGTGCAGTTGCAGCATAACTTCGTATTCGCCCAGGTCCCGAATCACGCCTTCTGGCAGGCGAACTTCGGCTTTATCGATGTCGACACCCGCTGCGGTGATCGCCTCGGAGATATCGCGGGTACCCACGGAACCAAAGAGCTTGCCCTCTTCACCCGCGGTTGCCTCAATCGAAAT
Source organism: Luminiphilus sp. nBUS_16 (assembly GCF_051201645.1). Taxonomy (GTDB): domain Bacteria; phylum Pseudomonadota; class Gammaproteobacteria; order Pseudomonadales; family Halieaceae; genus Luminiphilus. Next base: position 539,632 of record NZ_CP179205.1, on the reverse strand, counting down.
GCCTGCCAACTCGACGATCGCCGCTGCACGCTTCTCAGCTGCCTCCAACGAAGCGGCTGCCGCGGCCTCGAGCTCAGCACGTCGCGCTTCAAATTTAGCCACGTTGTCACCCGTCGCAGGGACCGCCTTGCCATGGGGAATTAAAAAATTTCGCCCGTAGCCTGCCTTGACATCGACCTTATCACCCAGACTTCCCAGGTTACCCACGTTTTCCAGCAAAATAACTTCCATTTTAACTTCCTCGCAGTCGGCCTACCCGACACCGTTCTTACAAAATCCAGAAGCCTCAGGCTTCCCCATCCGTTGACGCCGAAGACCATCGACGCCTGAAATCCAGAAGAGCATCGGCCATCACCAAGCCCAACAACAACCCTTTTACTGGGTCTAAAAACAGCCACATCGCATAAAACGCGACGAGGCTACCGTTACCTCGGCGGGTGAACGCAACCCAGGCGTGCACCAAGGCAAATCCCGCAAACATCAACGGCACTGCCCAAACCATTGCCCATCCGCTAACCCAAGAAGCTTGCAACCATAAAAAAATGGCCAATCCACCCAAAATTAGCGTGGCACCAACCGGCAAACGTAACCGGTGGAACTCAACCCGAAAACCTCCAGGGTTGTACAACAAGGCTTGCCAATATCTAGCCAACAACAAACTCAAAACCGCAGTCACTGCGTTACCGGCGGCGAGAATACCAGCGATCTGCCCAGGTGTAGGGCGCGGCAGCGTTATCTTCTCCCCACTTGCCTTCATATTGGCTTCGAGGTCACCAATTAGCTCGGCGAACACCACAACCAGCTGATCTAAAAATTCACCGCTAATTAACAGTAGGCCGGCACCACCCACTACTCCGAGCGCCGCGCTGGCCAAAATCGCTAATGCCAAGCTGACTGTCGTTCGCAGTATCACCGCCAGTACAAAGGTGCCCGCAAGCAACACGATACTGCCAATGTCGCCACTCATCCAAGCCGCTAATGACGCTGGCAGCAATGCCCAGAGCACCAGCCAACTGCCGTCAATGACCCCTTTACGCAATGTTACTAGCGCAATTGCGGCTGCACTGAGCCAGCCAAAAAGCAGGCTTCCCGCGCCTACCACCGCAACCGCTAGCGCCTGCCAGCGGCCACGCATAATAAATTCTGCGAGGCCGCGCATTACTTCACCGGCTTACTGGTGAGCGTCGGTGTAGGGTAGCAGCGCCAAAAATCGTGCACGCTTGACGGCTGTGGCCAACTGTCGCTGGTACTTAGCCTTGGTACCCGTAATACGACTGGGTACAATCTTTCCAGTCTCAGTAATGTACTGCTTCAGCGTATCGAGATCTTTGTAGTCGATCTCTTTGATGCCTTCGGCGGTAAACTTACAAAACTTGCGTCTACGAAAAAAACGAGACATGGCTCACTCCTCGCTGTTATCTGAATCTGATGGGGCTTCGGCCTCTGCCGGAGCGTCTTCGTTATCCTTGTCAGCTTCTGGGGCCTTGGTTTCTGCCGCCTGTCGCTCCTGATAGCGAGATTTACGCTCACGATCTTCTTTCTCGGCCTTCATGATCAATGACTCTTCAGTCACCAGCTCATCGCGACGGATTACGAGATTTCGGATAACGGCGTCGTTGTAACGGAAAGTAGTGCTCAACTCTTCCATTGCTTCGTTAGAAGCTTCAACGTTCATCATGATGTAGTGCGCTTTGTGCACCTTATTGATGTGATAGGCCAGCTGACGCCGACCCCAGTCCTCGAGCCGGTGGACTGTTCCGCCGTCTTTGGTGATGACGGCTGAATAACGCTCGATCATGCCCGGGACCTGCTCTGACTGGTCGGGATGAACCATAAACACAACTTCGTAGTGTCGCACTCGATCACTCCTTTCGGATTGCGCCACCCGCGTCCGCGGTATGGCAAGGAGATGGGGTTTACACCCCGCCTAATTTTCTGAGGCGCGGAGTTTACCCAGCACCAAGACACAATGCAATGGCGCTATTTTGGGCCTAGTTTGCGATTTGTCGCTGCCTGACCGCCTCAAACAGGCAAATACCCGTAGCCACGGACACATTCAGGCTAGAAACGGTTCCTTGCATGGGCAAACTTACCAAGAAATCACAGTTTTCCTCGGTCAAGCGTCGCATGCCCGCCCCCTCCGCACCCATCACTATGGCCAGGGGCCCAGAGAAATCCTGCTCAAATACAGTGCAGGACGCTTTGTCACTGGTACCAATTAGCCAAACACCCGCCGCTTTAAGTTGTCCCAACGTTCTCGCGAGGTTGGTAACTCGAACGAACGGCACGGTGTCGGCGGCACCGCAGGCCACTTTGCGCGCGACCGGTGAGAGGCCCGCAGCACCATCTTGAGGCACCACGACCGCCGTAACGCCAGCAGCATCAGCTGTACGCAAGCAGGCACCCAAATTGTGTGGGTCAGTGACCCCATCCAGAATCAACAGCAAAGGTGAGTCCTGACGTTGCAACAAGGCCATTAAACCGACCTCGTCGATCGCTTCTGTGGCTGCGCCCGATTTAACCTGAACTGCAATGCCTTGATGACGACCAGACGCCACGTCATCAAGGGCTGCTCCAGAAACGCGCTCGACGGTTACGCCTTGATCTGCCGCAAGACGCAGCAGGGCCTGAGCGCGCTTATCCCGCCGGCTGGCCTCTAACCACAAGGCCACGATCGCTTTGGGCTCCCTGCGTAGCAGTGCCTCCACCGCATGAAACCCATAAACCCAATCACTCACCGTTTACCACGCCCCGACTTAGACCCATCGGCGCGAGGCGCGCTGCCCTGCTTTTTACCCGGCTTACCACCCGTTTTAGATTTGGCATCTTTCGAGCGCCCTTGGCTGGTCGCTTTTTTGGCTCGCTTGCCACGGGATTCAGTGGCGTTAGATTTTCCCGCAGCACTTTTCTTCTTGCGAGAAGCGCCAGCAACTTTGCGCCCTTTAGGTGGCCTCGCGTCTGAGGCTCCCACCATCTCTAAATCTATTTTTCGTTCATCCAAATCAACCCTAGCTACCGTGACGTCTACCGATCCACCGAGTTGAAAGGTGCGACGAGTTCGGTCGCCTACCAACCGCTGCTTAGGCGCGTCAAAGTGGTAATAGTCTCCGGGCAACGCGCTGATATGCACCAACCCCTCAATGTAAAGGTCTTGAAGCTCAACAAAGATTCCAAAGGCCGTCACGGCCGTAATGACCCCCGCAAATTGCTCCCCTACCCTGTCCCTCAAAAATTCGCATTTAAGCCAAGCGTCAACCTCACGCGTTGCATCATCAGCACGTCGCTCGGTCAACGAACAGCGCTCTCCCAACGCAGTAACCGCGGCCAACTCGTAGGGGTATGAGGACTGGCTTTGTTGTTGCGTATCTTCAGAGCGGCGCGTTTGCTTGGGGAACTTGCCCCCGCGGATAAGACTGCGAATCGCTCTGTGCACTAACAAGTCGGGGTATCGTCGGATTGGCGAGGTGAAGTGCGCATAGGCCGGGTAATGCAACCCAAAGTGCCCCTTGTTCTCTACCTGATAGACCGCCTGACTTAACGAGCGTAGCAGCATCGTTTGAATCACCGAGGCATCGTCTCGATCTGATGCAGCCGCCAGCAGACGCTGATAATCCTCGGGAGTCGGTTTTTCCCCGCCGCCCAAGTCTAGCCCTAACTCACCCAAGAAGTCGCGCACATTGGCGAGCCGCTCGGTGCTAGGCCCCTCATGCACTCGAAACAAAACGGGCAGGCCCGCCGCCTCTAAAAACTCAGCCGTCGCCACGTTGGCTGCAAGCATGCACTCTTCGATCAGCTTGTGGGCGTCATTGCGGTGAACGGGAACAATCGCTTCAATTTTGCGCTCAGCGTTAAACTCGATACGCGTTTCAACGGTCTCAAAATCAATGGCGCCACGCAGCTCGCGGGCCCCTCGGAGGCAGGCATAAAGGGCATGCAAATGCATCAGACCGGGGTATCGCTCAGGGTCTACCGAATCGGCAAAACCCTGTTCTAACACCTGACCCACCTCGGTGTAGGTCAATCTGGCATGGGAGTGAATCACCGCTTCATAAAACGTACTGCTAACAACCTCACCCCTTTGGCCAATGGTCATCTCACAAACCATGGCCAACCGATCTACCTTGGGTTTGAGCGAGCAGAGCCCGTTGGAGAGCACCTCTGGGAACATAGGTACCACACGCTCAGGAAAATATACGGAGTTGCCCCGCTCAATAGCTTCCTGATCGAGGGCAGAGTCAGTAGTTACGTAATGCGACACGTCGGCGATCGCAACCCACAATCGAAAACCGGTGCCCTCAGGCTCGCAGTACACGGCATCGTCAAAATCTCTCGCGTCCTCACCATCGATCGTTACGAAAGGTTTAGTTCGCAGATCGATGCGGCCACGCTTGTCATCAGTATCGGGTTCCTCGCTCAAAGACGCCGCCTCATCGAGCACCGCATCGGGCCACTGCCAAGGGATTTGATGCGCCCGAATGGCAATATCAATTTCAAGCCCGGGATCAAGGTGGTCACCCAAAATTTCTTCGACTGAACCCTTGGCACCCAGCACTTGGGTGGGGTAATCGGTAATGCGTACTGACACCATCTGACCGGGCAGAGCACCGCGCGTTTGATTGGGCGGGATTAAAATATGTTGGGTAACTCGGGTGTTATAGGGCAGGAGAAAACCAATACCGCTCTCTTCCATGTAGCGACCCGGCAGTACTTCTACAGCGCGCTCCAATACCTCAACAACCTTGCCTTCGCGACGCCCCTTGGCATCCGTGCTCACCGTTGCTACGAGGGTGCGATCGCCGTCAAACACTTTCTGCATTTCTCGACTGCTGAGATAAAGGTCATCACCACCTTCGACAGGCGTGGCGAAGCCATAACCATCGCGATGCCCAATGACTCGACAGGTTTGCAACTCAAGGCGCTCGGAGAGGCCGATGCGTCCCCGCCGGTCGAGGTGCACCTGGCCATCGCGTCGCATCGCCATCACGCGGCGACGCAGTGCTTCAAGATCTTGATCACTCGACAAATCGAGTTTGCTGGCCAAACCCGATAGCTGAAATAATTCTCCCGAATCCTCGAGTATTTTGAGGATCACCTCACGGCTGGCAATCGGATTTTCGTAGCGACTGGCCTCAATGGCCGCATTGGGATCCTTTGGTTTTCGTGATTTCTTTGGGGCGTCAGTTTTTTTCAAGGTGAGTCATACTCTCCTGCTTGCAAGTAGGTCACCCTTTTTCGGATGGCAGCGGCCGAGTGAATGTACTGGCCGGTAAGTACTGATAGGTTACCAGTTCGGCGACAACAAATCCCCGCCTTAAGACGGGCCTCGCCAACCAGCTGCGAAGGTGCCAACAGAGCATTTTTGGTACCTTGACCCCGTTTGGCTGCATAGGCCAAATCGCTACAGGCACATCCTGCAGATATTAACTTTCAAGCTTGCGCCAATGCCCGAGCAGCCGCTCAGACCCACAGGGCCTTTGTGACCGAGCCCAAGGTCGTAAACCGATCCAGACTCTCAGCTCCGCGGCCAACCACCCAACCCTAGTCGTGGTAACGCAACGCCAAATCTTCATAAAAATGACCATAAAACATTGATATAACTGAAAAAATAGATGTATTTCACCAAGCCGCAGGCCACAAAGTGCACAGCATACAAGCCAAAGATGCGATGAAAATGTCGCGTTTAGATAAAAGGTTCGGCCGATATCAGTTAAAAAGCAGAGAATTGTGTAGCACACTGGCCTGCAGAAAATTTCACACCGCCAGAGGATATTCCCATGAAAAAATTGATTGCGGCTGCTGTCGCTGTTCTATCACTTACGGCCATGCAAGCAATGGCTGGTAGCCCCGTCCACATCTGGAAATGCCAAATGAACGACGAAATGGGTGAAGAGGAATTGCTTGAGTACTCAAAGACATGGCAAAAAGCCGCATCCAAAGTAAAGGGCGGCAAAGATATGAAAAGTCAGATCTATTTTCCTGTAGCAGCCGCAGCCGACGGCACTGGCACTGACCTTCTGTACATATCGTCGTGGCCCGACTTCACAGACTACGGCAAGTTCTGGGATGCTTACCCTGAATCTGACGCTGCCGCGATGGAAGGCGAAGCTATGACCTGCCACGGCAGTGCACTCTGGGAAGCAATGAACTAGGCTCGCTACCACTGCCTTTGACTAAGCCGCCTGCAGGGCGGCTTTTTTATGGTCAACTCGCTATTTCTGTGGCCCATAAAAACATCAATCAAAATTAAAGTTGCTACGGAGTACCTGCATGTCTTTTGTTTGGAGCTGTAACGAATGGGATCCCCTTGAAGAGGTCATCATTGGTACCGCCGCAGGTGCAAGGTTCCCCCACGCTGATGCCAGCACTCAACTAGCAGAATATCCCGGGCGCCCCTTGGACACCATTCCGCAGGGGCCTTTCCCAGCCAAAATTATTGAGGAAGCCGAGGAGGATCTTGAGACCTTTGCATCAGTTTTAAAACAGGCGAATGTCACCGTCCGTCGTCCCACTCCCTGGGATCACGATAGCGTCTTTAGTACGGTGCACTGGTCCACACCGGGTTATTACAATTATTGCCCCCGAGATATATTGCTCACGGTCGGGGACCAAATACTAGAAACTCCCAACGTTATCCGAGGTCGCAGCCAGGAGACGTTCAGCTATCGCGAATTACTTTTGGAGTACATGGCTTCAGGGGCACGCTGGTTCAGTGCACCGCGACCCACGCTAAAAGATGAGCTGTTTGCGCCTGAGGCTGACAATCTCACTCCTCTAGATTTGGAGCCTGCTTTTGACGCCGCCAATGTGCTGCGCTTTGGACGAGATTTACTGTACCTGGTGAGTGCCACTGGCAATAAAATGGGGGGACAGTGGCTACAGTCGATACTGGGAAGCAAATACCGAGTTCACTTCATGGAAGACGTCTATTTTGGCAGCCATATTGACTCTACTTTGGTCGCATTGCGGCCGGGTTTGGTGCTGGCCAATCCGGGACGCCTCTCAGACGAGACCATTCCAGACTTTCTCAAGGAATGGGAAGTCATATACAGCCCACCCATGGAAAACCAAGGGCGCCACAGTGCTGACTACCTTCACAAAGCCATTGGTAGTGAGTGGATCGATATGAATTTATTTAGTATCGATCCAGATACCGTGGTCGTCGACAGCGATCAGCACCAGTTGATCGCGTTGCTGGAGAGCAAAGGCATGAATGTTGAGCCGGTAAAGCTTCGTCACTCCCGCATGTTAGGTGGCGGCTTTCACTGTGTCACACTAGATGTCCGCCGCCGCGGCACCCTGGAGGGGTACTTTCAGGGCTCCCCGAACTAGGAGTGCACCTCTATAATGCTCACCCTCGCCGCAAGCGTGCTAGGCATGCTGAGCCTCTCCTCACTGGCATGGTGGCAGTACGGTAGAGCACTTCAGAGCACAAGGCCTAGCCCCAGTTCAGACGTGTATTGCCTCAAAGATGAGCCCACGGGTGATTTGTGGATTCGCGCAGACCATCAAAAAGGCGTGGAATGGCTGCATGAAATTTTTGAGCGCAGTGCCGCTCGTTACCCCAACTTTACTGCCCTTCAAGTACCAACAACTGGCGAGCAAATAACCTACCAAAATCTCGATCACAGAGCAGAACAAATTGCAGCTGCAATTGCCCCCTATGTCAGCGGACCGGATCAAATCGTTGCCGTGTCCATGGAACAAAACTGCGTCGACATTGTTGCCAGCCACTTGGGAATTTTAAAAGCTGGCGCAACCCAGTTGTTTTTAGATCCTGCTGCGCCCATCTCGCTACAGCAACAAATGGTGAAGGATGCCGACCCAGTTCTCTTGGTCAGCAATGACGATGGCCTAAAGCTTGATGGGCTTCCCATACTCGATCTTAGCCGAGTTTCAATTGATGCCCCGATTCAACGGGCACGCCCTATTTGGCTCGATGATCCAGAAGAACGCGTAGCCGCCGTGTTTTACACCAGCGGGACAACAGGCCAACCCAAGGGTGTTGAGTGCGCCCACAAAGGCTACATAAATCTAGCTCGAAGTTACGCGTATTTTTTCGATTTTACGGCCGGGGTTGACGCTACATCGCTCACTTCATCTCTGGGCTACGACGGAAGTATTTCAGAGCTCTACAGTGCATGGGTATCCGGTGCCGCTGTGGTGCTACTCACCAAAGACGAGGTGCGCTCCGGGCCCGACCTCGTACCGATATTACTGGAGCAAGAAGTCACCGCGCTATTTTGTCCCCCTGTGCTGCTGAGCACTCTCAGTGACACCCCCGAACACGACCTACCCTATCCAATCTGCCGCTATATCATTCCTGCAGGCGAGGCATTTCCCGCCAATTTAGTAGAACCGTGGTCTCGAGCACGACGGCAGATCATCAACACTTATGGGCCAACCGAGGCCAGCACCGATACCAGCCGTCAGCTACTGCGTCCCGGTAAGCCTGTCACCATAGGCGCACCCTTCCCCGGGGTCGAATACATCATTATCGAACCTGATAGAGATCGAGCGTTGCCCTGGGGTGAAACTGGAGAGCTTTGTATTGGGGGTTGTCATCTCGCCAAGGGCTACCGCAACCAACCTCTAACCACCGCTGAAAAATTTATTGAACACCCCGATTATGGACGCCTGTATCGCACTGGCGATCGCTGCCGCATTGACCCCCTTACCGGGCAAGTTGATTTTCTGGGGCGTCTCGATGCGCAAATCAAAGTTCGGGGCCATCGTGTGGAGGCTCAGGGCATTGAGTCTTTTCTTCAGGACGTTATCGATGATATTGATACAGCGGTTATTGACTACCGCAATGATGAGCTCATCGCCTTCGTCATCGCACCGAACCGCTCGCCTGAGAACTTAAAGCATCATTCTACGCTCCCGGCTCCAGCAGATTGGGCGCGTTCTATCCAAATCGAGCTGCGGCGGCAGTTTCCCGAGCACGCGATACCCGCAAAAATCTTTCTCGTGCCCCAATTTATCCTCAAGCCCCTGTCGGGAAAAATAGACCGCCAGCAACTGCCCTCACTGCCTGCTCATGAACAAGCTGGCGAAAATCAGGAAGCAGAGCAGCAGGAGAGTAAAGAAACTGAGCCGGTTGCCGGCAAAGGCGTGTTGAATATTTGTCGCAAGGTATTGGGCGCCACACTCAAGTGGGACGATGATTTCGTCGAGTGGGGCGCACACTCCATTGCCATAGCAAAGCTCACCCAAGCCTTGCGCCAAGCTGGCTATCACGTATCTGTTCGAGATCTTCTGACCGACTTTCGCACGCCCAGACTTGCCGCCCACCTCCCCCTAAGCCAAATCTCTGGCAGCTCAGGCGAGGAAGCAGACAGGCGCCAATCTGCCCAGGCGACGGTAAAAAATTCGACCCAGCCAAGGCTTGGCCCAAAGTTTTTTACGCTACTACAGGCCCTCGGCATTTTGGCACTGCGCTTACCCACCTTGTCAGGCTTAGTTTTACTACTGGCCTGGGGCGACCCCGAAACAGCCTTTCTCGATGGAGACCCCAAGAAACTTATTGCCTACACCTTACTTGCCTTTGTTTTTTACTTAGGTGTTCCCTTCTTAAATCTAGCCTGGGTCGTTGTCTTACGAGCACTTTTTAGATTAACCGACATCAAAAGCGGGAATTATCAAAAATGGAGCCGTGCGCACTGGCAGGTTTGGTGGCTGGACAGTCAGCAGCGGATGGTACTCCAGCCAATGAGTCGGTGGTTACGCGCCCCAGGAATTTATGCGTGGCTGTTAAGGACACTAGGAGCCGATATCGGTAGAGGCACACACATTTCTCAAAGCGCCGAGTTTTTGGGACCCTTAAACATGCTGGAACTCAAAGACGGTGTGGTTGTGCAAAGCGGCGCTCAGCTAAGCGGCCAGCGTTGGCAGGGTGGTCGGCTCATTGTAGATAAAGTAAGCGTTGGCGCTGGCACTAAGTTGGGACAGCGCGCTTTTGTTGGCCCGGGTGTCACGCTGGGCCAGGGTTGCTGGCTCACTCCACTCAGTGCAGCTCGACACGGGGCTACTGTCGATGACTTTAAGATAATCGACGGCGTTGATGTTGACCCAGTGGGCAGCCGATTATCGTTGCAACGTAACCACCGCTTAGTGCCCGCCTCTGCCAGCCGATACGCCTCCGAGCTCAAGGGCATTTCTGCGCAATTTTTTATTGAGTGCCTGCTTTTTGTCATCCCTGCAGCATTAATTTTGAGCGGCATCTCGCAATGGCTGTTAGGTGACTACGCCAGCGCAACCGACACTGTGACTACTTCCCTATTTCAACTCCTGACAGATTTTTTCCTCGGAGCCGTTCTTGCCGCGTGGCTCACTCTACTAGTGACATCAGTTCTCACTTGCCTCTTTCTCAGGCTGACGCCATACAAGCCAGGAGTTTTGGAAGGATCCAGCCTCGCCGCCGTGATGCTGCGCTACCGACAGGAGAAGATGAACCAAATACAACGGCTGTGGACCTGGACCTTAACGGGCCAATATTTACGACGTCTTGCAGGCGTTAATTACGGCCAAACCGGCGCCAGCGAATGCGACGTCATGGTTAATCTGGTTCCCGAAATGCTTACCAGCCAACCCAATATTTTTATGGCTAACGGTTGTCGAACTGGCATGCTCGATGATGAGGGCGAATACCTTTACCTACGCCCCCTTAATTTTGGGCGCGACACGTTCTTGGGCAATAACAGTGTGTCTGAATCTGGCATCCTGCCAGATCAACTCCTACTCGGAGTCAGCACCCCCACAGGGGATCACCAGTTTCGTCGTCTCCCGGCAATGTCTCAGCCCACAGTAACGGTGCTCGCCGGCAATCCCGTCATCGAATTCGCCCAACCTGAAGGCCAAGCTACCGGCACAGAAGTTCCCACGTGGTCGCTGTTTACCCTGCGTATTTTATTTGGCGACCTGATTGGCGTCGCCCTTATTCCCGCAATGCCGATACTGATCTTAGCGCTGATGCTTCTGATCGTGGACACTTTCAACTCATCAGCAATTTTGGAGTCATTAGCAGCCACTATTGGCGCCACGTTTTGTTTGCAGGTTTTGGCTCTGAGTATCAAGAAATGCTTGATACCAAAGCACTGGGGGGAGAACCACCAAACCCCGTTTTGGTCGCTGCGACACTTCACCTACTTTCTGGCCCAAGACTGCTTTTTCAAATGGTCAGGACCCACATTGCGCCATTTGGGAGGCTCGGTATTAGCCAACCCCTTCTTAAGAGCCTTTGGCTGCCGCATTGGCAAAAATACGTTAATCCACGAACCACTGCAGGCCTTCGATTGGCATGCCGTTGATATTGGCGATAACTGCATCGTTCAAGGCCAATTGCAGCTGCACAGTTTTGAGCATCGCCTTTTGACCGTTAAGCAAACCTCGATCAAGCCAAACAGCGCGATCAATTTTGGCGCGACCGTCATGGGGGGGGCTGTACTAGAACCCAATACCACCGTGGAGGGGCTGGGACTTGTGATGAAAAGCATGGTGCTAGCTCCGGGGGTTCACTCAGGTAGCCCCGTCAACTTGGAACGCGCGCTGTGACGAATCGAAGCGCCCATTTAGCTAAAGCCTTCGACGCGGTCGGTTCTAGATGCATGCTGCAAGCTGGAAAACACACCGTCGAGATCTATGTGCTTCGGTATGTTAACGATCTTTCCTTCCAGCTCGATTGCGAAACTTCCTTAACCGGCCCTGAGCGTCAGCGAGCGCAAGGGCTGCGAGCTTCTGGCGCACAAAGCGCCTTTGTCCAGCGCCGAGCCTGTTTGCGGTGGCTGCGTGAAACCGCGTTTGGCAACCTCTCCTCACCCACGGCAAAAGCCAATGCGCTTGAGCTGCCCGTCAATGAATACACGATAAGTGTGAGTTCATCGGGGCCATACGCCATCTTTGCGGCTAGCTGCTCGGCCCGACGCATCGGCCTAGATGTGGAAATTCCCGATGAGACACACAACACGTCGGAGCTAGCGCAGGAGCTGTTCTCAACCTTTGAGGCAAAAGCATTGAAGGAAGCTAGCCCTGAAAGGGCAAACACAATGTTTTACCGAATATGGCGGCTCAAAGAGGCGGCACTGAAGTTTCACGGCTGCGGTCTAGCTACAGGCCTTAATGGCACGTGTTTCATCCCTAATTCTGACGGATTAATCACGGTCTATCAGAAAGCCCGCCGCGGGCTATACGGTTCAACCGCACCAGCGTTCTTTGAGGGGCGCTTTAACAATTTGGACCTCGCCTTGGCGCTACCCGCAATGCCGGGAGACGAAGGTCTGTGGCAAGTCGCCAAAGCCACTCAAAGGGTCCAATCACAAAAACTGAAAACCAAAACTTCGCAAATAAGATTTGGCACGTAAAAATCACAAGGGCGACGCCAGTAACGGCAGCGGGACCCAGCCAGTAGGCCCAGCCTAGGCCATAGCCATAGAAAAGCGTGGTGAAAATTAAGGTTTGGCTGAGATAAGTCGTTAAGCTCATTCGCCCAACCGCCTCTAGGGCACGAACTATCCACCAGTGACTGCAGCGCGTCGCAAAACTGTACATCAAACAAAACCACGCGGCGGTCAGCGATAGGGTGCCGAGCAGGAACACGAGATCACCGACAAATTGCGTAACGCCACCCGAAACGGTTTCGCCAAAAATACGATAGCCCACGGCATGGGTCATCCAGGCCTCGATCGACATGGCGCCGAGTCCAAACAAGAACATCCAAAAACTCGCTTTTGAGACCACCCTCGGTCTTTGGCCGAAGCGCCGCAAGCCGTCCTCTCGAGCAAAGCAGAAGCCGAGTAAAAAGAGCGCGAATACCGCCCACCCCGAATCGGGCCACTGGTAATCTTCCCAAGGGATCTCCGGAATATAGCTTGCATGCTCAGCGACGATATCGCTGAGAGACCCTGCGCTGTACAAGCCAACTTCACGATCCTCCTCCAGCCACTGCTGCGCCTGATTAACATTGCTTGCTTGATCACTGAATCCACGATCGGGCACCCAATAATGCCCAATAGGAAAAACCAGCAGAAATGTGACCGCAGCGACAACCAAGATGCGGGTTGAGCACTTGTGGAAGAGCAACAGCAGCACACCAAATTCTGCATAAAGCATCAGAATGTCGCCCTCAAAAAGCAGGGCATGACAACAACCAAAGGCCATCAAGGCACAGTAACGCCTTAGAAGATGCCAAGGCTTGAGCGCTGACCTTATCTGCAGCCAAAAAGAGATCCCAAACAGCAAACTGAAGAGGCCCCAAAACTTTGACTCAAAGAGCACATGCTTTATGTGCCAGAACAGCTGATCTAGAGACCCGTCCCAAGCCAAAGAGTCAGCCCCAAACGCGTAAAGATTGACCAACAGAACGCCAAACAAGGCAAAACCCCGAACGGCATCAATCTCCTTGTAACGCTTAAGTGCCATCAAACTAGAATGTCCCAGTCGTTGCCGAGGAGGCCAGTGGAGGCCCCTGCATTTTGCTAAGCCATTAGTCATAAGCGACCAGTGCCCCCGAGAGATCATACATGGCAAAACCAAAGTGGTTTCAAAAGGCTAGCCGCATACGCTGATACCAGCTAAGAGCACGCGCTTCGATTGTCTTACCAAGTAGGAATGCCCATCGCCACGTTACACATTAATGTGACAGCCAGTGCAGGGCGCGCTTAAATGGCTACACACTGAGGCTTGATAATACCTGTTGGGTGGGGGCGATATCCGCAGCCACATTGACAAGAGCGGCGACCCGGCTTAGTCTCTCCCGCCTCGGATTTCCGAGTTCCCCCTGTGCCCAGGTGGTGAAATTGGTAGACACGCTAGCTTCAGGTGCTAGTGCTCGCAAGGGCGTGGAGGTTCAAGTCCTCTTCTGGGCACCAAACATTGCAACATCCCCACTCAAGCGAGCTCGAACGAGCAACCCTACTGCTGTGGCCACTGGCCTAAAACTGGTTGACTGATAAAGAAGCCAATGTGCACTCCGACTGCTTTCAGGGCATGATCTCGACTGCAAGTTAAAGAACTTTCAAAACAGCATGAGCACTGAGATATGACCGATTTAAATCAAAAAGTTTTCTGGATTACGGGCGCCTCATCGGGCATTGGTAAAGCACTTGCGATAGAGGCAGCCAAGCAGCCCTGCTCAATCATTCTATCGGGACGTCGTGAAGAAGCTCTGCAAGCGCTTGCCGACGCACTGCCCGTTGACTGCCTGGTACTACCCTTTGAGGTCACCGACTATGATCAACTCGCTGATATCGTAAAACGCGCATGGGCATGGCGCAGTCGGGTCGATATTCTTATTAACAACGCGGGCATTAGCCAACGCTGTATCGCCATCGATGCAAAACCGGAAATTTATACCGAGCTCATCAATGTCGATCTCATTGCGCCCATTTGGCTTACGCAACTTCAGCTGCGCCGCATGGCAGACGCTGGAGGTGGCCATATTGTGGCGATCAGCTCAGTAGCTGGACGTATTGGAGCACCGCTGAGAACCGCCTATTGCGCAGCTAAGCACGGTCTCATTGGCTACATGGATGCCCTACGCAGCGAAGTCGATAAGCCCCACAATATTCGAGTGACCAACGTATTGCCTGGATCTGTGGCCACAGATGTCGCCCGTAACGCCATCACTGGAGAGGGTGGTCGGCGCGGTCTGTCAGACGATGTTATCGACGCGGGAGATGACCCTCTCGACTGCGCAAAGGCCATACTGGCCGCGGTACAAGACGATCTGCCCGAGCTTATTTTTGCCAAGGAAATGGAGCTGGGACTAGCACAGATGCGTCATGCCGATCCCGATACATTTTTTGATGCGGTTGCCGACTTTGGAGCCCAAACTGTCAGTCAATACTGGGCAGAGAAATCGACCTCTGAAGGATGACAATCAGCCTAATAAGCCGGCAGAGAAATGAGTGAACGTTAAGGCTAGGTTGGTCGGTAGTGGATTGAGCGGGCGCTTAAAGCCTTAAATTTGCGCCATGGCATGTTTTGCGCGCCCAGATTAGACGCGGACCAAAAGCAGAGCTACTCTAAAGCCTGCTGCCAAAACTTCAGGATGCTACCTATGAGTACCACGCTCATTATTCTTATTTCTACGATTGCCATATTGCTCATTTGGGGTGTCGCGATCTACAACCAGCTTGTAGCCTTTTCTAACCGCTATCAAAATGCCTTTGCACAAATTGAGGTTCAACTTAAACGACGCTACGACTTAATCCCCAACTTGGTGGAAAGCGCAAAAGGCTATCTGAGCCATGAGCGAGAGACTCTGGAAGCCGTGGTTGAAGCGCGTAACGAAGCCGCTTCGGCACTAAAGGCCATTGGCGATAGCGGCATTGATTCAGGATCTATCAAGAATCTTGCGGGGGCAGAGAGCGCTTTGGGGGCGGCGATGGGCAAGCTCAACGTGGTAATGGAGGCTTACCCAGACCTCAAGGCCAGCGAAAATATGCAACAGCTCTCTGAGGAACTCACCTCAACTGAAAACAGGGTGGCCTTTGCCCGGCAGGGGTTCAATGACGCTGTTATGAGCTACAACACCTACCGACAGAGTTTCCCGAACATGATTATCGGCAATGCTTTTGGGCACCGAGAAGATGCCGCACTGCTAGAGTTTGCAGACAGCGCTGCCATTCAGGACGCTCCCAAGATCAATTTTTCCTAGGCAAAACTGAGCGGTGGATTTTTTCCGAGAGCAGGAGGTTGCTAGGCGGAATACACGGCTCCTAACGGCCCTGTTCATTGGAGCGGTTGCACTGCTCATTGGCGCTATTAATCTTTTTCTGGCCTACGTGCTGACGTTTTCCGGAGCAATGGACGGCGAATATTCCACCGCCTTTCAACTTGGCCATCTTGATATCGGCGTTACGCTAGCGGTTAGCATCAGTCTGATCGTGGTGATCGGCGCCGTTGTGCTCTATAACTGGATCCGTTTCTCCCAAGGAGGTCTCAGCGTGGCTGAGGCTTTGGGTGCGAGACCCGCCGTCTCAAACACCGAAGACCCCCACGAGCGGCGAGCACAAAATATTGTTCAGGAAATCGCCTTGGCCGCCAACATGCCGGTGCCGCCCTTGTACATTCTCGACGAAGAGCCGGGTATCAATGCCTTCGCCGCAGGAATTTCACCGGGTGATGCCGTTATAGCCATTACCCAAGGTGCCATGACCCAACTGACTCGGGATGAACTACAAGGTGTTGTTGGGCATGAATTTAGCCACATCCTAAATGGCGATATGCGCTTAAGCATACGGCTCATGGCAATGTTGCGAGGCATCACTTTTATTGGCGATATGGGCGCAGTTTTCATGCGCAGCGCCGTCTCACATCGAGCACGCAGAAGCTCAAACAGTAGTACTAGCAATACTTTCGGTTTGCTATTCATTGGCCTGGGGTTGTATCTCGTCGGGCTGCTGGGCGGTGTCATGGCGGGTCTTATCAAGTCGGCTATTTCCAAGCAGAAAGAATATTTAGCCGACGCCTCATCGGTGCAGTTTACCCGTAACCCAAATGGTATTAGCGACGCCTTAAAGGTCATTGGAGGTCACACGCGCGGTACGCTGGTCGAATCTGCCCGTGCTGAAGAAATGTCTCACCTTTTTTTCGGTCAAGTAAAACATCGGTTGTGGCTAATGTTTGCCACGCATCCTCCGCTAGAAAAACGTATTCGCCGCGTTGATCCTCAGTGGAATGGCGAGTTCATTACGCGCGCCCAAAATCATCAAGATGCTGAATCTGGGTCGAATCTAGAGACAGGAATTCCTCAAGCCCAGCGCAGTTTGACCGCAGCTTTGGCCATTGCCACAGAACTCCGCCCTGAGGCCAACTTTCCCAACCCACTAGAAGCCTCATCAACCCAAATCAACGACAAGTTAGCGGCTGATATCATTGAAGACGCGCGGGAGCCCTTGGGGGCAATGAGCTTGTTGCTAGCCCTGCTTTGGCAAGAAGCTAGCTCCCAGACGCAACGTTCAGCGATTCATAAATCTGATATCACCGGACTGGAGGTTTTAGTCGCTCGACGAGGTACACAACTTCAAGCCATGGAGCCTGAGTTGCGTTTACCGCTGATCGAGTTGTGTCTCCCGACCCTGAAAACTCTATCTGCACCGCAGTACCAAACTTTTAAGCGACTACTCATTGAAGTGGTTAAAGCTGACGGAAAAGTAGACCTTTTTGAATGGTGCCTTTATCAGTTGGTGCGACACTACCTTGATGCACATTTTGTGAAACGATCATCGCGCCCTCAGCATGCCCAATTGAAAGATGTCGGCTCCTCACTAGCCGTTGCGCTGGGTACTCTGGCGCAATTGAGTCATGGCAATACAGAGGCGGCGTTTCAAGCTGGAGCAAGGGTCCTGAACCTGCCTCTTGCTTTGCCTGCCACTGAAGCCATGGGCGTACTACCCTTTGGAAAAGCTGTTGAACAGCTCGCAAATTGTTACCCGCTGCTCAAGGTCACCATACTCAAGGCACTGGCCGAAGTTGCAGCGCAAGACGGCCACCTGTCGCCTCGAGAGCTCACCCTTATTAAAGCTATTGGCGCCGTCATGGACTGCCCCTTATCCAATCAAATGCTACAGGACACGCTGCAATCCCGGTGACCTTGCATCAAAAATAGCCAGATCGCCGCAATTCGCTGGTAATTATTTGAAAGCAGACTAATCTACAAAAGACGGCTACCAAGGATGGTGTCCGATCGACAACAGCGGCACATACCCAGTTGCCGTGCTAACACTTCATGACCGCAAGGAAGCGTACTATGGAAACCAGAAGACACCCCCAGCCCCCTATCGAAGCCTCCAGACGCCATTTTTCCCGTAGCCAGCGGGTTATTCACGTCAAAGCTCCCAAACCAGAGATCAGTCAAGAGCAGGTTCAACGAATTACACAACGGACAGCAGCCTCTTTCTCTCACACGACACTGCGCGTCCTCAGTCTGTTAATCGCGGGCGACCTCAGCCGTCTACGCTCTGACCACATTGCCGATGAATTAGGCATTAGTCCTACGACACTTCGACGCAGACTGCGTGTCGACAACATTAGCTATCAGGAGCTGCTTGATCAGGTACGCCAGTACCACTGTGAGTGCCAACTCGAGGATCGTTGGGTTCCGGGCAAGACACTCGCTTGGAAGCTAGGTTATGCCGAGGTTAATAGCTTCTACCGGGCCTTCAAACGTTGGACCGGCTCAAGCTATAGCGACATGAAGCTCCAATTTATTTAAGGCTACTGCTTACAGTTTGCCCGAGTTGTCATAGGCCCAGTAACCAACCCACTCGTGTATTGCACGGCTAGATCGAGCAAGCCGCGAAAAGGTGGGCACCCAACCCGGTATATAAGGGTCTGAGAACTGTGGAATTTGATGGTCAGTCGCTGCTGCCGTTACTTGCAGCCCCTGCTTTTCAAAGAGCGCCAAAGACCGTCGCATATGCGCCCCGCTAGTCACCAGCAAAATATGCTTCAAGCCGGCGTTTTTAAGCATCTCACCCGCCATAACTGCGTTGTCAAAGGTTGTGCGGCTTTGCGTCTCTAATAGTAGCTGCTTGCGCGGTATTTGGAGTGCCTGTAACTGCTGCGCCAGAAGTTCAGCCTCAGCAGGCATAGACTCGGCACCGCCTCCCGAGATTAAAATAATCGGGGCCTTACCCGAAAAATACAGCTCAGCAGCAAACATGACGCGATCGGCGGCATCATTGAGATCGGCACCACGACCAAAGCGCGCGGGACCATTACTCGCACCACCCAGCAAAACAATGGCATCGGCGGCAGGCAATTCCTCGGGAGAGAATGCGGGGTGACGCCCTTCCAGCGGCTGCATTAAAGCCTCTGAGCCAAACTCAGTCGACGGAAAGTAGAGCACCAAAAAGGCCAGCAGCGTCAAAAGCCAACTCAACCCTCTTCGTCCTATCGCCCCCGAAAAAACTGCGCCCAGCAGCAACAGCAGCCCCAACGACAAGGGGTACACCAAAAGCGACAGCAGTTTGGTGGCTGTTAACATGATTTAACCAAATGGACTTCGGAGCACTATGGTCTCCTCTCGATCTGGGCCGGTGGAAATAATATCAATCGGCGCCCCCACAAGCTCCTCAAGGCGCGCGATGTAATCACGTGCAGCGGTCGGCAACAACGCAACGCTTTGCGCGCCCACGGTCGACTCATCCCAGCCGCTTAAGGTTTCATACACCGGCACCAGCTCCTCGTAGTCAACCGCATCAATAGGGTTTGCGACGGCATTACCTTGCTTATCCTCATAGGCAACACAAACCTTGATCTCGTCTAACCCATCCAGCACGTCTAGCTTGGTTAGGCACAAACCGGAAATCGAGTTGATGTTTACCGCTGTCCGCAAAGCTACGGCATCGAACCATCCGCAGCGTCTAGGCCGCCCAGTAGTCGCACCAAACTCGTGCCCGCGTTCAGCCAGGCGCTCTCCAACAGCATCGAACAGCTCAGTAGGAAAGGGCCCAGAGCCGACCCGCGTCGTGTAGGCCTTGGTAATACCCAAAACATAATCCAGATAAAGAGGCCCGAAACCTGAACCGGTAGCGGTTCCCCCAGCCGTTGTGTTGGAGCTGGTCACAAAAGGGTAGGTGCCGTGGTCAATGTCCAGCAAAGACCCCTGAGCACCCTCAAATAGAATACGAGCATTTGACGCCCGATAATCGTGAAGCATTGAAGTTACGTCCCCCATCATGGGCAGCAATTGCTCGCCCTCGGAGATCGCTTGATCAAATACCTGGTCAAGTTCTAGAGGCGCTGCCCCGTAGTAGTGCACCAAGGCATGGTTGTGATAATCGAGCACCTCGGTCAACGTCTCTTTAAAACGCGCAGGATTTCTTAGATCACCCAAACGCAACCCGCGCCTAGCGACCTTATCCTCATAAGCGGGACCGATACCTCTGCCCGTTGTGCCAATTTTATTGATGCCCCGCCGCTGCTCTCGAGCTTCATCAAGTGCCGCATGGTAAGCCAGTATTAACGGACAAGACGCAGAGATAACCAGACGCTCTCTGACGGGCACGCCCTTTTCTTCGAGCTCGCCCATTTCTTTAAGCAGTGCAGCGGGAGACAAGACCACCCCATTACCGATCAGGCACTGCACCCCCTCCCTCAAAATGCCAGAGGGAATGACATGCAAAACAGTCTTGACGCCGTTGATCACCAAGGTGTGGCCCGCGTTATGGCCGCCCTGAAAGCGCACTACCGCAGACGCCTGCTCTGTCAGCAAATCAACAATCTTGCCCTTGCCCTCATCACCCCACTGAGTGCCAAGGACCACCACGTTTTTACTCATTGATTCTCTCCTGGGTTTAGGGGCTGAATCACCCAGCCTTCATCGCCCTTCACCAGTCGTTCACGACACCGAGGATCGTGGGTGCCACCTAGGGCTGTTACCACTGACCGACCCGTCGCACGTAATTTTTGAACAACGTCTAAAAGTTCGACGTCTTTCGAATCTGGGGCAGACACCATGATATCGCCGCCAACACTCTGCCCAGCACCTGCAATTAAGGCTTTTAAATCAAAGGCAAAGCCGGTGGCTGGCCGCCTGCGGCCAAAGACCGCTCCAACGTTATCGTAGCGTCCGCCCGTGGCAACAGCCGTACCGATGCCATCTAAATAGGCCGCAAAAACCAAGCCCGTGTGGTACTGAAAGCCGCGCAATTCAGCGAGATCAACATAAACTGAGACTGTGGGATGCACTGCCTGCACCGCATGAATGACTTGCTCGACCTCGTCTAGTGCGGTTAGCGCCTCAGGCACACCCGCGAGGCAGGTTCGCGCCTGCTCAAGAACTTCGGGGCCGCCATGAAGGTTAACCAACGCCCTCAACACCGACATAACCTCGGCGTTAGCCGTTGTCAGCGCATTATCTAAATCGGGCAGCGACTTGCGTTGCAGCGCATCAAAGATGGTCTTCGCGTCATTGCCCTCAACGGCCAGATTTTTGAGTACAGCTTGATAGACGCCGACATGCCCCACATCCAAAGTGATGGGACCGTGTCGCTGTTCAGTATCAGCACGTGCCATCAAGGCAAGCATCAGATCAATAACCTCAAGGTCACCACTAATGTCCGCGCAGCCATAAAGCTCGGCTCCCAACTGTATGGGCGAGCGCCCTGCAGCCGTTGACTGGGGAGCACTGTGAAGTGTGGAACCTGCGTAGCACAGCCTTGTGACGCCCTCCTCACCTAGCGCATGTGCATCAATTCTTGCCACCTGTGGGGTCATATCTGCCCGCACGCCCAGCATCCGGCCGCTGTTTCGGTCGGAGAATTTACAGGTGAGTACATCGAGATCGGCACCGAGACCCACTAACAGAGAATCAGTGAACTCGACCAAAGGAGGAATGACGTAGCGGTAACCCCATCGGGCACAGTCGTCTAGCAGGGCTCTGCGCAGAGCCTCAACAGAGGCTGCCCTCTCAGGCAGCAACTCGTCAATGCCGTCGGGTAATAACCAACGCTCGTTGGACGTCATAACTCGACTTACTTGCCAGACTTGCTGCCGGCGTTTTGGCTTCTCAAGTACTGATAAAATTGATTATCAGGCTCGATTAGCATGATGTCGCTACCCGCATTAAAGGTCTCTTGGTAGGCCTTAAGGCTTCGGACGAAGGCATAAAACTCTGGATCCTGATTGTAGGCTTCTGCATAAATACGCGTCGCCTCAGCATCACCCAAACCTCGAACCATTTCTGCTTCTTTAAAAGCATTGGCCTCAAGTACGGTCACCTCTCGGTCTGCAGAAGCGCGAATTCCTTCAGCGAGCTCCTGGCCCTCTGATCGCAGTTCCCGCGCTTCTTTTTCCCGCTCGGCATTCATTCGTCGATACACCGAGTCTGAAACGTCTGGGGGCAGATCAATCTTCTTAACTCGAACGTCAATGACTTCCACACCCAATTCGGTAGCCGCCACTTCAGAGATCCTCCGGGTGATTGACTCCATCACCTCGTCTCGTGAACCGGAAACAACCTCTTGTACGGTGCGAACCGCCACTTCGTTACGAAGGCCGTCGTTGATGCGCTGCGCTAGCAATCCTGCGGCACGTGCCTCTTCGCCGTTGGTCGCGGTGTAGTAGGTGGCAGTATCGAGGACACGAAACTTGGCGTAGGAATCAACGATCAGCGCTTTTTTCTCTTGGGTGAAAAATCGCTCAGCCGGTGAGTCTACGGTCAGTATCCGACCGTCGAACAGACGCACGTTGTTCACAAAGGGCACTTTAATATGAATGCCAGGTTTCAAGTCCGGATTTACCACTTCACCGAATTTAAGCAGGACACCCCGCTGGGTCTCTTTCACAACGTAAAGTGAATTCGACGCCACTATGACAACGAGGGCGAGGAGTATGCCTCCCCAAAGCTGTTTAACTGTCATCAGCGCGTACTCCTTCGCGTATCGTTCACATCAATGTCACGACGGAACTCTTGTTTTAAGCGTTCAGTGATGTCGCGGAGATCGCGTTCACTCAATCCACTTCGAGAACTACCTGTTGCCGCACCACCCCCGGATGGGCGAGCAAGCTTATCAAGCGGCAGGTACATCACATTATTGCCACCCTCAACATCGACCAAGACTTTGTTGGTATTGGCCATGACGGTCTGCATGGCGTCTAGATACAAGCGATCGCGCGTGACTTTTGGTGACTTTTCATACTCAGCCAAAAGCTGCGTAAAACGAGACGCTTCACCCTCTGCCTGAGCCATCACCTGCTGTTGATAGGCGCTGGCTTCCTCAAATACTCGCTGCGCACGGCCGCGAGCCTCCGGAACGATGCCATTGGCGTAGGATTGGGCTTCGTTTTTCACCCGCTCTTCGTCCTCTCGAGCCTTAATCACATCATCAAAAGCGCCCTGCACTTGTGCCGGTGGCTTGCCTTCGTCAATGTTGATCTTACTCACCCGAATGCCGGTTCCGTAAGCGTCTAGGTATGTTTGCAATCGCTCGCGAACATCACCGGCAATCGCCGCACGACCCTCGGTTAACACCAGGTCCATTGTGCTATCACCGACAACATGGCGAAGCGCGCTCTGCGCTGCGTGTTGCAAGGAAACCTCGGGGTCACGCACCTCAAGAACAAACTTCTCAGTGTCATCGATGAGATACTGCAGGGACATGGTGACCTCAACAATATTTTCATCCTGGGTAAGCATTACTTCTCGAACCTGAGCGGCGCGGATTTTCGTGGTGTTTACTTTAATCACTTCGTCGATCAAAGGCGGATTCCACTGCAAGCCGGGCTGCATGGTTCCCGCATATTTTCCGAACCGCAAAACAATGGCACGCTCTTGCTCGTCCAGCTGATAGAAGCCCAAAAGCGCCCACACGGTAATAACACCGGCTGCAATCACCCCCAGCAACGCTCCTGACATGCGTCCACCAGTTCCCCCTGTGCCCCCTGTGCCACCGCCACCACGGCCGCCAAACAAAGAAGAAAGTCGCTGTTGCAGCTTTTTCAGGGCTTCATCAAGATCAGGGGGTCCCTGATCATTGCCGCCCCACGGATCGCGAGGTCGGTTGTTGCCGCCCCCGGGCTCATTCCATGACATGATTTATTCCTTGGTTATTGACCAGTACAGTCTAGCAAAATTGACGGTGTGTACCTAACGACATGGGGACTCAATATTGATGTTGCAAGCGATTCCAAACTTTTTGTGGCAACCGCACCTCTAAAAGGGTGTTTCCAGCGGTGGTAAAAGATTCGCTTAGCACCGCACCGATGTCAAAAAGCGCAGCTCGCAGCTTGCCTTGACCCGGTGTCAGCTCAACTTTCCCCTCGAATACCTCATCTTGCAAACGCTCCCTCAGCGCCTCCTCAAGTAGCGACAAACCTTCACCGGTCTGCGCAGAAAGATATACGGCTGTGGGGAGACCCTCCTCATCTCGAACAATTCGTGGTGACTGCTCGAGTAAATCTAGCTTATTAAATACGCACAACCTCGGCACATCGCCCGCGCCGATTTCAGCAAGTACTAAATCGACCTCAGATATCCAATAGTCACGCTGGTCCGCTGCCACATCGATAACATGTATTAGCAAATCGGCATTTAAGGTCTCTTCCAGTGTTGCTTTGAACGCGTCAATCAACGTGTGAGGCAAATCAGAAATAAATCCTACGGTGTCTGCGAGCACAACATCACCAAGATGCGGAATCTCAACGCGGCGCAATGTCGGATCCAAAGTGGCAAACAGTTGGTCTGCAGCATAAACGTCGGCGGCAGCGTAACGGTTGAACAACGTCGATTTACCCGCATTGGTGTAGCCGACAATCGACAGTAACGGCAGTTCGGCGCGCTTTCTCGCTCGACGACTTTGCGCGCGCTGGGCTTTGACTTTATCAAGTCGGGATTCGATCGCTTTAATTCGAGCCCGCAGTAATCGCCGGTCTGTCTCGAGTTGAGTTTCCCCCGGACCTCTCAGGCCAATACCGCCCTTTTGTCGCTCTAAGTGCGTCCAACCCCGAACTAATCGCGTGCTCATGTGTTGCAGTTGTGCGAGCTCAACCTGCAATTTGCCCTCGTGGGTGCGCGCGCGCTGAGCAAAAATATCTAGGATTAAACCCGTTCTGGCAATAACGCGGCACTCGAGGGCACCCTCAAGATTGCGCTCCTGCGAGGGCGTAAGGGGATGATTAAAGACCACCAGCTCCGCTTCCTCGGCGTCTTTGACCGTGCGAATCTCATCGAGTTTTCCGGTGCCCACGAAGAATTTTGCTGTGGGTGAGCGGCGATGCCCGGTTACCATCGCTACGGGCTTGCCACCTGCCGATGTCACCAATTCCTCGAACTCTTGAGCATCAAGTTCCTGCCCGCCGTCATCGATAGCGAGTTGAACCAAAACGACGTTTTCACCGCCAGCATGACGGTCAAAGAGCTGCGCGTCTGAAGACTTAGCCGTTATCGGCGTTGTCCTCCTCGGGGCCGTCCAATGGGATGCGTACATTTCGCGCAGGCACCACAGTGGAGATGGCGTGCTTGTAAACCATCTGAGACACCGTATTTTTCAGTAACACCACAAATTGATCGAACGATTCTACTTGACCCTGCAGCTTGATACCGTTGACCAGGTATATTGAAACGGGAACCCGTTCCTTTCGTAAAGCATTGAGGTAAGGGTCTTGTAGCGTATGCCCTTTTGACATGGTAACTCCTAGTTGTCGTATCGCAGGCGTCACAAACCGTGACGCAAAGCAGCCCAATTCCGAGCGGGATATATTATAGCGCTTAGGCCCGTGATAACGCGAGTTAGTTCCGCAATAGTTCTAAAATGTTGCGTTAAGTGCCGCTTTAATAGCCGCATTTAGCGCCGCCATCTGGTGTTTGCTCTGGTGCAAAGGGCCAATTTCATTTTTTAGCAGCCCCTGTTTCTCGGCAAACTCACGCCAAATGGGCGTTGAATAATTTTCTACAGCCAAAAGCTCACCGCTGTCACCGGTCTTGAGCCACGCATCTGCTGGCCAGCGGCGCAGCCATGTCAGCTGGCGTTTAGCGAGCTGTCTGGTGGCGAATAGCACAGCCTGAGCGGCTTCATCTTGCGAGGTTTCCCCCTCTAAATGCGCCCAAAATTGGCGATAACCCACGGCCCGGATAGCGGGCAGCTCGGGGTTCAGGTCACCCCGTAGCCACAGTTTTCGCACCTCATCCAATAGCCCTGCATGCAACATCTTATCGAGTCGATCAGCGATACGGGCGTGCAGCACACTGCGCTCTGCAGGGCAAATCACCAAAGATATTGGCGATTCACCAAGACCACTGTCACCGTCACCCTTTTGCCATTCGCTCAAGGGTTTCCCGGTCATCTGCCAAACCTCCAGTCCTCTGGCAATTCGCTGACTGTGATTGGGGTGCAAGCGCGACGCCAGGGTGGGGTCAACGCGCTGCAGGTGCTCATGCATCGCAGGCCACCCCTCTAGGGCGGCATCGCGCTCGATTTTCTGCCGAATCACTGGATCACTGGCAGGCATATTATCGAGACCCTCCAGCAGAGCCCGGAAATACAGCATCGTTCCCCCCACTAATATCGGCAACCGCCCTCGGGCTCTTATGTCGGCAATCGCCGCCGTGGCATCGCGGGAAAATTGCATCGCACTGTAGGGCTCGCGGGGATCCCTAATATTAATCAGGTGGTGTGGGTAGTCAGGCTTCGCGGTACCAATATCCAACCCTCGGTAAACCAACGCTGAATCTACCGAAATCAGCTCGCCGTTTAGCGATTGCGCCAGAGAAATTGCTAAGTCGGTTTTACCCGCTGCGGTAGGGCCCATGACACACAATAGAGATGGGGCTGCCAATTAACGCCCCCTTAAAAACAACTTGTCCAAGTCCTGCATACCCAACTGAACCCATGTTGGTCTCCCGTGGTTACACTGACCCGACCGCTCAGTCATTTCCATATCGCGCAGCAACGCGTTCATTTCGGGCACGGTTAATCTTCGATTCGCGCGCACAGACCCATGGCACGCCATGGTCGACAAGAGTTCGTCTTCATGCGCGGCAATACGGTCTGACGTCCCAAATGTCATCATGTCAGACAAAACATCTCTTACCAGGGCGTCAATAGCACCACCAATTAAGGCAATAGGCACTTCGCGAATGACCAACTGTTCGTCACCTGTAGCATCGAGCACCAGGCCCAGTGCCAGCAACGCTTGCGACATTTCGACGGCAGCCGCTACCTCCCGTGAGGACAACGTGATCGTTTGAGGCACTAATAGGGGCTGCGTTCTAATGCCGCTGTCATCCCGCATGCGCTTTAAGCGTTCATAAGTAATGCGCTCGTGAGCAGCATGCATGTCCACTAAGACAAGACCTTCAACATTTTCCGAGAGAATGAAGACACCATGCAGCTGCGCCAAGGCAAATCCCAAAGGCGGCACCTCAGATTCGTCGTCCCCCGGCCCGGGCGCTGCCATCGCCGTCGCGCTTTGACCACCGCGGTTTGAAGCAGAGCTGGAGTACAGGCGAGTGAGAGCACTGATATCTGAGGTGCCTGCCTGCACCTCGGGTTGCCAGTGCCCCCCCGCAGGCATGGACAGCCCCATGGGAGCCTGCTGCGGTGTTGTGGGCCACGCCACTCCCCCCGGCTCGTTAACGGCTGCCGTATCACTGGTTGCCGCCCCATCACCGGGTCGAAGGTCACCCAGAGCTCGGTGCAACGTACTGAAAATAAAACTGTGAACCTCGCGACCTTCTCTAAACCGCACTTCGTGCTTGGTAGGGTGCACATTGACATCGACCACCGCGGGGTCGACCTCTAAAAATAAGACATACGCTGGGTGACGGCCGTGAAAAAGAACATCGCGGTAAGCCTGCTTTATGGCGTGGGTCACAAGCTTGTCGCGGATGACACGCCCGTTGACGAAAAAATATTGCAAGTCGGCTTGGCTACGGGAGAACGTCGGCAGACCCACCCATCCATAAAGCGAGAGGCCTCCCGCCTCACGCGTCAAAGCAACCGACTGCTCCATGAATGCTGAGCCGCATACGGTGGCAATCCTTCGCTCACGCTCCGCCTGGTTATTGGCCGCTTTCAGACTATGCAGGGTTTTGCCGTTATGCCTCAATGAAAACGCAACATCGCTCCTAGCCAGCGCCTGACGTTTAAAGACTTCATCGATGTGACCCAGCTCTGTTTTTTCAGTACGTAAAAATTTGCGCCGCGCAGGCGTATTGTAAAAAAGGTCACGAACCTCGAGGGTTGTGCCACGGGGATGGGACGCTGGACTCACAGACACGGTCATATCGCGTCCTTCAGACTGAGCAATTCTGCCCTCCACCCCCTGATCTGAGGCATTACTGGTCAACGAAAGCCGCGACACCGAGGCAATAGAAGCCAACGCCTCCCCTCGAAAACCCAAAGTCCCTACCGCCTCTAGATCGTCTATTGAGTCGATCTTAGATGTCGCATGTCTCGCTAGCGCCAGCGTTAAGTCCTCGGCGGAGATTCCCTCGCCATTGTCACGCACCCGCATCAACTGGACACCGCCAGACTCTAATTCAATGTCGACTCGGGTAGCTCCAGCATCAAGACTATTTTCGATGGCTTCTTTGATCACCGAGGCTGGTCGCTCCACGACCTCACCTGCGGCGATCTGGTTTGCGAGACGGGTCGCTAATCTATGAATTCGATGCTGTGTCATTGGCCGTCAGGTATCTTCAATACTTGCCCGATACGAATGGTCGAGCCACTCAGCCCATTGGTAGCCTTGAGTGAATCGAGAGGCACCTCATACCGAGCCGCAATTTCAGAGAGTGTATCGCCCTTAGCAATGACATAAACACGCCCATCTGACTGATTGCCCTTTTGCCAGGCTAAGAGCGTACCCGCGGGAGGATGTGATTTGAACCAGGTCAAAATTCCACTGTGAATAGCGCGCGCCATTTTGTCCTGATAACTCGATGAATTAAGCCGGCTAGCCTCGGTCGGATTAGAAATAAACCCTGTCTCGACCAATATCGATGGGATATCGGGACTTTTAAGTACGGCGAATCCAGCCTGCTCAACTTTGGGCTTATGCAGCTTTGCAAAATCACCAATTTCAGCCAGCACTCTGGCACCCAAGCTCAAACTGGTGTCGAGCGTGGCTGTCATTGACAGGTCGGTTAGCACCCCCGCCAAGATGTCATCTTTATCCGATAGCCTGACACCACCCACCAGGTCGGCAGAATTTTCACGATCCGCCAAATATTGCGCCGCCGTTGACGTAGCGCCTTTGGTTGACAGTGCGTACACCGAGGCCCCGTTAGCAGAGGCCTGTCGGAAAGCGTCGGCATGAATCGAGACAAACAAATCCGCCTGATATTTTCGTGCCAAATCCCGTCGCCCACGCAGGCTCACGTAGTAATCACCATCGCGGATCATGACAGGCTGCAGGCCGGGGGTTTGACCCAGCCTCGCCTTTAATTTTTGCGCTATCGCTAAAACAACTTTTTTCTCATACAGCTTTTTGGGCCCCAATGCCCCGGGATCCTCGCCGCCGTGACCCGCATCAATAGCCACGATAATATCTCGGCGATTCGCGAGCTCATCAACGCTTTTCACCGCAGGCACCTTGCTGCCCGAAACACCGTCATCAAAGAGGTCGAGCACCAAACGATGACCGGTACGCTCATTGGGCTCTAACGGAAAACTTTTAGGGCGGATCTTAGCTTCAAGATCGAAAACAATGCGTAAATCATCGCCTTTTCGCACTCCCGAGCGCACTCGGGCAATGGGTGTATTTTCCAGGGGCAGGTTGGTCAGGGCATTGGCTAGACGCGCATCCACCACATCAATGACCAGGCGTCTTGGATTATCCAGCTCCAGTATCGAGTACGAAATGGACTCCGAAAGATCAAAAACCACGCGGGTGTGATCAGGGGCCCGCCATAACCGCACGTCGAGAATCTCTGCTGCATGCACTGGCATTATGAGCGACAGAAATAAGCACAGCAGCACACCAAAGGGTATGACTTTTATTCTGCACCAATTTGCTTGCCCTGACGCCAATTACACGCTCACTCTGTAGAGGGCATGCCTGCCCTAAATGTCGTTTATCTGCACGCGGGTTCCACTCAAAACCCGAATTTTTGCGGTGTGCATTCCCCTAGAGCTTTTTACTCAGTTGTTCACAGACCAGCGCACCCTGTTCTGATCGCGGCATTAAGTGCAGCTGCCGCCCCTCACCCACAGGGGATAAATGAACCAGTAGGTCTGGAGGTGGCAACCAATCTCCACCGCGATCAGCCCACTCAACCAGCAAGATAGCCGGAGTCATTAGGTAATCATCAAACCCCATATAGGCTAGCTCTGCCGGATCGGCAATTCTGTAAAGGTCGAAGTGAAAAACCATAACACTATCGAACTCATAGGGCTCTACTAATGTGTATGTTGGGCTCTTCACGCTACCCTCATGGCCCAAGGCGCGCAGAAAGCCTCGACTCAGTGTCGTCTTGCCTGCACCCAGCTCGCCACTAAGGTAAATGCGCAGAGGCGACGGGCAAACCCGAGCCAGACTTGCGCCAAAGGCCATGGTGCTGTGCTCATCTGGTAGATCCACGGTAAGTTCAGTCATATCTGTCATTGCGCAAGTGTACCGAAGCATTAGCACGACGGGGACATGTGGGTCTGTCAGAATGCCGCGATGACGCTTTCCAACAAAAATCCAGACTCTCTCGTTGCCATTCGGTCACAGCTGGAGCAATGGGCACAGGAATTGGGCTTTCAACAGGTGGGCATTACTGGAATAGACCTGGCCCAACACGAGGGCTATTTACAAAAATGGCTGGACGCCGGCTATCAGGGCGACATGCATTACATGACTCGGCACGGGCTGAAACGAGCGCGCCCCGCTGAACTCATTCCCGGCACCTGTACCGTGTTGACGCTGAGAATGGACTACTTCCCAGAGTCTGCCGCTGACCCCGAGGTGCTGTTGACCCAAAGTGATCGTGCCTACATCTCGCGCTATGCCCTAGGCCGCGACTACCACAAACTCATGCGGCAACGCCTTGCGCGACTCGCAAAGCGGATCGAAGCTGAACTGGGATCAGGGCAATACCGCGCCTTCGTCGACAGTGCGCCAGTCCTCGAGCGCGCCCTGGCCGAGCAAGCGGGAATGGGATGGATCGCCAAAAACACCATGCTCATCAACGAGCGGGCAGGCTCCTGGTTTTTCCTTGGCGAAATCTACACCGACATACCCTTTAACACCGATGCCCCTAAAACCGAAAAACACTGCGGCAGCTGCACCGCCTGCCTCGATATCTGTCCTACCCAAGCTTTTGTGGCACCTCATGTCTTGGACGCCCGAAAATGTATTTCTTACCTCACTATTGAGCACCCGGGTTCGATTGACCCAGCGTTGCGCCCCTTAATGGGCAACCGTATTTATGGCTGTGATGATTGTCAGTTGGTATGCCCTTGGAATAAATTCTCCCAACCCACCCATGAGCCTGACTTTGCGCCACGTCACAATCTCGACAATGAAACACTTGCCCAATTGTTCGCTTGGACAGACCACGAATTTGAAACACGCCTGCAAGGATCGCCCATTCGCCGGATTGGCTATGAGCGCTGGCTGCGTAACATTGCCATTGCTTTGGGCAACGCCACCAAGACGATAGAAGTGGTTGACGCCTTAAGTAAACGCCGCGACCACCCCTCCCCCCTAGTCAGGGAGCACGTGGCTTGGGCGCTTGCCCAACACGCTGATCAGGTCTGAGTTATAACGAGGGCACCTGAAGAAAGTGGTCTCGGTAATAACGCAGCTCCTCGATCGACTCTCTAATGTCATCGAGAGCCAGATGGACATTGCGCTTTTTTAACCCCGGTAAATCAGGCCGCCAGCGACTAGCAAGAATTTTCAAAGAGCTCACGTCAAGATTGCGGTAATGGAAAAACGCCTCAAGGTCCGGCAAGTGACGCGCCATAAAGCGTCGGTCCTGACAGATGGAATTGCCGCACATCGGGGAGCGGCCTTTTGGCACCCATTTTTCTAGGAAAGCCAATGTCTCTCGCGTCGCGCGTTGCTCGTCGTAATCGCTCTCAAGCACTCTCTTTACCAGTCCAGAGGCTGTGTGATGGCTGGTATTCCAATCATCCATCGCATCGATTTCTGCCTGGCTTTGGCGAATCGCAATCACCGGTCCTTGCGCCAACTCATTCAGATCGCTATCTGTAATGATCACGGCCATTTCAATGACGCGATGCTGCTCAGGGATGAGGCCGGTCATCTCCAAATCGACCCAAATAAGATTTTGTGCGTCTGACATAAAGCCCTCCTAATTATCGGAAGTCTATCAGAGCTGCTATTAGGGCATTAAAAACTTCACTCACAAGAACGGCAAGGACGCAGTAGACTGACCCCATGTCGAAACAACGCCTCAGTAAACAGCAACACCGACGCATTCAAGCGGCGCAGGATCGCTATCGCAATGACAGCGACCTAGGCGGTGAATCGGGACTGGTCATCGCACGCTTCGGCAAACAGGTACTCATTGAGTCGGCAGATGGCGATCGACGAACAACGACACTTCGACGCCGCGC
Organism: Luminiphilus sp. nBUS_16; assembly: GCF_051201645.1. Lineage (GTDB taxonomy): Bacteria > Pseudomonadota > Gammaproteobacteria > Pseudomonadales > Halieaceae > Luminiphilus. The sequence goes on along the minus strand of NZ_CP179205.1, from coordinate 507,620 downwards.
CGAAGACCCCGTCGCTGGAGATGAGGTTGTTTGGACACCGCAAGGTGAGCATGGGGTTATTGAAGCTTTACTACCCCGTCGCACCGTTATCTCAAGGCCCAATAGTCAGGGTGTACTCAGACCCATAGCCGCCAATATCGATCGCTTATTAATTGTCATCGCGCCACAACCCCTTGCTCAAGCCAATTTAATCGACCGCTATTTGGTGGCAGCCGGGCACGCAGGTATCGAGGCTAGCTTGGTGGTCAACAAGGCTGATTTGTTACCTGAGGCGCCATCGGTGCTTCAACTCGCCGAAATCTACAGTCACTTGGGTATTGAGGTGCTCACAACTGACCAGCTAAGTGACCCAACGGCTAACGCTTTGTTAGACATGGTGGCCACGCAAACCGTCGCACTGGTGGGGCAGTCGGGCGTTGGCAAGTCTTCGTTAATTCAGCGGTTATTGCCCGACCTAGAAATTCGCATTGGGGCTCTGTCTGACGCGGTCGGCCTAGGGCGACACACCACGACAGCCGCAGCCCTTTATCATTTGCCCGGAGGCGGTCGCCTCATAGACTCCCCCGGCGTCCGAGAATTTCACCTCAGCCACTTGCCAAAAGACGCCATAGCCGCGGGGTTCGTGGAATTTGAACCGCTTCTAGGCTCGTGCCGTTTTCGGGATTGTAGCCACAGCCATGAGGTTCGTTGCGCGATACTCGAAGCGCATGAGCGCGGTGAAATTAGTGAAGATCGACTCAGCAGTTACCGTCAAATCGTCTCGTCGATGAGTTAAGAGATCCTTGAATACGTGTCCGCACGAAGGACCCGCCGAGACATCACATGCTGCGCAATTTGCAGCGTCAAAGTTAGCGCGGTCGTTAGGCGTGTGAGGAGCTCCTTGCCACCTTCCAAGCGCTTAGGAATCTCCGCGATCTTTACGCAAATCCTCAAAGAGTAAGAATTCGAAACGCAAGTCAACCCGCCAGGCTCCCTCTCTACTATCGTAGGGTTCATCAACACGCCAGTTGTAGCTGGGTTCAAACTCTATGAACAAATAATCACGGTAGGTTTGGCGACGGAATCTAACACCCAGTTTATAGTTAGAGACATAGTCGTAAGGCTCTGTAGCCCCCCAGACTTCACCGTAGACCATGAGGCCGCGTTCGGTGGGACCACCATTTGCGCGATCTGCATTCCAAAAGTTGATCCATTGCAAGCTGGTGCTCAATTCCAGACCGTCAGTACTAGATCCATACAGCGCCCGTGAGTAGCTGCGAATCAGCTTTTGATCATCGATTTGGTGGTCAAAAAGCAGTCGAGATGTACTGGTAGTGCCTTCCCCAGCATCAAATTGGACGCGCTCAATAAACCGCAGGCTATTACGCTCGCTCAAATCCCGTTGATAAGTGAACTTAACACCCGGCTTTGGCCCGTTAGAACCGACACCCAAGGTGAGCTTAAAGTCGACGTCAGAGTCTTCAAACCGGTTAACTTTTAATTCCAGGGCAACCCGAGACTGTGACTCATCTTGCTCGCCGTTGATGTCGTTGAGCGGGTCATCGCCTTGAAACACCAAATCAAGCCGCTTGGAAATTTGCGGCAGATTGACCTTACCACCCAGTCGAAAACGGACATCATTACCGAGACGCTCATCCCACTCATTGCTGACACGAAGCCGTAACCGCGAATAGGCCTCAGTATCCTCAGAGTCACCTCCACCAAAATACGCGTCAAACCATTGGGTGAGGTCATCAGCCCTCTCAGTGACAAGACCATGTCCAGTATCCATCCATGAAGTGCCCTCGAACAGTGCCTCTTCATCGGATTCGACACTCTGATCCAACAGGGCTTCATCCTCCACTTGGTTGGATGTGGCATTGGGCTTCGACGCCGTTACTTCAGGGGCCGTGGTTTCCACGACCCGAACTTGTGTGGGCGCTTCTGCGGGTGCATCTGCGGTCAGACCAGCATCTTCCCCGGACGGGGTTTGAGCCCACGCTGGCAGCGCCATCGTTAACGCAATGGCGCACAAAAATCGAATACAACCTTTTTGAGCGTAGCTGTGCTGACAACTATTTTGCATAAACGTTGATTCCATAGTGCTAAATTCACTGACCTAGACGCCACCCCCCGCTAGAATACCTCCTTTCCTACGCCACTACGTTTATCTATTTATGAAATTTTTTGCCATATTACAGTCGCTACTCCCACAACATCATCTATCTCGAGCGGCGGGGTGGTTAGGCCACCTCCAGGGTCCAAACTGGCTGAAGACGACACTCATCAAAGCTTTTATGAACAGCTATGGCATTTCTTTAAAGGATGCAGAGATTGAGAAACCCGAGGATTACGCCCACTTTAACGCGTTCTTTACTCGAGCCTTAAAAACGGACGCGCGCCCTCTCGCCAACAGTCGATTTGTAATGCCCGCAGACGGTGAGCTCAGTCAACGAGGAGCAATAGCCGAGGGCGCTATGATTCAGGCTAAAGGTCGGCATTACACCGCAACAGCCCTGTTGGGCGGCGATGCTGTAGCAGCGCAAGCCTTTCAGGACGGCAGCTTCGCCACCATTTATTTGTCACCCCGCGATTACCATCGAATTCACATGCCCACGACAGGGACACTTCGACGAACCTGTTACGTTCCCGGCGATTTGTTTGCCGTTAATAAAAGCACCGCTCAAACAGTTGACCAGCTGTTTGCTCGGAATGAGCGGCTGGTGTGCCATTTTGATACTGCCGATGGGCCACTTGCCGTGGTGCTCGTGGGTGCCATCATCGTTGCCGGCATAGAAACGGTTTGGGGCGGCGTAGAGGCCCCCTCCCCTGACGCGATGAGAGAGACCCTCTGGAGCGACGATCATGCGCCAACATTTGCAGCGGGAGACGAGATAGGTCGCTTCTTTTTGGGCTCCACGGTCATCGTAATGGCCTCAAGCGCACTGAATTGGGCTGCGGAGGCGGGGGCCGCTGTCAGGGTCAAGGCAGAGCTCGCAGACTAAATCTGCCTTTACAGATTTTCCTCAGCAAACGCCGCCAGCCTCGACCGCAGGATGCCGTTGATGAACATAGTGCCGGCGTGGGGGTAGGCTTTTACCCGCTCTACGAGGTAGGTCAACCCTGAAGTGAGAGGGGAGATATATTTATTATCGATTTGCGCCAGATTACCCAACACGACAATTTGCGAGTCTGCGCCCACCCGGCTAATGATCGACTTCAACTGAAACTGAGTCAGGCCTTGAGCCTCGTCAATAATGATATAGGCGTTGTTAAACGATCGGCCGCGCATAAAATTCAATGATTTGAACTGAATATTCGCACGCTCTTTTACGTAATCAATACTGCCATTTGCGCACTCATCGGTGCCATGCAATATTTCCAGATTGTCCTCAAAAGCGGCCAACCACGGTGCCATTTTCTCCTCTTCAGTTCCCGGTAGAAAACCAATCTCCTCGGCGATAGGCGGGGTTGATCTTGCCAAAATCAACTTGGAAAATTTCCGCTGCTCGAGAATAGCGTGAAGACCGTAGGCGAGGGCGAGTAGTGTTTTGCCCGAGCCCGCAGGGCCCGTAAGAACCGTCATATCAATGTCGCCATCGTCCAACAGGCGCATCGCCATCGCCTGCTCCAAATTCCTTGGCGCTAGCCCCCAAAAACGCTGATTCATGAGGTTATCCCGGCTGTCCACGCGCAGATAAACGAACTCGTCGTCTATTTTGACCACATAAGCCAGAAACTTTTCATCATCGTAGACAAATTGACAGGGATACGCGTTGGGCAGCGCTGCCTTTGCAAGCCGATGCAGGGTGACATTGTCCTCACGGATCGTATCCACCTCGGCAATGGTTGACCAAAAATCCCCACTGACGTGCTCGTAGCCCGTTGAGAGCAAATCGATATCGTCCAAGACGCGGTCATGGCGGTAGTCCTCGACGTTATTAAGCCCAGACCCCTTGGCCTTAATCCGCATGTTGATATCTTTAGTCACCAAGCACACCACTGCCTCTAGTTGCTCAGATTGCAGCTTTAACGCGACATTAATAATACGATTGTCATTGGCCTGATCCTGTGTCGCATTGAGAAACGGCACCACCCCGTCTTCTTGGATCAGCTGATCAGGGTAAATGGCAAGCGTGCCCAATGGCCCATTGAAATTTGAGCCGGGAATCTCAACCCCTGCTTGTGTTGCCCCAGGGCTTGCGCCGCCTACTATCTTTTCAATCATCCCAATGGCGATGCGCGCCTCTCGGCTAACCGTTTTATCCCGCCGATCCTTGATATGGTCGAGTTCCTCAAGAACGGTCATTGGAATGACCACGTGGTGCTCCATAAAGGCGGCAACCGCTGTGGGGTCGTGAAGGAGTACATTGGTGTCGAGTACGTAGGTTTTGCGGCCCGATGAGGCCGTATCAAGGTTTTCGTCATGACAAGCAGCATTAATCGCTTCCATAGGAAGACTCCTTAGCATTAGAAATTTGATCGAAAGTAGTGGTCTTATTCTGGTGGGCGTTAGTGGTAAAGCCCTGCCTGTCTTCAGGAGGTTGCGACGTTGTCTTGAACTGTTTGCTGTGGGGATCCCACCGTGGATCAGCTCGTTTTATCAAACAATATCCGCCCTACTCATTTATTTTCGGCCTGGTACCAGTAAAGCTCTCGACGTGCCCACTGTCAACGGAGACAGTAATTTAACGCTAAGAAGTCCGTCAGACGCTGACAGCAGACGGAAATTTCGCTAGCATTCACGCCTACTTTGAATCCGGCCACTGATGCCCGATTCGTCTTTGCTGACAGCTGCGATATCCGGGAGCCCCAAAAGGCCATGCTGAACAACGACGCCATGGCCCAATTGAAGGGCCTGAAACAGCAGATTGAGGCTGAAAAAGAATACGTCGACGCCACGGTCAAAGGCACACAAAATCGCTACGGTTTCGCTGTGGTTGACGACGGCCGCGAAATCTTCATTCCACCTGATGAAATGCTTAAAGTCCTGCCGGGCGACAAAGTGCGCATCTGCATTCGCCCCGCTACTCAAAAGGGCAAAAGCGGCAAAAAGAATCAGGAAGGACGAACCGTAGCGGACATCGAGCGGCTTATTGCCAGTACGCTGGATCGCTTTGTTGGAACCTTAGTGGTGAAAGGAAAGGCGGTCTTTGTTGAGCCTGACCTCCACGATATGAAGCGTTGGTTGTTTATTCCCCCTCATGCCCGCAACGGCGCGAAACCCGGGGACAAGGTTGAATGCGCACTGATGCGCCACCCCATCAAGGACGGCAAACCCTCCGCTAAAGTTCTCGCGGTGTTCGGTTCTCAGGGTTCCCCAGGCTTAGAAAATCGCTACTGTGCAGCGAGGGCCGGTCTCGCCTGGGCTTGGAACGAGAGAGACACGGCTGCCTGGGTCAAGTTTGCCGAGGGGCGCAGCCCCCTGGCTGATCCAGAACGTGTGGATCTGAGCCATCTGAATTTCGTCTCAATTGACGCTGCGCGAACACAAGATATCGATGATGCCCTGTACGCCGAGGTCACCAGCGAGGGCTGGGTGCTTTACGTCGCCGTCGCTGACCCTACCGCCTATCTAGATGGGCTTGAAGGGCTAGACGAGACGCTGACCTCACGCGCGACCTCGACGTATTTTCACGGCGACGTGTTACCGATGCTTCCCGAGGCCATTGGCAGAGATTTTTGTGCGCTGGCGGAAGGAGAAGTTCGACCCTCGCTGGTCTGTAAAATCAACGTCAGCGACGCGGGTAACGTCGGCAGCTACGAATTTATTCAGGCAAAAATCCAATCCAAAGCCAAGCTCACCTACGCCGCGGTTGATCGATATGTGACCGGCCACAATGATCAGTTGATTGCTTGGTCAAATCCGCTAGAGGCTTTAGTGCAGGCCTACCGCGCGCTTCGTCATCATCGTGAAAATCACGAGTTGGTCATGGAGGATCGCACAGAGTATCGATGGCAACTCAATGATGAACGTCAAATCGGCAACATTGAAACCTCAGAAAAGCTTGCCTCACAGCATCTGGTGGAGGAATGCATGATTGCGGCGAATAGAAGCGCTGCGCACTTTTTAGCAATGGCAGAAGCAACCGGTCCCTTTGTGGTTCATCCGGGATTCCGCAAAGATCGAGCGAGCGAGACCGAAGAGTTTTTGAAGCGCTACCTCCCAGAACTAGCCGACATATCAACGCATACAGTCGCGGGTTATCAGCAAGTTTTTACTGCCCTGAACGCAACGCATCCACTCCCCTTACGCGGCATGGTAAACCGGCTGCTGACCCGGGCCGTCTTTAGCACCTCACCGGCGGAGCATATGGGAATGGCCTTGAATGCCTACACCAACTTCACCTCACCGCTGCGTAAATACGTCGATTTTTTAACCCACCGACAAATTAAAAAAGTTCTTGCGGGAGAGCCGGGTGACACCGTGACAGATCTGCAGCTGCAAAATACCGCGGCAGCGATAGCCCGTGGCCGAAGTGCCACACAGGCCGCCGAGCGATGGCTCACTGGTAATTACCTTGATCGCTGCAAACTGGCAGGGAAAACGCGGTACGCGGGGGAAGTGGCCCACGTTACCAGCGCAGGATTCACTGTGCGGCTGGCGGACTTGGGGCTTGAAGGGCAAGTAGATTTACGTAAGGACCCTGAAAAATTCAGTTTTGATAAATGGACCGCGAGCTTGACGTCTTCTACTCGCAAGCTGCAGCTGGGACAGACCGTAGAGGTTGACTACCAAAGCACGCCAGATGCCGGCAGCGGCGCGGCACCTCAGTTTAACCTCGCTCCCGGATGTGCGCTAAAGCCACCCAAGGAATGAGTTAAAGCCTCAAATTTTGAGGCGCCATTTTTTACAATCCGACAGTCCCACCCAAGCCTTGAAGGAGCTCAAGATGAGCGCATGGTTACCCATAAAATCTTTATTTTCTGACTCCGACTTTATCGGCCAGTCAGTGACGGTTAAAGGTTGGCTACGCAGCAAGCGCGATTCTAAGGCAGGCATCTCATTTCTCGCGATCCACGACGGCACGTGCTTCGACCCCATTCAAGCGGTGGTCCCTAACACCCTGTCGAACTATGACCAGGAGGTTTTGCTGCTTGCCACAGGATGCGCGGTTGAGGTCTCCGGGGAGTTAGTAGTTTCTGAGGGCAAAGGGCAAGCCGTAGAGATTCAAGCGACGGCGGTTACCGTTGTGGGGTGGGTTGATGACCCTGAGAGTTACCCTATTGCCAAAAAGAGACACACTTTTGAATATCTTCGGACACAGGCGCATTTACGAACTCGCACCAATACTTTTGGCGCCATAACGCGGGTCAGACATGTCTTGGCGAGAGCCATACATGAATATTTTCATCGCCAAGACTTCTACTGGGTCAATACGCCCATCATTACGGCGAGCGATTGCGAAGGCGCCGGAGAGCTCTTTCGAGTTAGCACATTGGATTACGCCAATCTGCCCCGCAACTCCGATGGTAGCGTCGATCACAGTCAGGACTTTTTCGGCAGCGAGGCCTTCCTAACGGTTTCTGGCCAGCTCGCGGTTGAATCACACTGCTTATCGATGTCTCGGGTTTATACCTTTGGCCCAACATTTAGAGCTGAAAACTCAAATACCACGCGACACCTTGCGGAGTTTTGGATGGTAGAACCAGAGATCGCTTTTGCTGATCTCGACGACAATGCTGCTCTCGCAGAGGGTTTGCTGCGTCATGTTATTGCTGAAGTGCTGGAACACTGCGCCGATGACATGGCTTTCTTCCAACAGCGAATTGATAAAACGGTACTGCAGCGCCTTCAGGGTATTGTCGATTCAAACTTCGAGCGAATGAGCTATTCAGAAGCGATCACCATTCTCGAAAATTGTGGTGAATCTTTTGAATTTCCGGTGCACTGGGGCGTTGACATGGCCTCAGAACACGAGCGTTACCTCGCGGAGAAGCATGTAGGTAAGCCCATTGTTGTCACCGACTACCCCAGTGATATTAAAGCGTTCTACATGCGACTCAATGACGATGGCAAGACCGTAGCGGCAATGGATGTATTGGCTCCCGGTATCGGTGAAATCATTGGTGGCAGCCAACGGGAAGAGCGTTTAGATGTGTTGGAGGGCCGTATGGATAAAGCTGTCCTTGAAGACTTGTGGTGGTACCGAGATCTGCGCCGGTATGGCACCGTACCTCACGCCGGCTTTGGTTTAGGCTTTGAGCGATTACTGGCCTACATCACGGGCATGGAAAACGTTCGCGACGTCATTCCCTTTCCCCGCACTCCGGGCCACGCCGACTTTTAACACCAGCCGCTACCCAAGGAACCTACCGGTCACCGTCAAGCTATTAACTTGTGCCCCCGAATCGGTTAAGGGTTCCGCCAACGCGCTGCATGTGTCACGCCCTACCGCTTAGCTGTTTGGTCAGAAGAGCCCGCCAGTAGTCAGCCCCGACGGCGCTTTTTGACCCCCTTTTCAAGGGCTTGATGAAGCGCAATATAGGACTGGGTGAGTTTGTGGCTGGGTGCAAGGTGAACGAGGGGCCGCATTTCATGATGGGACTCCCGCATCTTGACCGAACTGCTGAGGAAACTGTCGATGACGGGGAAACCCTCAGACTGCAGTTCGGCCACCAGTTCTCCAGGGAGTCGCGCTTGGCCATTAAACTGATTAATCACAATGCCCTCCAACGTAAGCTCGGGATTGTGATCTTCCTGCAGCTCTTCAATGTTCAACATCAATTCGTAAAGGCTCTGACGGGCAAAGGAATCACAATCAAAGGGAACCAGTACCCGATGAGCAGCGATTAGCGCTGACTTTGAATAAAAATTGAAGTTGGGTGGGGTGTCGATGTAAATGCGATCGTACTCTTCGTCAAGTTTGTTCAGAGCGTCTCGCAATTTATAAATCTTGTAACGCGCCTCCAGTTCTTTCTCTATCTCGGCGAGATATGGGCTTGAGGGCAGCAGGAACAGGTTCTCAAAGGGCGTCTCCCAAACAAAGGAATCTGGGTTTTTGCGCATATTGCGCGATCCCACGGTTTGTTTAAACAAACCCGCCACACCCTGAGCCTCAGCCGGGTACTGCTCTGCATCGACAGAACCAATCAGGTAGTGGGTAGAGTTCCCCTGTACATCGAGATCTATAACCAGGGTCCGCAGGCCTTGACTGGCGCTGATGGCCGCTAAATTGCAGGTAATCGAGGTTTTACCCACCCCCCCTTTCTGATTAAAAACGACGCGATGCATGGGTACTCCAAAGTAAAAAAATCTATGGGCGGTAGTGTAGACGATCTATCGCATTTCGGCCTTAAGAGCCCGTGATAGTTCGTGGGTTTCACAGGCTCAGCAGGTTATCCTTGAGCCCTTAAGGAGACATCACTATGGATACACCCAGCATTGCCTTACTGCTTACTGGCAACGAACTCATGTCCGGCGACACCGTGGACAGTAATTCCGCCATGATCGCCATCCGGCTGGGTGAGCACGGCCTTGAGGTCGGTGAAAAATGCACCGTTGGCGATGATCCGACATTGTTGCAAAGCGCACTCGCCCGCCTCACCGCTGACTACCCCGCGGTCATAGTCAACGGCGGTCTGGGGCCTACACGCGACGACTTAACGAGCGAGGTCATCGCTGCTCTCAGTGGCGTTGAACTTATTGAAGATCCCGACGCCCTTGCCCACGTAGAGGACTGGTGCGCGCGACGACGAATTGCACCCAATCCAGCAAATCTTAAACAAGCCTTTGTACCGGAGGGCTGCGAGCTCATTCACAACCCCTCGGGCAGTGCCTTGGGATTCGCCATCGACATCAACGACTGTTTAGTCCTTACCACACCGGGGGTGCCCAGTGAGTTGGAAGCCATGTTGCCGGCGCTAACCTCACACCTTAAAGCTCGTATTGGGGGTGAAGCCCGTCAAATCCTTCGTCTACAGACCTTTGGTATTGGCGAGTCCTCGGTCGAGGAGCGCATCAAAAAATACGCTGACCGCTGGCCCAGTGACGTCACCTTGGGGTTTCGAGCTGGCATGCCACAGCTCGAACTCAAGCTCAGTGTTCCCAGTGCTGCAAAGTTGCCTGCACAAAAGGCCGCCCTAGCGCTCCTTGAGGAAGATTTTGGTGATCACATATTGGGCACAGGAAGTGCGCGGCTGGCCGAGAAGCTACAGTCTGTTCTCCGAGACCAGGGCAAAACTATGACCAGCGCCGAGTCCTGCACCGGCGGTTTGATCGCGTCAATGATGGTCAGAGAACCTGGGTCATCCGCCGTATTGGGTACCGGCTTTGTTACCTATGCCAATGAGGCAAAGCGCGATCAGTTAGGGGTTGCCCCAACCACTTTGAAAGAGCATGGCGCCGTTAGTGAGGCCGTGGTCAAAGAAATGTTACTGGGCGCACTGCAACGCTCAGGGGCTAACATAGGCGTCGCCGTATCGGGTATCGCCGGTCCGGGAGGAGGTACCGAGGATAAGCCTGTAGGCACTGTCTGGATTGCCTGGGGAACTGAAGAGGATCTGCGCACCCATATGACGGTGGTCTCGGGCTCACGAACGTTGTTTCAAAATATTATCGCCGCCGCCTGTCTTGACCTTATGCGCAGACACCTTCTAGAACTGCCGCCGCTCCCCCATTATTTCGCCCGCCAAGCCTGAACCCAAATATCGCACCCGATCATAGAAGCCAACTCCATAACCCGTAGGTCAGGGCTGCAGACGCTGAATGCTCCAGCCGCTGCCCGTGTGCTCGTACCGGAAGCGGTCGTGTAAGCGGTGCTCGCCTCCCTGCCAAAATTCAATTTGCTCAGGGATCAATCGGTACCCACCCCAATGAGGGGGGCGCGGAATAAGGTCGTTACCAAAACGCTGCTCAACCGACTGATACTGGTTTATCAGCGTGTCACGGTCAGCAACGGGCTGGCTTTGACTGGAGGCCCAAGCGCCCAACTGACTGGCACGAGGCCGACTCGCAAAGTACCGGTCGCTTTCTTCATCGCTTATTTTTTTGATGAATCCACTCGCAGAGACTTGCCGGTCAAGCTCGTGCCAGGGAAATAGCATCGCACCTCGATGATCATCGGCTAGGGCGCGCGCTTTGTTGCTTTCATAATTGGTGAAAAAAACGAAACCACCTTCACTGACGCCCTTCAAAAGCACGATTCTTTGCCACAGGTTGCCCGCGGGCTCCTGCGTCGCCAGGGAAACCGCCGTGGGGTCCTTTAGCTCGGCCGCAATCGCCTGAGCCTGCCATTTTTCAAACAGCTCAAACGGGTCGTCGGTTAAGTTTTCGCGACGTAAACCGCCTAACACATAGTTGCGCCGATGTTCTTCGTAGTTCATGTTCAGGTACACTCGTTTAGCTCTAACAGATACAGTGTAACCCGCTTGCTGAGCGAGATAGATAAGACTGGTTTTCACAGAAATTACGCGTTAGCTTTTTTTGCCCCCAAAAAATGGACTGTCCCGATGTTTGACCGATTCAAAATTGCCGCATTGAGCACCCTGCTGTTTTTAGGCACCGCAGAAATCCAGTCAGCCGAGGTGGTCTCCAGCGAGGCACCCCTGATCGATTTTCGTAGTCGCTTTGTACCCATGGCCGCGGACGGCAATATGGTGGTGGGCCCAGAGCGGTTTGCCAGTGAAGCGGGCCTAACCATGCTCAGTCAGGGCGGCAATGCTGTCGACGCTGCAGTCGCCACCGGCTTCGCGCTAGCGGTGACTTTGCCTAGAGCCGGCAATATCGGCGGCGGTGGCTTTATGTTGGTGCATCTCGCTGCTGAAAACCGCAACGTATTTATTGATTACCGGGAGATGGCACCCGCCGCGGCAACTCGAGACATGTTCCTGACACCCGAGGGCAAAGTCGACAAGCGCCGCGCCTACTTTAGTCATCAAGCTTCCGGTGTACCTGGAACCGTAGCGGGGCTTATTCACGCCCTCGAAGAATATGGGACTCTGCCCCTTGCCACCGTGATTCAGCCCGCGATCGATCTCGCCGCAAACGGCTTCGTCATGGACATTACACTGCACCAAAATATCAGTGCTCGTGCCGAACGGCTGGCCCAAGATCCTGAAACAAAGAAAATTTTTCTGGGGAACGATGGTAAGGCTCCCGCCATTGGCAGTCTCTTCAAGCAACCCGATCTCGCCGCCACACTGCAGCGAATCGCCGACAATGGCCGAGATGGCTTTTATGCAGGGCCTACGGCCGAATTAATCGCCAAAGATATGGCTGCTAATGACGGGCTAATTACCCAAGAGGATCTCGCTAACTACGTTGCTGTGGAGCGCGCCCCCGTTACCGGCCAATTCAAGGATTACGCAATTGTCTCGGCCCCCCCGCCCTCCTCTGGCGGAATCCATGTTATCCAAATGCTCAACATTCTCGAGCCCTATCCTCTAGAGACCTGGGGCCATAATTCGGCTCAGTATCTGCACCACGTAATCGAGGCGATGAAGCTGGCTTATGCCGACCGCAGCGAGCACTTGGGTGATCCTGAGCGCATGGAAGCTCCGATCGACTTTTTGTTAGCAAAAGATTACGCAAGCAAGCGACGAGGACTTATAAACTCAGACTCTGCCACGCCCTCTGCGGAAATCGCCCCCGGGGTCATGCCCACCCCCGAAAGCCCGGACACCACCCACTATTCGGTCGCCGACAGCGCTGGCAATGTCGTGAGTAATACTTACACCCTAAACTTTAGTTTCGGCTCGCACATCACCATTCCCGGAACAGGGATTTTGATGAATAACGAAATGGACGATTTTGCCGCTAGGCCCGGTTTTCCCAATGCTTACGGTTTAGTGCAGGGTGAGAAAAATGCCGTAGCACCGGGTCGCAGACCCTTGTCATCAATGACGCCAACTCTGGTCTTTCGTAACGGCGAGCCTTGGCTTGCGACCGGAAGCCCCGGGGGATCGCTCATTATCACAGCCGTCATGCAAACCATTCTTAACGCCATGACTTTTGATATGAATATCGCCGAAGCCGCCGCAGCGCCTCGAGTGCACCACCAATGGATGCCTGATCGGGTGCTCATTGAACCCGGTATCAGTCAAGACACCCTCAACATTCTGAAGGGGATGGGCCACAACATTGAGTCAACCCGACGGACGTTGGGACGCACGAATTCTATTCAACTGGATGGTCCCTGGCGCTACGGGTACTCTGACTTGCGCAGACCTGGAGGCCATGTCGCTCGGTGAATAGACCAAAGGGCAACTACTGAGCTTACTTCGGTCGCGTCTCCCAGCCCTCGGGGAGTTTGACCTTCATTGTTTGCCTAGCCAGCGCCACTAAAGCACCGTTGGAATCCCAAAGGTCTGCATCAGACTCGACCAGAGACTGTGTTAAGTGGCGGGAGCGCATACGCCCCAGAAGTGGCCCCGGTGCCGGCTTGGCACGGCACTGTACTGTGAGCTCGATTGTGGGCACCCAACCAAAGGGGCCAAACAACGTAAAAGGCGGGGGCGGCATAATGTCGGCGAACATGGCCAAGTCCAGCGTATCGCAAGGGCTTTCATCCCGGTGTTGTAACCAAGCGACAAACTCCCCCGTGCTCGAAGCAATCCCTTTTTCAAAGACTTCTTGACCGTGGATGAGCCGCATATCAATGCGATCATGAATCTCGAGATGTTGTGCGCTCATTCCCTCAGTTTCTGAAAAGGGGGGCACGACTGGGGGCTCGCTATTTACCCAAGTTTCTCCGTTTAAGCGCTCATTGTCGGTATATGCCGCAGTAGCACGAACCTTGAGCTCACCCTCTTGATACAAACTGGCGGAGCCAAAGCTAGTGCCTCGCCCCTCACGCAGGATCTCGACCTCGATTTCACAAGGTCCCAGCTGGCAGGGGGCTAAATAGAAAGCATTAATAGATAAAGGGTCTTTGTGAGGCAGCGCCTCGCGCAGGGAACGAGCGATCACAGACAGCACATAGCCCCCATTCATGGTGGAGCCTATGCGCCACCCCCGCTGAAACTCTGACTGCCAGCGACTGTCCGACAAACGACTCACTGCGGTATCGCGCTCAAATTGTCCCAAAACCACTCTCTCTGCTAGATTTAAAGGGGTGCTCCGACAAGGGCTGTGAAGCGTAAAGCAATTATACGGATCAAAGACGCAATGCGCTCACCTAATGATGGGTAGCTCACCCGCCATCATTGGGGTAGGCCATAACTTAAAGAGGCGACGATCATGCTGCAGCATGCCAAGCCATCACAATATCAACACCTGCTGTTACTCGCGCTGTTTGTAACGGCAACGCCTGTGGCAAATGCAGAGCCATCAAACGCTACTGCACTGTCCTCAACGGCGTCGCCCGAACCGCTGACGCAAGCAGCACCGCAGACGCAGGATGCGCCATCAACTGGCACCCCCAACCCCCCAACCATGGCGAACGAAGCCGATAACGGGGTTCAGCCCTCGGTTAGCGAAAACGAGGCCAGTGTCGTGCAAAGCAGCGCGACCGACGAGGCAGCGGCTTTGGTTATCGATATGAGTGGAAAACTCGACAGCGCTCCCACGCCAGCGGCAGTATTGGCGCCCGAGTCGCGACTGGTAGAGGAATATCGCGAAGCTATTCGGCAGGCAGAGCTCGCAGGCGGCGCTTACGCCCCGGCACTTACGGAGCATTTGGTAGGCCTAGGCACCACCCTGCAGCAACTAAAACGTCATGCGGAGGCGGTGGAGGTATTTAAACGCGGTGTTCAACTGGCGCGCATCAATTCAGGCCTCTATAGCGCCGAACAGCTGACGCTGCTGCGGGGTGAGATCTTAAGCCACATGGCACTGGGGGATTTCGCCCTCGTCGATGAGCGCCAGCGTTATCTCTACCGCGTTGAACGCCGCGCTTTAACGAGCCCTGCGGATTCGTCTCAAGCGCTACTGCGGCAAGCACAGTGGCAGCGGCAGGCCTACCTTTTAGAGATTGGAGACCCCGAAACTCAGGCGGGAAGATTAATGCTTAGCTGGGATCTCTATCGCATGGCGCTTAACGAAACTATCGACACCTATGGGGATCGATCGCTGGCGTTGAAAATCCCCCTGACGGGCATGATGGAAACCCAGTACCTCTTTGCAGGTTACCGAGCCTTTTCACCGACTAGGAGCTCATCGAGTAGCGCTGACGATAATTTGGTACCCCTCAATAATGACTCCTACCGTCGTGGAGAATCGGTGCTCAAGGCAATTCTCGAGGTCAACGTCATCAATAATTTGGGAGCTGAGCAAACTATCGACGACACCATTGCCCTTGGCGATTGGGCTTGGTGGTTTGGCAAGTTCAACCGAGCGCAGGTCTATTATAGTGAAGCACTGGGTCTCATTGAGGCTATTCCAGAGGAAGAGCGCAGCGCTAGGGTGGTCAATCTGTTTAGCCAACCCACCGCCTTACCATTGCTTGCAGGCAATGCCCCACTCCCTCAACACGAAACCCGAGAAGATGGCACACTGGTCATAGGCTTTGATATTTCGGGTACGGGCAGAGTCACTAATTTGGAACGACTGCGAGAACCCGAGGTCGAAGAAGAGAAGGCTATACGGCGACTGGTACGCGCTTTGAAAAATACGCGATTCCGACCGCCATTCGCCGATGGTATGCCGGTTGCTCAAGAGGGCCTTGTTTGGTCCTTTGAACCCGTATCATGGCGCGGTTTGGCGCCATCGGTTACCGCCGCGTCGACAACTGAGACAGGGGAATAAGATCGGCATGATGCAGCGAGTCATTCATAAGAGTATCGGGGTAGTCAGCGTTGTAAGCGCCGTTTTACTGCTCAGTGGCTGTCCAAGCGCAAGCACCCCTACCAAGCCTTCGACGCCTTCGCCACCTAGCGCATCAACGCCACCGCCTAGCTCAAGCTCCAGCTCGAGTAGCAGTTCAAGTTCTAGCTCAAGTAGCAGTTCAAGTTCTAGCTCAAGTAGCAGCTCAAGTTCAAGCTCGAGTAGCAGCTCAAGTACAAGCCCGAGTAGCAGCTCAAGTTCAAGCCCGAGCAGCAGCTCAAGCCCAAGTAGTAGCTCAAATTCGAGCAACAGTGCCAGCTCAAGCCCCCCGAGCCCGACTCAGGGCGCCTCATCGCCTTCGGGGGACGCCGGTAGCACCCAACCCGGCAGCGACAGCTTTCCTCAACCTGCCGGCGACAATTCAGGATCAGGGGACGCCGCCATGCCCGGCGATACCGTTTCGGGAGAGGCAGCACAAGGGAACGCCACTGAGCCAGGGTTCGGCGATACTCCGGGGCAAGAGGCCCTACCGGATATGCGCGACGTACTGCCAACATTTGATGAAAGTTATGGCGACGCGTCAGGACAAGCAGAGGGTCAGTCTGAAACTCAGGGCACGGGGGATGCCTCGGGAGATGACGAGGGGCAAGGTAATCCCTCAGGCAATTCGCAAGGATCTACTTATGGCCAGCGTCCTGCCGCTCAAGGCACCCGAGCCGAAGGCGGCATGGAGGGCATGTCTGGGGTCGATGGAACCCTTACCACCATGGAGCAGGTCGCTATACTGGATCGGCAGCTCGAGCAGAGCACCAGCGATTTCGACGCATTAATTCTAGAAGAGCAGCAGCGCCAACGAGAAATGGAGCGCAGTAGGCAACCAACAACCACACAACAGCCCGAACCTGCAGGTCCGGGAACCTCCGGTCGGTCGCCCTATCAAGATGATGTTGCCATGGGCGACGGCGGCGGGATTGGCGGCGGACTGGGAGGTGCCAGCGGCGGTGGCGCGCCCCCCGAAAATCCTGCTATTTATAAACCCCCAGTCGACATTCCCGACGGTGCCGACGATGATGTCGTGGCACGACAACTTCGCGAAGCAGCAATGCGAGAGCCCGACTCCGAAGTTAGAGAGAGACTCTGGAATGAATACCGTAAATACAAAGGCCTAGAGGTACCTGAGGCATGATTGCACGGGCCATATTGTTGCTGTTGGCGGTCATGCTAACGGGCTGCGTCAATCAAACCGTAAAAAGCACCTCGGTGCCGCCCTTAGCACAGCCCCCCCAGCCCATCCCAGATGCTCAGGTGTTGGATGTTGGGGTCGCAATTCTTGATCCTGGCATCGGCGAACTTCAAGACGACGAACGGGTTTATCCGGAAATCCGCCGTGCTGAAGCCACTTTTATCGCGAGAGAACTGACTACTACCCTCGAGGAAGTAGGCGCTTGGGGTGCAGTGCGCGTGGTCCCCGATACCAGTCAATTTACGGATTTATTGGTGACTGGAAAAATACTGCACAGTGACGGCGAGCACTTGGAGTTGGCTGTCAAAGTAACGGATGCTCGCGGGACACCATGGATCGAAAAAACTTACGAGGGAGTCACCAGTCGCTATGCCTACGAAAATCGGGCAACCGCTGATCGCGACCCCTTTTTGCTGGTGTATCGGCAAATAGCCAACGATATGTTGGTCGTTTTCAATCGCACATCAGCACAGGAACGTATCGCTATTCGGCAAGTGGCGGAACTGCGCTTTGCCAGAACATTTGCTCAAGACGCGTTTCAGGACTACCTAGCTCAGGACAAAAACGGCATTTATAACATCCAAAGACTACCCGCAGAAAATGATCCCATGCTGGAACGCGTGCGGAATTTACGACAGCGTAACTATATATTTGTCGACACCCTGCAGGGCTATTACACCGGCTTTGCCGAAGATATGTATACGCCCTATCAAGAGTGGCGCAAATTAAGTTACGACGAGGTGGTGGCCCAACGGGAGCTTCAGAGTGAAGCTAACCAACGTCTCATCGCAGGTGCAGCGGCAGTTATCGCTGGCATTGCCGCTCAGGGGTCTAGCAGTGACTACGCGAATACAGCCGGGGTAGTTGGCATTGCGGGAGGCGCCTACTTACTAAAAAGCGGTTTAGAAAAGCGCGCCGAATCGAGTATTCATTCGCTGGCTATTGAAGAGTTGGGACAGTCTTTGTCGGCAGAGATCACACCCAGAGTGATTGAGCTAGAAGACCGAACGGTGCGTCTCTCTGGCAATGTTGAAGACCAATATGGCCAATGGAGGGAGCTCATGGCCGACATCTACGCGACTGAAATCGGGGCGTTGGACATGCCCGATGATCAGGCTACCGATCTGGCACCTGACAACTCTGAAACCGACTGACGTCGCCGTTAACGATACTATGAGTGATTCCCATGAACAGCCCCTGAAGGCCGCCGCTTTCAGCCCCCAAGCAGCTACGCCGGAGGGGTTGGCCGAGGCGGAGCATGGGCGACCCAAGTGGCTAATACCCGCTGCTATCGCTTTATTCATTGCGGCCATCGTGGTCTTCGTCGTCTTACCCAGTGTGATTTCAACCGATAACCCTGCAGCGCCCGTTCCTACTGAAAGTAGCCCGCTAAGCGGCACCCCCACTCAGGCAGGCGGCACCGTCAGCGGCGATACGCCAGGGGAAGAGCGCAGCCCCTTTGCCGAAGCGCAGCAGCAAAAACTTCGAAAACTGGCCCAAGATGCCCTTCAGGTCGTGCTGGAGGCCCAAGAAGCACTGGAAGAATTCTCAGTAGAGCGTTGGGCCCCAGAAGCGTACGCAGCTGCACTCGCAGTTGCTGCGGAGGGTGACGAAGCCTACCGAGAGCGGCTGTTTGTAGAAGCTGCCGCCGCTTACCAAGAGGCGGCGGCGGGCCTCGCCGTTCTTGAAGACAGTATTTCAGAGCGGGGGCAGGCAGCACGTCTCCAAGCTTTAGAAGCCATTGAGGCAGGAGACGCTGCAACAGCACAAAAGGGACACGAATTGCTTACGCTACTTGAACCCGGAGACCCGGAGCTGCCAGGTCTGCTCGAGCGCATCACTAAAATTCCCGATGTCGCTGCTGCACTGCAGTCCGCTGCTGAATCTGCCGTGCAGGGAAACACGGGAGCTGCTGTTGAAGCGGCGTTGGCCGCTCAAAAGCAAGATCCAGAACACCAGCGCGTTGCCGCGTTGTTGGCGCAATATCAAGAAGCCGACGCTTTAGCCCGCTTTCGAAGGGCCATGAGCGAAGGTTATGCGGCATTGGATGAAGAGAATTTCAAAACCGCCGAACAATTTTTTAAGAAGGCGGGTCAAATTCGTCCCGGGGCGTCAGAACCCCAATCCGCCCAGATGGAGCTCGCCGCAGCTCAGACCGCAGCGAAGCTGCGCGAACTGGCCAACACTGGCAAAGCACAGGAACGCAATGAAGTCTGGGCCGATGCCGTCGCGACTTACGAAGAAGCACTCAGTATCGACAGCACCCTCATTTACGCCCAAGCTGGCCTAAAAAAAGCAGCGCCCCGCGCCGAACTGGCCGCTGCTCTAAACAGCATATTGGCAGACTCGGAGCGGTTGGTTGACGCCAGAGCCTTGCAGGCTGCGGAAATCGTTCTGGCAGAAGCCGTGGCGATAGAGCCTCGGGGGCCAGTATTGGAAGGGCAAGTGGTAGAGCTCGAAAAGCTGCTGCTTTGGGCAAAAACGCCAGTCACCGTCAGATTTACGTCTGACGACCAAACCGACGTCACCCTGCTTCGGGTAAAGAGGCTGGGTACTTTTGTAAACTCGGAACTCACCTTACGCCCCGGGCGTTACACCGCCCTTGGAGTGCGAAACGGGTTTAGAGATGTTCGCATCAACTTTGACATCAAACCGGATAGCCGTGCAGAGATTGATGTGCGTTGTGTAGAGGCCATCTGAGTAGAAGCCCTATGACTCAAAATGACGATATGCGTCCCCTCACTGCCGAAGGCTTTGCTCCGGTATCAGGAGACAGTGCTGAAGCTCTTAAGCCCTCGGGCTTTCAACCACTGGACCCCGGGAAGCGCCCGGAGCGTCCACCCATCTGGCCGAAAATTATTTTGGCCACTGTTGGACTGATTGTAACGACCCTACTGTTTTTCTTGCTCACCGCACGATCATTGGAAGTCCAAGTAGACGCGATAGGATCGGCAACCATTGATATCGATGGCATCAGTGTGCCCTTGGGCAAGCGCTATTTGATTCGACCCGGTCGGTACCTCATCACCGTACAGGTCCCCGGCTATCGCGACTGGCAACAGGAGACCTTGGTTACCGATGCCGACAGTCAACAGCTTTTGGTGACTCCCGCTATCTTACCGGGGCGCGTCACACTGCTCAGTGAACCCGCTGGAGCCAGCATAGCAATCGCCGGGCAAGTCATTGGCACTACGCCACTGCAAGCGTTAAACCTTGAAGCCGGACCAACATCGCTCCAGATCACGCTACCGCGTTACCAAGCCCAACAAGAGTTACTGGAGGTTACCGGGCGGGGCGTCGAACAAACCCTGTCGATAGCTTTGGAGCCTGATTGGGCCAATATCACAGCCCTAGCGATACCCAAGGACGCCACAGTTTGGATAGATGACGAACCAAGGGCAAATTCCGGTGAGGTGATCGAAGTCTTGAGTGGTGAGCACCGATTGAGTTTGCGAGCACCGGGTTACATTGACGCAACCCGCGATCTAAAAGTGGTCGCGGGTGTTAATCAGACCCTTGAGTCAGTAACCCTTGTACCCGCCGCGGGCGTCCTAGATTTACAATCAAATCCAAGTGCTGCCAATGTCACCATTGACGGCGAATTTATGGGTCTCACGCCACTGACTGTCGAGCTCGCCCCCGGTCGTGAACATCGAGTGCAGGTCAACAAAGTAGGCTACTCGCGAAAGAGCTTTAGCCTTTCGCTAGAAAAAGGCGCCACTGCGAGTCGGGTTACAACGCTGAAACCCAAACTTGGTAACGTTGCCTTTGAGTTGGCTCCAGGCAACGCCGAATTATTTATTAATGGTCGGTCAAGAGGCCGCGGTAACCAAGCGCTAGACTTGGCAGCCGTAGAGCAACGGGTTGAGGTTAAGTTAGAGGGATACGCCAGTCAGCGTCTGCGCGTGACCCCCCGGCAGGGCCTTGAGCAAGTGGTAGTGGTAACGCTGCTAACAGAGGCTGAAGCTCGAAAAGCGGCGCTTACACCCGAAATCACTTCAGCGTTGGGACAAACGCTGGTGCTAATAGACCCCTTGGCCGAACCTTTAAACAGTTTCAGCATGGGCGCTTCCCGCCGGGAGCCAGGGCGGCGCTCCAACGAGGTCCTGCACAATGTCACTTTGGAGCGTGCGTTTTACTTGGCAACGACAGAAACGACTAACGCGCAGTTTCGAATGTTCTTAGAGAGTCATGATAGCGGGCAAATTGAAGGTAACAGCCTCAACCGCGAGCAACAGCCCGTGGTTAAAATTAGCTGGCAGCAAGCGGCACGGTTTTGCAACTGGCTGAGCATCAAAGAAGGCTTGCCGCCATTCTACCGAGACACCCAAGGCATTATCGATGGCTACAATCCGTCGAGCACCGGCTACCGGTTACCCAGTGAGGCAGAGTGGTCATTTGCGGGAAGGATTGAAGGTGAAAGTTATCGCAAATTTGCATGGGGTGATGACTTTCCTCCCAGCCAGCCGGTTGTCAACGTTGCCGACAACACCTCCGCACTGGTGACAGGACGCATCCTCAATGGCTATGCTGATGGCTACATTGTTTCTGCACCAGTGGGGAGTTTCCCAAAAAACCACCGGGGGTTATTCGATATGGGAGGCAACGTGGCTGAGTGGGTACACGACGTTTACGTCATTCCATCGGCCAACGCCAAAAGTGCCACCGACCCAATGGGCGCCCTCAAAGGCGACAACTACACGGTACGAGGGGCCAGCTGGGCTTTGAGTCGATTGGCTGAGCTAAGATTAACCTTCCGAGACTACGGCGCCTCAGGGCGAGACGACTTGGGATTCAGGATTGCACGCTATGCTGAATAGAAAGCAAATCAATCATCGCTGCCTGTGGCTGACCGCTCTGCTGGTTGGCGCCCTCGGTTACCCGCTGTCGGCGCAAGAGGCCGCACCCGAGACGCCCACAGACGAAGCCTCATCAAAGACCGCGCCAACATCAACCAATGACATCAATGCCGACCAAAGCACATCTGAACCACCCATCGAGAATGCGGCCACAGCCCAGCCCAGTCTCAAATATGAGCCGAGCGAGCGTATTTCTGAAGACAGCTCGGTGTCTTTTCCTGTCGATATCTGAAGAGGTTTAGCCCAGCATGAATCTGCGTTTGAACAATGAATTTCTCTATCAGATCTTCGCGCTCTTGCTTGCCGTTATTGTCGTGCACGGCATTTATATTGGCGTCATCAGGCCTACCGCAGATGCCCAGCTTGCCGTGCAAGCTGCCATGCAAGCTGCTGGGGAGGACGTGGTTTCTCAGCGCACTCTGGCAATTGTTATTCGAGACCTTGAGCAGGAAGCTTGTTTTATTTTGTTGCTGTGGGCTCTCGCCATCATGGGGATGAAAGGCAAACGCACCCGAGACGAGCAGAGCATGCTCGATAAAAGCCTTATTGAGGTGCCCACCGGCACCAGCTTGTTACCTCAGGACAGCCGCGAATATTCTCGAATCCTCGAGGCGTTACCAGAAGAGGAGCAGGATTTTTTGCTACCTCGAGCTCTGATGAACGCCCTGCAACGATTTGCAACCACCCAATCGATTCCCGCAGTTTCCGAGTCAGTGCGGGAGCAGTGCGACATTGAAGCCGACCGCCTCGACTCGGAACTATCAATGGTGCGTTACATCTCCTGGGCCATTCCCTCGATCGGCTTTATCGGCACAGTGCGCGGTATCGGTGATGCCTTAGGCCAGGCTTATAAGGCCGTGGAGGGCGATATTTCAGGGGTGACGGTAAGCCTTGGCGTTGCATTCAACAGCACGTTTGTGGCACTGGTGCTCTCCATCATCATTATGTTCGCCCTGCATCAGCTTCAACTGTCTCAGGAGCGATTGGTACTCAATACCCAGCGTTATATTGACCGTAAATTGCTGCGTCATCTGGCAGTGCCACGTCTATGACGGCGCTATTAGATTTACACGACAGTACTCTGCGACTTTGGCACGGTGATACCTGCCTCGAGTCACCGGGTTATGCTTGGTTTGACGGCAATCACTTTCGCTTTGGCCTGCCTGCGATGCGAACGCAGCGACGTACACCTCGCGCCGTCAACACCCGCTATTGGTCACAGCTGAGCACCCAACCCCTGTCGCCGCCACTGGGGCAGGCCAGACATGGGGCAGACCTCGTTCATGCGCATTTACAAGAATTGCACCAGCTAGCCAGCCAACCAAAATCGGTGCTGTTAACCGCGCCGGGCAGCATGGACCGTGAGGCTCTATCGCTACTGCTAGGAATTGTTGAGCACCTCCCCTTTGACATCGCAGGGTTAGTTCACCGCAGTGCGGTGATTGGCGCTGCCAGCGGTCTGTCTAGTGGGTTGCATGTAGAGTTGCAGCTGCACCAGACCTTGATCACACCGTTTAGCGCTGAGGGCGACAGTGTCACTGCCACTGCGAGTCAAGTTATCCCTGGAGAGGGCATGCTGGCACTCCAAGATCGGTTAGCCACCGCTATTGCCGCAAGCTTTGTGGCACAAACACGCTTTGACCCTCTGCGCAGCGCTGATGCTGAGCAGTCACTTTACGACGCCTTACCTCTGGCACTGACAACACTGCAAAATCAAACAGAGACCCAAATAGCCATTAGCGGCTACTCCGCACGTATCACCCGAGACGACCTGAGGGGCGTCGGTGCAGCCTACGGACGAATGCTAGAACCCCTATTGCCTAGTGATACACCCGTAGTGCTTGAGAGTCCCCTGAACTTGCTACCGGGCTTAACCCTCGCTGTCTCCCACCAAAACGCCACAGCAGAGGTGATCGCAAGCGTCATAGCGAATTGTCAATCTGAATTGCTCCAGGCGCCTGAGCAGCTCGCTTTAAACCGCCGGGTACCCATTGTTCACAGCGAGGCGAAGACTGCTGAAACTGGCTTTTTATCGACAGAAGCGGCGCCAGCGCCGGCACCCACACATATTCTTGTAGGGTCTAAAGCTCAGCGCATCGGCGACACTACCGCTCTAGCAAATGGTACGGTGCTGCAACGTGCACAAGCTGGCGTCACAGTGGCCAACGCATCGGCCAATCTGCGGGTTAATTCCAAGTTGGCTGAGGCCAATCAGGTGCTTGAAGCCGGGGATAATTTAGACGACGACACCGGCTTTACCGGATTACTCATCGTGGTAGAGGACTGAGCATTGGCCCGGCGCAAGCGCCAAGCATCAACCTTTAACCTCAGCTTTCTGGACATCATGTCCTGTGGCTTTGGCGCCGTCGTGCTGGTATTTCTTATTATCGATCACTCCATGGAAGTAGAGGCCCTCACCCTCAATGCTGAAGTCTTCTCAGAAATTGACCTTCTAGAGGACGACATTGAACAGGGACAGTTGGGGCTGGTAGCCCTGCGCAATGCCGTCGCAAGCGTCGACGTCGACATTGTTGAAGCGCAGGGCCTAGCCACTCGAGTGACCGAAGACCTCGATCGTTACGAGGCCCTGATCGCCTCGCTAGAAGAGGAAGGGTTTACCGATACGACCGATGTCGAAGCCCTCAAGGCAGAAATCAATCGCCTTGAGGACCGGGTGAATAAGCTTCGGGAAGCAGCCAAAGAAGAAGCGGGACAAAGTGCCAGGGACTTCACCGGCGATGGCAACCGACAATACCTAACGGGATTAAATCTGGGCGGTAACCGCATTGCTATTCTTGTCGATACCTCAGCCAGTATGCTGGCCGATTCAATTGTCAACGTCATTCGACTGCGCAACATGGACCCTGAGCTACAGCGCTCAGCGGATAAATGGCAGCGTGCGCTCAACACCGTCGACTGGCTTACTTCTCAGCTTCCCATAAATTCCCAGTATCAAATTATTGCCTTTAACACCGAAGCCCAACCGATTCTCTCGGAGACTGCGGGCAAATGGTTGGAGGTGGCAGACGCGCCACAATTAAAGGCGGCCACTGAAGCCCTGCGTGATCGTCTCCCCAGCGGAGGTACGAACCTGCATGGTGCTTTTGATGCGGTCGGCAGCCTCCCCGGCGGTCCCGATAATATTTTTCTCATCACCGACGGCCTGCCCACTCAAAGTTACGAACCACCACGCCGCACCACGATTTCCGGCCGTGATCGACTCAGTTTATTTCGAAAAGCGGTTCAGCGACTTCCAGCGGGCGTACCCGTGAATATTATTTTGGCGCCCATGGAGGGAGATCCCATGGCTGCCTCCGAGTTTTGGCAGCTGGCCCAGGTGAGTGGGGGTTCATTCATGTCGCCCTCTCGGGATTGGCCATGATTCCGATGAGGCGCTGCACACCATGAAAACACGCCGGGGAACGCCAGAATTTTCCATATCCTTCCTGGACGTCATCTGCTGTGGCTTTGGTGCCGTCATCCTCTTATTGATGATCACAAAAACGGTGCAACCCCAGATATTAGAACGCTCAACCATTGTCGCCGATGGCCGTGTTGCTGACCTGACTGAGCAACTGTTTGAGATTCGGGGAGAAACAACCGTCCTGAATCGCGACCTCAAAGCCAAGCAAGAACAAATCTCTGAATACCGCGAGCGCATTGCCATTCTTCAAGGTGCCTTGGCAAGCACGCGGTCTCGATATGACAGTCTTGAAACCACTCGAAACTCTAACAGCATCATTGAGCAAGAATTGGCCATAGCCCGACAGCAACTGAGCGAGGAAGAGAAGCGCCTATTAGGCGTCAACAGTCAGCGAAAAAATCAGTTGATCGGCGGGATTCCGGTTGACAGTGAATACATCATTTTCATCATCGACACCTCTGGCTCCATGTTTTCCTATGCCTGGGACAGAATGCTTATCGAAATGGAGGCGACGCTTAACATTTACCCAGAGGTCAAGGGCATACAAGTTCTCAACGACATGGGTAACTACTTATTTTCTCGATACCGTGGACAATGGATTCCCGATACCCCTGCCAGGCGCAGCTTGATCCTGCGCAACCTCACCAATTGGAATGTTTTCTCCAACAGTTCACCGGTTGAAGGTATCACCGCTGCGGTGCGTACTTTTTATGATCCCAAGAAAAAGATGTCCATCTATGTTTTTGGCGACGAATTTACCGGGGAATCCATTCGCAGCGTGGTTGAAACCGTTGATCGTCTCAATGCCCAGAATTTTGGCGGCGAGCGACGCGTCAGAATCCACGGCGTGGGGTTTCCCGTACAATTTATAAGACCGCCAGAGTTACAGGTTACTGGCGTACGTTTTGCTACACTGATGCGAGAGCTGACCTACAAAAATGGTGGCACGTTTGTTGGACTTAATAACTTCAGGCCTTAGTAAATACCAACGCGCACTGGGCGCATTAGGTGTTGCGCTCCTTTTTACGGCGTGCGGCGCCCGAGAGGTCGTTGTTCAAGGCAACTTCCCGAAACCTCTTATGGACCCGTTACCCCTCACTGTCGCAGTGATCTATACCGATGAGTTTGCCCAACACGAAATTTTTGACGAGGCCGCGGGGCGTGCTGAATCAGACTGGCTGGTTAAAACGGGAGATGCTCAGGTCGAATTCTGGAACACGCTATTAAATGGCATGTTTGAAAGCGTCGTTCAGATAAAAGATAGCGAATCTTTGGCAGCCCATCAAAACACGGTCGACGCGGTAATCGTTCCAGCTGTTGCCGATCTTCAGTACACCATCCCGCTACACACCAACGTAAAGATCTACGAGATCTGGATGAAGTACCGTTTTAAAATGGTGGCCTTAGAGGACGTTCATGGCAATGAGAATGGCGACTTATCTATAAACCCCGATCGATATTTCGCCGACTGGACACTGACGGCCTACGGCAAAACCCCCACCGCTTTTTTGCAGTCTGACGAGGAAGCTGTGAATCTCGCCGCTGTAGTGGCGCTCCGTGACGCTGGCGCCAACTTCGCCACTTCTTTTTCCCGAGTCCCTGATATTGCCACCTGGATGAGCGAGGGACTGCCGCCTGCGCCCAACGAAGAAGCGGAAAGAGCGGGGGCAACCGATGGCTAAAATGCTGCAAAGAAGCCTAACCGCGGGTTTATTAGTCGCCGCGTCAATACTTCAGGGCTGCGTCAACGCCACCGTTGATGAGATGACATTCCTTGAGCCTACTGAAGGAATCGGTGATGCGTCAGTAGTCATTATGGGACGACGGCATGCCCCCGACTACGAAACCGAATTCGATTTTATTGAGTGCATCGGTGACCATATTCGCCGAGGCGATAACTCGATTTCCGTACTCCATGAACTTGAGTTCATTAACATGATGTACCCGTGGTTCGAACCTCGCACCGCACCGCTACGCACCGATGACATTGACAAGCTTCTTGCTCAACAACGTGTCGCCGATCGCTTTGAGGAATTGAAGCTCGAGTACATGATCTGGATCGATGGCTCCACAATTGAAACCAACAGTTCAGGATCAATGACCTGCGGGGTGGGCCCCGGAGGAGCGGGCTGTTTCGGTTTTGGTACCTGGGGCAATGCCTCTGACTACGAGGCCACGATCTGGGATTTCACCGATGAAATTGAGGTAGGACGCATCAGTGCTAACACCAGCGGCCAAAGCTACATGCCCGCCGTTGTGGTCCCGATACCCATTATTGCCCCGGTTCAAGGCACCGCCTGTGACAGCCTGGGTGACCAACTGCTCAAGTATTTGTCCGCCAAAATGTAAAACAGACCTATGAAAACTCTGACATCCCTGACCCTGCTTTTGATGATGACCGCCTGTGGCAGCACCGGAGGGCCTTCCTCTACAGTGACCGTAGGGGGCAGGCAAGTAGAAGTGCCAGAGGTTACCGTCGATGAGCATCAGCGCCTCATAGACACCATTGGCATTTATGACGACCCCGAAACAGCCGAGTATATCAATGCGATTGGGCAACGTTTGGTCGCAAACTCTTCCCGACCCAACGATACCTTTACGTTTACCCTGCTCGACTCACCGGATATCAACGCCTTTGCCCTGCCGGGCGGGTTTATATATGTCAATCGTGGCTTGCTGGCTTACCTTGAAACAGAGGCTGAACTGGCGGGTGTTATTGCCCATGAGATAGGCCATATCACAGAAAACCATCACAGCCGGCGGTCAACCCAGCAAACAACAACCACCGTTCTGGCCACCACCGCCTACATTCTGACCGGCAGCGGTGACCTCTATGACGCCGCACAAATGTACGGCGCCGAAGTTGTTAGTGGCTTCGGACGAGATATGGAACTGGAGGCAGACGCTGCGGGAGCCGAATTTATGCACCGCTCTGGCTACGATGCCGACGCCTTGCTATCGGTTATTGGAGTCTTAAAAGACCAAGAAATGTACCGACGCGTTCAGGCCAAAGCTTCCGGCAAACCGACAGGCACTTACCACGGCTTATACGCCAGCCACCCCCGAAATGACCTGCGCCTGCAGACGGTGATTAAGACAGCTAACACCCTCGATATTGATGACCAGCCGGAAAACCCTGAGGCCCCCGGCGTGTTCCGCAATCGTGTTGAAGGTCTCGTCTTTGGAGCCAGCGCCCAGTCTCAAGCCGGGGCCAATCGGTTTTATCACAACAAATTAGATTTCACTTTCCGCTACCCCGAGGGCTGGTCGGTAGCCCAAGGTTCAAGAGATGTCACCGTTAGTTCAAAGGACGGTAGCGCCTCCGTGGCGATCACCCTTTCCCGCTTGGATGCAGGGGTAACACCGGCTGATTATTTGACCAGCACAGCATCTGGAGCGTTAAGCGATCAACGTGAGCTTGAGCAATTTGGCCTCAAGGGCGGCACCGCAATAGCAACAGCCGGAGCAAGTGCGAAGCGTTTAGCCGTGCTCGATCACAAGTACCGCTTTCTTTTTGAGGGTACAGGCAATGACGCGGATGCCTTGGTCGTTATTGAGAGTTTTCGACCCTTAGTGCCCAAAGAGAAAGCAAAGGGCCCCAGCCGCACGCTGCACTATGTTCAGGTGCCCCGGGGTGCCACGCTCAAAAGCCTCGCATCCGGCGCCCGCGTCCCTGATGCCGAGGATCAGCTGAGACTGATTAACGGCTATTACCCCGTGGGCGAACCCCGCATTGGCGACTGGATTAAAACCATTCGCTGAGGGAGACTCTCAACACTTGTTACCGGTTTGAGAACACTATGAAAGCCTTATCGCGCACAGTGCTATGTTTGATCCTCGGATTTTGGTTCACCACAGCACAAGCCGAAGTCACGATTTACACCGCGGCGTTAATACGCACCATGGAGCCCGCATTGCCTGAGGCCACTGCAGTCGCCGTGCAAGACGGGCGCATTGTGGCGGTAGGCACCCTCGACGACATGGAGCCCGTCCTGCGTATCCGCGGCGGGAAAATTGACCGTCGGTTTGAAGGTCGCATACTCGTCCCCGGATTCATTGACCCCCATGTACACCCGACCTTACCCGCCATTCTGACGCAATTCCCCTTTTTAGCGCCTGATGACTGGACGCTGCCAACGGGAGAGTTCCCGGGCGCAACCACACCAAAAGCTTACAAAAATCGACTCCAAGCACTGGCTGCTCAGCATAACGATCCCAGCACACCTTTTATCGCCTGGGGCTATCACCCCCTGTGGCACGGCGAGGTTTGGCGCGATGATTTAAATACGTGGTTTGGTGACCAACCCGTGATGATTTGGCACCGGTCGTTCCATGAAATTATTGGTAACGATGCGGCCTGGGACATGCTGGGGGTCACTCCAGAGGATGCGGCGTTAACACCTGAAGCCAACTGGGACAAAGGACACTTCTATGAGGGCGGCCTAAAAGCTGTGGTCGGTAAATTAAGCTTTCTCTTCGAACCCGCTCGCTTTAGTAAGGGCATGCAAAATTTTCTCGAAATGATGCATCAAAGCGGTGTCACCACCGCGCTGGATATGGGGACCGGTGTTTTCGGCGATCCCATACGCGAAATAAACGGTATACGCGCCGTCGCTGAAGCCTATCCGGTACCCTCGCGCATCATCCTGACTCCAATCATCCTAGACTTCATGGCGCGGCAAGTGCCGCCGGAAGCCGCACTGGCCGAGGTAAAAAGCTGGCAAGCGAGCAGTTCTGGTCGAGTCACGGTCGGCAATCATTTCAAACTCATGCTGGACGGCGCCATCTTCAGCGGTCTAAGTCAGTTCGGAGCGCCGGGCTACCTCGATGGCCATGAAGGCGTTTGGATGGCGCCTAGAAAGGCTACCCACGACTATGCCCGGACCTTTTGGGATGCCGGGTTTCAATTACACGCCCATGCCAATGGCGATGCAGCGGCGGGCTGGTTTATTGATTTATTGGAAACCCTGCTGAGAGAATCGCCGCGCTCTGACCACCGCATGACCCTCGAACATTTTGCCTACAGCACAGAGGACCAAACGCGGCAGCTTAAAACTCTGGGAGCGCTGGTTTCTGCGAACCCCTATTACCACTACATTTTGTCGGAGTTGTACGCAGAGAACTGGCTAGGCAAAGATCGGGCCGGGCAAATGGTCAGACTGGGAAGTTTAGAGCGGGCAGGAATCCCCACGGGTCTGCACTCCGACAGCCCTATGGCGCCCCTATCGCCGCTAACGCTCATTTGGGCCGCAAGCGCTAGGGAAACCATCGGTGGTACACCGGGGATTGCCAGTGAGGCCCTCTCAAGAGCTCAGGCCTTGCGCGGCGTCACTATTGATGCGGCCTGGATTTTAGGGATGGAAGACGATTTGGGCTCAATCCGTGCCGGAAAAATCGCTGATTTCACAGTGCTCGACGAGGATCCAATGACAGTGCCTGATGAGAAATTGAGAGACATTAAGGTGATCGGGACCGTATTTTCGGGGCAATCCTACCCAGTCTCAAAATAAGTCCAACAGGTAAAATTTCGGAGCGAATGCCTGCCAAAGAGGGCTTCTAACTCCCTGAAAACGCCAAAAGATCACTCTAAAAACACGGAAAAATGCGCTGTTAATTAGGTTGTCGAGCCATGCCGTGGCGCGTAGGGTGTGCATCCCCTGAGAGGACTACCCGCCATGAGCACCCCAGATTCACAGCCCAGCCGCTTCAATGCGTTGGGATTACCGGACTTTCTACAGGAAAACCTGCAGAGTCTTGGCTATGAGACCGCCACACCCATCCAAGCAGGAACCATCCCGCTGTTACTGGAAGGGCGCGACGTCGTAGGCCTGGCACAAACCGGTACTGGGAAGACCGCGGCGTTCGCGTTACCTATTCTCGCAAACATCGATGTCAAGGTTCGTAGCCCACAGGCACTAGTATTGTGCCCCACTCGGGAACTCGCCCAGCAGGTCGCCGATGCCTTCCGTAGCTATGGCCGAGGCATGCCGGGCCTGAGAATTTTAAGCATTTTTGGCGGCGCCGATATGCGGCAGCAACTAAAATCTTTACGCGAGGGCACACATATCGTTGTCGCCACCCCGGGAAGGCTATTGGATCATATTGAGCGTCGCAGTATCGATTTGACGGGCATCAATGCCGTCGTCCTCGATGAGGCCGATGAGATGTTGCGCATGGGTTTTATCGACGATGTCGACACGATCTTGGCGAAAACCCCAAAACAGCGCAAAGTCGCCCTGTTTTCAGCCACCATGCCCAAGCGGGTTCGCGACATTGCCAACAAGCACCTCAGTAACCCCGCTGAAATATCAGTAGCAGCCGCTGCAACAACCAACGAAAACATTGAGCAATGCTACTGGCTGGCCAAAGGCGCCAGCAAACTTGAAGCTTTAAAGCGCCTACTGGCTTTTGAAGATACCGAGGGTGTGATTGTCTTTACCCGAACCCGTGAGAGCACCACGGTAATCGCCGAGCAGCTCCGACAGACTGGCCTTAAAGCATCGCCGCTCAATGGTGATATGGACCAGAAAATGCGGCTACGAACCGTCAGCGATTTAAAAAGCGGGGCACTCGATGTCTTAGTCGCCACCGACGTCGCCGCTCGCGGCCTCGACGTTGAGCGCATCACACATGTGATCAACTATGACGTGCCCTTCGATGAAGAAGCTTACGTTCATCGTATTGGTCGTACAGGTCGTGCAGGACGCAAAGGCAAAGCGATTTTATTCGTCGTGCCTCGAGAACGTCGCATGCTGCGCAATATCGAGCGTCTAACGCGGCAATCGATCCCAGAAATTAAGCTGCCTTCGGTGTTGGCCATCGATGCCAAGCGCCGTGAGGCCTTTGCCGACAGTATTCGTACTGCCCTTGCAGATCCGATGCAGGCAGAGCTAGAAGAAATTATTGATACACTGAATAAAGATCCCGACTGCGACTACCGCAGTATTGCCGTTGCCCTAGCCGGCATGCTGCACAATCCCGGGGTCGGCAAAGGTGCGAGGCACGCTAAAGGCGAAAAGCACGCACCCTACGGGACTAAAGACGCACGTGACGAGAAGCCTAAAAAGCCTAACCGCAAAGAACGTCGGCAAGGTTTACAGAAAAAATCCGCTTCTCCTGAGTCAGATGCGCCTTCCGCACCAAAAAACGAAAAGCACCTCGGTGAAGCACGCCCCCTGAGAGACCACCCCGATGTTCCAATGGAGCGCTTCCGCGTGGAGGTAGGCCGCAAGCATGGGGTGAAACCCGGCGAGCTGATGGGTGCCATCGCCAACGAGGCGGGAATCGAAGGCCAGTATATTGGCATGATCAATATTCTGGAGGAGTGCTCCACTATTGATTTGCCAGAGGGCATTCCCAAGTCAATTCTCAAGCACTTGAAAAAAACTCGAGTTAAAGGCGTACATCTAGCCATGGGCCGCGTCGCTTAGAGCGGATTACCCGGTGGGGCTTGCACGTCAGAATTGGCTTACTCTCCAGAGCTTAGTTAGGGCTCAGTGCTAGGCCTTCCTGCTAGGCCTTCCTGCTAGGCCTTCCTGCTAGGCCTTCCTGCTAGGCCTTCCTGCTAGGCCTTCCTGCTAGGCCCTCCTGCATGGCGCCCCATATCGACAGCTCATGCTCCGCCTGAGATAGCGTAGAGGGCACTTCGAGCTACCGATAGACTAATGATAGGCCCGCCTGTTTAAGCATTAAAGGCTAAGGGATGCTCAGCTCGACTGACCAGTACCCCTGTTGAACTCTATCGGTTAATGCTACTGAGTAGTGCTGAGGAACAAGGCTATCGATTCACATTATTGATTAACGCTATCGATTCATAAGAAAGACACCTTGCCCCGCGCGTTAACGCCGCCTTTTCCCAGCAGGCCAGCCCTTTGAAAGCCCCTCTTTGATAAAAACCTGAACTTTGAAACGACTCAGAGCACCCTGGGCTTTTCACATTACGTGCTTTAAATAATGCCTCTTCAGGGCCTATACTTTGCTACGAATTTTGTACGGCTAAGGCAGACGCAATACTGCCTAGTCATCACTACCCATTAGTCCATACGCTTGCCGGCAAACTCAGTCCTCAGCATTTGGATTCATAACTGCGCTACTGATCGCGCTACAGGATTTTCCATGACTGCCCAGCTATCTGATGCCCTGCCACTCAACAACGGCACCGAGCTTAAAAATCGCTTTATGCTCGCACCGCTTACCAATTTGCAAAGCGGTGCCGATGGCGTACTGAGTGACGACGAGTACCAGTGGCTGACGTATCGCGCTGAGGGCGGATTTGGGCTCACCATGACCTGTGCCGCTTCGGTGCAACACTCAGGCGTCGGATTTCCCGGACAACTCGGTGCTCACGACGACCGACATATTGCAGGCCTAACCCGTCTGGCAGCGGGCATCAAAGCCCACAACAGCCATGCGGTGGTGCAACTGCAACACAGCGGCATGCGCGCTCAACCCGACTACTGCTCCGGGGTCCCTCAATGCCCTTCAGACGACGAAGAAACGGGCTCAAAGGCAATGAGTGACGAGCAGGTACAAGCTTTGATTGACGATTTTGTCGCTGCGGCAGAACGTTGCCAAAAAGCGGGCTTTGACGGGGTAGAGCTTCACGGCGCCCACGGCTACTTGCTTTCTGAGTTTCTAAGCCCTCAATACAACCAGCGGGATGACCGTTACGGGGGCAACGCCGAGAATCGAGCTCAAATACTTTGGGAAGTCATAGAAGGGGTTAATAAACGTTGTGGCCGGGGCTTTAGTTTGGGTGTGCGCCTGTCACCAGAACGCTTCGGTCAGCGTACCGCAGAAATTAGAGATCTCGCCGGGGCGTTGCTAATCGACGAGCGGCTTGATTACCTTGATATGTCACTCTGGGATCTCACTAAGCCAGCTCACGATGAGGAATTTGAGGGGCAGTCGCTGCTCGAAATTTTCACTGAACTGCCACGCGAAGGCGTCGCTCTAGGCGCGGCCGGCAAACTCTACAGTGCAGCTCAGTGCCAAAGCGCCCTCGACCAGGGTCTCGATTTTGTCATGGTTGGGCGGGGCGGCATTTTGCATCATGATTTTCCAGACCGCGCCATAGCTGATCCTGAGTTTGTTATGGCTGACTTACCCGTCACCCGAGAGCACCTGCGACAGGAGCGCCTTGGCCCGCCCTTTATTGACTATATGGCGAGCTGGAAAGGTTTTGTTGCAGACTGAGCTCAGCCACTTCGTAGCGCGGGCCTGCCTTCTGTGAGAGTCATGCGCTGTAAGGCGCCATGTTACAGGGACATGTCTTACAGCAGGCCCTCAGCGCAGTCATTGCATTACTCGTAAGCTCTGGCAACCAGCCCTCTGACCAAGCCCAGCCGAAGACCAATTTCTTCTCGAGTACAAAGGCCCATGCCGGTTCCCATTGCGTAAAGCAGCGTCGTAGGCTGTTCTTGTCGCAATGGAGACAA
Organism: Luminiphilus sp. nBUS_16; assembly: GCF_051201645.1. GTDB lineage: Bacteria > Pseudomonadota > Gammaproteobacteria > Pseudomonadales > Halieaceae > Luminiphilus. Next base: position 472,975 of record NZ_CP179205.1, on the reverse strand, counting down.
GGCGAAAAGACGATTGACCAGCGCTTCCCCCATGACCCTGAATTCACCCCAAAAGGTGGCATCAGTTCCCGGCGGAATAGCGATACCACAGAGGCCCTTCATAGCCTCAGTCCCCAGGAGTTCAAGCGCCGTCTCTCCGGAAACTGTTTCTGGATGGGTCATGGATAACGCATACACTAGGCCCAAACACCACCCAGATCTTTCGACTTTTATTTGCTGCCCTTGTCCCTGATTGCCAATACGCATGGCATCGGCCGCCGCGTAAGCGACCGCAGTGACAAGGGTTGTGTACGTCAATACAGACAGTGCCTGACTTTGCTGGTGCTTAGTCAATCCACCAGCTTGCTGATCAATGGCGCCCCAAATGAGCTCTCGCAACCGCGGGTAGTTACTACCATCGGGATCGGCGATCTGGTCAAACATAGCCAGATAGGCCTGTTTAAACCCACCAATTTGCTCGCGATCTATCAAAAACTGTTAACCAAATCGGGTATCAGCCACAAACGGGTTTGAGGCGCGTTCACGGCCGAAGGTGGAATCGGGCCCGTGTCCGGGAATAAACTGAATGTCGTCACCCAGAGGAAATAACTTCTCGCGGATCGACTTAATAAGGTCTTCATGGTTTCCCATAGGAAAATCAGTTCGGCCAATCGATCCCGCGAAAATGACATCACCCACCCACGCTAACTTTTGCGAGGTGTGAAGAAACACCACGTGCCCGGGTGTATGCCCGGGGCAGTGAATCACTTGAAACTCAGCCTCTCCTACTGTGACGGTCTCCCCGTCCTTCAGCCAGCGATCGGGCTCAAACGCATCCGCGTGAGGGAAGTTGGCCATTTGGCACCACTCAGGCAATTTATCAATCCAAAATCTATCGCCTTCCTCAGGGCCTTCGATAGGAACTTCAAGGCGCTGGCGCAACACATCGCTGGCGGCACAGTGGTCCATATGGCCGTGAGTCAGCAATATCTTTTCAACTTGCGCACCCATCTTTTCAACAGCGGCAAGTATCTTTTCAATGTCGCCACCCGGATCAACAATGGCGGCCTTGCCCGTTGCCTGACACTGCACAATTGAGCAGTTCTGCTGATACGGCGTAACCGGAACGATTGTCACGGCAAGTGTCATGGAACCTCCGAAGTCTCGGCAGCAGCCGCCTCTAATCCCACATCACTATCGGCGTGGGGATCGTTATAAATGGTCTCATCGAGCTGGCCCTCTCGGTGCGCCACTATCGTCGCAACCGTGGCGTCACCGGTAACATTGACCGCAGTGCGAATCATATCGAGCAACCGATCAACGCCAATAATAAGGGCAACACCTTCAACGGGCAGGCCAGCTTGGGTAAGCACCAAGGATAACGTAATGAGCCCCACACCTGGGACGGCGGCCGTTCCAATAGAAGCTAAGGTCGCCGTCAAAATTACCATGAGCAGCTGCATGGCACTGAGCTCAATGCCATAGACTTGTGCGATAAATACGGTTGCCACTCCCTGCATGATCGCCGTGCCGTCCATATTGACGGTTGCCCCCAGAGGAATCGCAAAACCGGCCACACTCTTGGGCACTCCCAGCCGCTTCTCGACGGTGCGCAGAGTCACCGGGAGGGTCGCGCCCGAAGACGCTGTCGAAAACGCAAAAGCCCAAACACGGCGCATCTTGCTGCGAAGTATGCCCGGACTGAGGCCCGTTGTAGCTTTGAGTAGCAACCCGTAAACCACGACTCCATGGAAAATAAGCAAGCCTGACAAGGTAAGGAAATACGCGGCAAGGTTAACAATCGTGCTGAAACCCATGGTCGCAAACAGTTTGATGAGAAGAGCAAAGACGCCCCAGGGTGCCAACTCGATCATGACACCCACCATTTTCATAACAATGGCTTCCATATCTCGGAACCAACCCGCTACGCGTTGCCCGGCTTCACCGGCTCGAGTCAGGGAATAGCCCACCAAAATGGCAAACACGATCACCTGCAGCATTTCACCTTGAGCCATGGCAGCAAACGGATTAGATGGGAAAATATTGACCAGCACATCGGTCAAGGGTGGCGGCATTTTTGGCTCAAAAGCTGTAGGAGAATCGACCTGTAAACCTCTCCCAGGGCCCAAAACGGACGCACCAACCAAGCCCAGAGTCACGGCTGTTGCTGTTGTCAGTAGATACAGACCAATGGTGCGCCCAGCGATGGCACCCATTCTCGCGCTGTGCCCCAAAGACGCCATACCGCAAATCAAGGACACCAATACCAAGGGGACAACCAGCAATTTAAGCGAAGCGATGAATATCCTACCGACAACATCGAACAGTCCAAAAATAAGATAGGTATTGATAAATTGGGCCAGTGACGAATCGGCATCGATTGTTGCCAGCAACACTTCAAGGCCCGACCCCAGCACAATGCCGGCAGCCATCGCCATTAAGATTCGATTGGTCAACGACATTTAGTTTTCCTCACAAGGACCATCGGTCCAACTATTAACCACAACATCGGCGCAGGCATTGCACCCCGATGGGTAAGTTGCTGCACCTCCTGACACCAAAGTGGCGCAAACAGGGCGATACTCCATGGTGCAGACCATAGGCCGTGGGTCGCGACATTGAGTGCTTGCAGCACTCTCCGCTTCCGAGCCATTTTTAGTAGAAACACCAGTGCCCGACATCGGCGCACAGTTCACTAGAACAATTATCAAAAACAGCGGCATTACAACGCGCAACATGATTCTTTTTCCTTACACGACTCGATTCAACAGGGTCTTTTCGACACCCACCTTGTAATAATAATCAGGCGGCTGATCAGATGCACGTTGTAAACATCAGCGATCGGCTCCCTGTTACTGGGCAATAACCGTAACAACGGTCAGCGCCGAGTAGCACTTTGCTTAACCCTCAAGCGCCCTGCATTAGCCGGTCACGCTCCGCCAGCAGATCAGCCTGCAGTGCTGCGATTTCCGGTGCCGATGGTGGAGGAACCCAGATCGACATTGCCTCGGACAGCCGCCTTTGACATGCCGCCGTGGCTACCGGCAGCTGCTCTGCCAACCCACGCATGTCAGACATTCGCCCCCAGCAATTTAAAACCACATCACAGCCGGCAGCCAAAGATTGGCAACCCGACAGTGGAACGGGGCCCTCAAGCGCTTTCATGTCGAGGTCATCTGTCATTAAAAGGCCATCAAAACCTATCTGTTCGCGAATGACCTCGCGGATTACGGCCGGGGATAAGGTAGCGCACCGTTGGTCGTCCCACGCGTCGTAAACAATGTGCGCTGTCATGGCCATAGGTGCATTAGCCAAAGCCTTAAAGGGTGCCAGGTCTCGGCTCAAAGCTTCAGCCGGCGCCGTTACCCGAGGCAGGGCTTCATGGCTATCGGCTAGGGCGCGGCCGTGTCCGGGTATGTGTTTAATCACACCGACAACACCGGCCTTGGCGAATCCTTCCAGTAGCGCAGCGCCAAGCTCAGCAACAACATGTGGCTCAGATCCAAAAGCACGATCACCAATAATGTCGTGAGCGCCAGACTCAGGGACATCAAGCACCGGCGCACAGTTAACGGAAATCCCCAGCGCGGCGAGATCAAGTGCCAAAGCTTGGTAATTGCAAACCACAGCCGCTCTTCCACGTTCAGGTGACTGAGCATAGCCATGGGCAAATTCCAACGCCGGAGGCCAAGTACGCCAATGAGGTGGCCCCAGTCGGGCTACTCGTCCCCCCTCCTGATCGATAAGGATGGGTAAATTATCTCGCCCCGTGTGATGTTTTAGGGCATCGGTCAGTAACTTAACCTGTTGCGGATTTTCAATATTGCGCGCAAATAAAATGAAACCTAGGGGGTCAACACGGCGAATCAATTCCACTTCTTCGGCGGTTAAGGTCAAACCGGATAAACCGAAAATAGCCGGCAACACTAGCGGAGGTCCTGCGCCAAACTGTGCCCACAGTCAGACAAGCAAGTGCCATCTTGGAGAATCACTGACAGAAGGCCTACACGCAGGGGTATCGAGGAAGGGGTTCTACAAACCTGGCGCAGTGAGGCCCCAAAATACCGGTTCATGAACTAACCTTTAACGCGTTCATCAATTTAGGCTGCCGTGAAAAGATGGTATTTTTTCTTGCCCAAACGCACGATCCAGTACTGGTTATGCAGGGCGTTCTCAGGGCGAAAACAGGTTGCCGTATCAATAGGGGGCTCACCTTCAACAGGGATTCCGTTAATAAACACCGCTTTGTTTTTCAAGGCATCTTTAACCTGCTTGCCCGACGTCACCATGCCAACATCACTGAGTAACTGGGTGAGTGTAGGCGCCATTTTCCCGGCCTTGAGCGCAGTTGTTGGTAAGCCATCGAGGGCTAATTGCTCTAGGTCATCGGGGCCCAGTGTGTAAGCTTCACCTACGAATAACGCTTGGGTAATACGCTGGGCGGCCGCTAGCCCCTCTTCACCATGCACGAGCTTGGTGACCTCGTCCGCCAATATCTGCTGTCCCTGGGGTCGCCCTTCTCGGTTGGCATCCGCTTCTTCAATAGCCGCAATGTCTTCGACCGGCAAAAAGGTGAAGTACCTTAAAAACTTATACACATCTTTATCAGACGTATTCAGCCAAAATTGATAAAAGCTGTAGTGCGACGTTTTATGGGCATCCAGCCAAATCGTGCCACTTTCAGTTTTACCAAACTTGGTACCGTCGGCTTTTTCTACCAGCGGCATCGTCAGACCAAACACCTGACCCCCATGTAACCGCCGAGTGAGATCTATACCTCCTGTGATGTTGCCCCATTGATCAGAGCCACCAATCTGCAGACCGCAGTCATGCTGTCGGTAGAGCTCAGAAAAATCATACGACTGAAGAATCATGTAGGTAAATTCGGTGAAACTAATTCCCGAACCCTCCCGCTCGATTCGCTGTTTCACCGACTCTTTTTGAATCATGTTGTTAATTGAAAAATACTTGCCCACATCCCGAAGGAATGTCAGCACGTCCATATCGGCGGTCCAATCGAGGTTATTGACGACCTTGGCGCTGTTTTCACCCGTGAAATTTATAAATTGACTTACTTGGTGCTGCAGCTTGCTCACCCAGTTTGCGACCACATCAGGCGTATTCAGGTTGCGCTCGGCCGCCTTGAAACTCGGATCACCAATCAACCCCGTGGCACCACCCACCAGCGCGAGGGGGCGATGCCCTGCCAGCTGAAAGCGCCGCAGCATGAGCAAAGGCACCAGCGACCCAATATGCAGGCTGTCAGCCGTAGGATCAAAGCCGCAGTACAAGGTGCGGGGCTCAGCATCAAGCCACTCAGCCAAGGTGTCTTCCCCGGCAATTTGAAATATGAGACCTCGGGCGCGCAGGTCAGAGAGTAGTGCGCTGGACATAGCGTAAAATCTGGTTGCAAAGTGTTTGTGCATTATCCCACATTTTTACCCATGAACCTCGGGCGGACTTCTCTTGTGTACTTTTAGAGGGCTAGTGAACTCGCGTATACTTTGCCCTCAAGCTAATTGGAGTGACCTTGGGTTGTTCGAACGTCGGAAACCTAAACGCAGAGGCGCCACCCCGCTAACCGCGCCCAGCCCCGAACCTCGCCGATACCACCCTTGGGGGCTGGTAACGTTGGCGGCTGCGGGGCTGTTTACGGCCATTTTGGCCATTTCAGGATCAAATGATGCTGACACGACGGCTGAAAACCCGGTCGCCACTAACGACGTGAAGGCCCCGCAACCCACCTTAGAGTTTGTTGTTGTCGACGCGGCCACTATTCCCCTGCCAGCACCATGGCATGTAGAAAGAGTCCGTGAGGGAGACAACCTATCGTTAATTTTTGCAAGAGCGGGCTTCTCTGAGCGGGACGTCTATGAGGTCAGCCGCACCGACGGAGGACGGGGACTCCGGAAGATTTTTCCCGGACAGACGATCGCCTTCAGGACTGGCACGACCGGCGAACTCGACCAAGTCAAACACAGTGAGTCCAAGCTGAAGTGGACCGTGTTTTCCCGCAAGGGCAATAACTTCGAGAGCCGCGTTACCCAGCGCACGACAGAGCTGCGTCAAGAAAGCGCGATTCTGCGTATTCAATCTTCACTTTTTTTGGCCGGGCAGCGCGCAGGGCTGTCTCATCGCGTCATTATGGGCCTTGCTGACGTCTTTGGTGGTGTTATCGATTTTGCGCTGGACCCCCGGGTTGGCGACACCATTGAACTCGTTTACGAAGCGCAGTGGCTCGATGGTGAAAAATACGCCGATGGCGCCATTATTGCCGCTGCCTTTACGAATCGAGGCACAACCTTTGATGCTTTTCGGTACACCGACAGCCAAGGTGATATGAGCTACTACAACAGCGAAGGCGTGAGCATGCGCAAGGCGTTTTTAAAAGCTCCGCTAGATTTTACCCGCGTCAGCTCCAACTTTAACCCCAATCGGCTTCACCCTATTTATAAAACCAAGCGACCTCATCGGGGCACCGACTATGCCGCCCCGCGGGGTACGCCAGTCTATGCCGCGGGCGACGGCCGCATCGTGGAAGCGGGTTACACCCGAGCCAACGGCAACTATGTGTTCATTCAACACGGTGAAAGCTACAAAACCCACTATCTGCACCTCCACAAACGCAAGGTCAAGCAGGGCCAGCGCGTGACTCAGGGTGACATTATCGGCACCGTCGGCTCCACCGGTGCCGCCACAGGTCCACACCTTCATTATGAATTTCTGGTTCGGGGTGTTCATCAGAATCCCCGGCGCGTGCACAAGTCATTACCCAAAGCGAAGTCCTTACCAAAGAGCGAGATGGCCCGCTTCAAATCAAACGTGCAAGCACCCCTGCAGCAGCTGGCGGCCCTCTACCAAGATAACCGTTTGGCGATGGGACAGCAGTCCACAGGCAGCACCGGTGGCGAGTGAGTGAGACGCGATTTTTTGTCGGCCTGATATCAGGCACCAGCGTTGATGGGGTAGATGCTGTTGTCTTGGCACTCAGAGATAACCAGCTGGATATCCTAGCCTGTCACAACGAACCCTACGCAGAACCCCTAAGGCTCGCAGTGCTCAGCCTCTGCCAGCCCGGCATCAGCGAGATCGATCGCCTGGGTGTTGTTGACCGAGACGTCGCCGATACCTTTGCCAAAGCCGCTCTCATTGTTATTGCAAAGGCCAATCTGAAAGCCGACGATATCGAAGCCATCGGGAGTCATGGTCAGACCATTAGGCACCGCCCATTAGAGGACAAGAGCTTCACTTTACAAATTGGTGATGCCAATCGGATCGCTGAGTTAACCGGCATTACCACTATTGCGGATTTTCGACGACGGGATATCGCGGCAGGTGGGCAAGGCGCTCCGCTGACCCCTGCCTTTCATCGCGTCGCCTTTGGCATTGGCGGCAACGCCACGGCGGTCATCAATATTGGTGGCATTTCAAATATCACCCTATTCGACGATAGCAATACGCTCGTGGGATTCGATAGTGGCCCGGGCAATACGCTCATGGATGCATGGACTCGTAAACACCTTGATCAGGCATTTGACCGCGACGGCCTTTGGGCCGACAGCGGTAAAGTCGATGAGGACCTACTGGAACGGTGTCTTGATGACCCCTACTTCTCCGCCCCAGCACCCAAGAGCACGGGGCCAGAGTATTTTAATCTTGAATGGCTCGATGAGCGGTTAGACATGCTGCCTGATCAAGCTCGGCCCGAGGACGTACAACGGACGTTACTTGAGCTTACCGCTAGGAGCATCGCCGCTGCACTGGACAATGAACCCCTCGCCCAGCTCGCGGTGTGCGGCGGCGGCGCAAAAAATACGTCTTTAATGGCCCGCCTGAGCGAGCTGCTTTACCCCACGCACGTGATCACAACAGCGGCACTGGGTATCGATCCCGATTGGGTAGAAGCGGCGGCTTTCGCTTGGCTCGCCTCGAGAACCGTAGATGGCCTCCCGGGAAACGAGCCATCAGTCACGGGTGCGGCGGGCTATCGCATTTTAGGGGCTGTGTTTACAGGCTAGAGCCCGGCATGGGGTGGGTACTGCGAAACTCGCTTAGGTGACATGAAGCCGTCACTTTGCGGTGGGCTTAAATCGAAAAAGAGGCCCCGCATCCGCAGGTAGTAACCGCGTTGGGATTGTTGACCACAAACCGTGCGCCTTCGAGACCTTCGGTGTAGTCGACTTCAGAGCCCACCAGGTATTGATAAGACATTGCGTCAATCACCGCTACAACGCCATCTCTCTCGATCACCCAGTCGTCTTCGGCGCGATCTTCGTCGAAGGTAAAACCGTACTGAAAACCCGAGCAGCCACCACCGGTAATGTAGACCCGCAACTGCAGTGCCGGGTTACCTTCATCGGTGACCAGATCTGACACCTTGCGAACTGCGTTTTCGCTGAGGCGGATTTCATTGGGATCAAACGCTTCTACAACACTCACTGGACTCACCGATTAGGAATTTCTGTTGCAAGTTTACCCCAAGACAGCGCCCGACAAAATACGGCAGCCACCGGCCATTAAGGTAAAGTCATACCGCCTACAGTAAAGGGTTTATTGCCCCTCTTCTGCAGCACGTCGCTCTCGCTGCGCCGCTAGGTCCTCAACGCGTGCACTGACGTGGCGCAGACCGCCGTTGACCTTACAACCCACGGCCATTTCGATGAGATTGTAGTAAACATCACCATCGACTTCGGCCTTGTCTGACAATTCCAAGCGCTCGGCACTGTGGATATCGCCCTTAACCGCACCATTGACCATGGCAGAGGGCACATGAATGGAGCCTTCAACCTGACCGCCTTCCATGACTCGCAGCATGGACTCTTTACCCTCGGCCGACGTAATCGAGCCTACCACTCGCCCTTCAACGTCTAAATTCCCTGAGAAACTGATATCCCCCGTCACCACCGCGTCTGATGCAATTAATGTTGTCGAACCCTGAACGCTGGTTAAAGGTCGGGTTTCTTTGCGCCCCATCATAGTAATCTCCATGTTTTCTTATTGTTTCACCTATAAGGTATACACCATTACTTCGCTCCAGTCATGGGCTGCGGAGACCCTGTTGGCCTTGGGTTTTCGCAAGGCCACGTCAACTTCTACCCGCTCCGGTGTAAATCCCGGCGGTAGCAAAAGCTCTCCCTCAAACCGTTGAAAATAGCGGAAGTTGATCGGTAACGGCTGCCCTGCAAGCCGCTCATCAAGGTCGGCAAGGTCCAGTGCCTCGGGCTGACCTAGAACCCTTCCCACAACTCGCAGCTTTAACTCGCCAATGAAACGAGCCTCAGCGGGCTGCCCCTGATGCACAACCAGTTCGTAACGCCATCGCAGGGGATCCGCCGTAGGGCCAAATCGGGGCACCCGCAAACGCACCCCTTCAGCGAGCTCCTCTGGTGCCATCACCTCTCGGTAAAACGCCAGCTCACCCTCAAGCTCTGTATTGACACCGCGACTCTGAGCCAAGGACTCCATCAATGTGTTGAGTGCCTGCTTGTCGAGTTCGACTCGAATTTCCAATTCGCTGATACGCGCTCGGAATTCATCACTGCTGTCATTGAGTGGCACGCGGCTAATCGAACCCGAGCGATGGCCTATCCCATAAGCAAACAACAACAGTAGGACGAACGCCAGAAGCAAAAGCACGCGCACAAGCAGAGTTCTGCGTGGGTGATCACGCCGTATAACGGTTCGATGATGATGTCGCGCCACTAGCTTTTTCCCCTCAGGGGGTCACCGAGATAAGTTCAAGGCCCCGTATTTCAGGGAGCCCCAACATAATATTCATAGCCTGCACCGCCTGACCAGAGGCACCCCTAGTGAGATTGTCGATTGCTGCCGTCACGACTACGGTGCTGCGATCCTGAGGTACTGTCACAGACAGCTGGCAGCGGTTGCTGCCGCGCACATACCGAGTATCGGGTTGTTCACCCGCTGGCAGAACGTCAACAAAGGGCTCATCGGCATAGTAAGCCTCAAACAGCCCCTGACAATCCGTAGCCTCGTTTTTCAACTGAGCAAATAGAGTCGCCAGAATGCCTCGACTCATCGGCACCAAATGGGGCACAAAGGTGAGCCGCACCGGCGCATCTGCCAACTGTGTAAGACCCTGTTCTATCTCAGGGAGGTGCCGGTGCCCAGCGACACCATAGGCCTTAAAGCTTTCACTCGCTTCGGTCAAAAGGCTGGGGATTTTTCCTTGTCGACCAGCACCACTAACACCCGAGGCACAACTCGCGATTAATGGCTGTAATTCAACGGCACCCGCCTTCAAAAGTGGTAAAAAACCCAGCTGCACGGCGGTGGGATAACACCCCGGGCAAGCCACCAAGTTGGCATCGACGATAGCGGCTCTGCTGACCTCGGGTAGGCCATAGACCGCGCTTGCACAAAGATCTGGGCTCGTGTGGGGCTCACCGTACCATTGGGACCAAAGGTCAGGGTCTTGCAGGCGATAATCCGCGGACAAGTCGACCACCCGAACCCCTGCCTCAAGCAACTTAGGCACGCTGCGCATAGCAACATTATGGGGGGTGGCGAAGAACACCAGGTCGCAGTCCAGCAGCTCAGGAGAGTCTGGATCGGTAAAAACCAAGTCTGTGTGACCTCGAAGCGTAGGAAAAAGCGCGTCGAGGCGTCGACCAATTTCAGTTCGCGAGGTCACCACCTGGACTGACACATCCGGGTGCTTCAGCAACAGGCGCAGCAATTCGACGCCGGTGTAGCCTGTCGCTCCAATTATTCCTACCTTGACCATGAGATCCCCGTGTTCTGATATGGTAGTGCCCGTAGTAACGAACATTATACGATACGTCGAGGATGCCATGCTCTGGGTTCAGGCCTTACATGTTATTTTTATGGTCTGCTGGTTTGCTGGCCTTTTTTACCTGCCACGCATCTTTGTCTACTACGCACAATCTGACGACGTAACCACGCAACGCACTCTCGCTACCATGGCGCGTAAGCTGTTTAAGTTCGTCACGCCTTTCATGGTGTTAACCGTCATCTTCGGCCTGTGGCGGTTAAGTTTTCAGTGGGAGTATTACCTGAGCTCTAGCTGGATGCAGCTTAAGTTGCTCGGCGTGGCCTTCTTGATCGCCTATCATGTCCAGTGCGGCATCTACATGGGGCGCATCAACCGCGGTGAAGACAATAAATCCCATGTTTTCTATCGATTTTTTAACGAGGCCCCGGTTCTGGTGTTGTTCGCCATTGTTGGCCTGGTTTACCTGCGGCCGTTTTAATTGAGTACTTTCTGGACGCGTCCAGCCCTGCGATAATATCTCGCCACTAATCCAAATAAAGCTGAGTTGTTATGAACCGATCTGAAGCCTTGTTCGAGCGCGCCAAAAATACGATACCCGGGGGAGTGAACTCACCCGTGCGCGCCTTTAAAGCCGTAGGGGGAACCCCGCGCTTCATGGATCGCTCCGACGGCGCTTATATTTGGGACGCGGATGGCCAGCGCTACATTGATTACGTGTTGTCATGGGGCCCCATGATCATGGGGCATAATCATCCCGAAGTGCGAGAAGCCGTTATCAAAGCCGCTGAAACGGGCTTAAGTTTTGGCTGCCCCACTGAAATTGAGTGCGAGGTCGCTGAACTGATTATTGATTATGTACCCAGTGTAGAGCTGGTGCGCATGTGCAGCTCGGGCACTGAGGCCACTATGAGCGCTCTTAGGCTGGCACGAGGGGCAACCGGCCGGGACAAAATCGTCAAGTTTGAAGGGTGTTATCACGGGCATTCTGACTCGCTGCTCATAAAAGCAGGGTCGGGCGCCCTAACCTTTGGGGTACCCAGTTCTCCCGGGGTGCCCGAGGTTTTGGCTCAGCACACCATTACGCTGCCCTTTAATGACATCGACGCACTCGGGGTCGCTTTTGAGGAGATGGGCTCCGAGCTTGCCTGCGTCATCATTGAACCCATAACCGGTAACATGAATTGCATCCTACCTGAGCCAGGTTTTCTCGAAACTCTGCGCGAACTCTGCACGCAACATGGCGTGATATTGATTTTCGATGAGGTGATGACAGGCTTTCGCTTTGGCACGCAATGCGCTCAAGGTTGGTTGGGCATCACGCCTGACCTCACCTGCTTCGGAAAGGTGATTGGCGGCGGCATGCCCGTTGGCGCTTTTGGAGGCCGTCGAGATATTATGGAGCACATTTCGCCGCTAGGTCCGGTCTATCAGGCGGGGACCTTGTCGGGCAACCCAGTCGCCATGGCTGCAGGCCTCACCTGCCTGCAAATTATTGGCCGTGATGGCTTCTATGACGCTCCTTTCCGGCATACCGAACAGCTGGTTCAGGGTATGCAGGGCGCCGCAGATAAAGCGGGGGTTCCCTTCACCACCAACCACGCGGGCACCATGTTCGGCGGGTTTTTCACCGACGAACCCAAGGTCACCCAATACACTCAGGTGATCAACAGTGATACCGAGCGCTTTAGCCAGTTTTTCCACAGCATGCTCGACAGCGGCATCTATTTGGCGCCAGCATCCTTCGAGGCGGGTTTTATGTCCGCAGCACACAGTGATGCTGATATCGAAGCCACCATAGACGCTGCCGCAAAAGCATTTGCCAGTTTGTAAGGAGACCAATATGACCACGGCAAGAGGACCGTTTCCACAGACCCGCATGCGCCGCCTTCGAGCCCAACCCTTTTCCCGGGCGCTGGTTTCCGAGAATACGCTGACGGCGCAAGATCTTATTTATCCGGTGTTTGTTTTAGAAGGCGAGCAACAGACCGAAGTTATTGCTTCAATGCCCGGTATCGAGCGACTCAGCGTTGACCTGCTGATTGAGCAAGCGCGAGAGGCCGTTGATCTTGGCGTGTCGGCCTTTGCGCTTTTTCCCGTTGTGGGAGCCGAGCATAAGTCGCTGCAGGCTGAAGCCGCTTGGGATCCTAACGGTTTGGTACAACGTACCGTGGCAGCACTCAAACACGCAGTGCCAGAACTCGGCATTATGACTGACGTCGCACTCGACCCCTACACGACCCACGGTCAAGACGGCATTATTGACGACACGGGCTATGTGCTTAACGACGTCACAACCGAGACGCTCGTCAAACAAGCACTGTCCCACGCGGCTGCGGGCGCTGACTGTGTCGCCCCCTCGGATATGATGGATGGCAGAATTGGGGCGATCCGTAATGCTCTAGAGCATGCCGGCCACGTCAATACGCTGATCATGGCCTATGCCGCCAAATACGCCTCCAGTTACTACGGCCCATTTCGCGATGCGGTGGGCTCAGCAGGCAACCTCAAGGGCGGTGATAAGAAAACCTATCAGATGGATCCGGCTAATCTTAATGAGGCCATACATGAGTGCGCCCTCGACCTTAACGAGGGCGCCGACATGATTATGGTGAAGCCGGGCATGCCCTATCTCGATGTGGTGCGACGCGTCAAAGATGAGCTATGCGCTCCGACCTTTGCGTATCAGGTCAGTGGCGAATACGCCATGCACCAAGCGGCCTTTGCTCAGGGATGGCTCGACCGCGACACCGTGACACTGGAGTCTTTGCTAGCCTTCAAACGCGCTGGGGCCGATGGCATCTTGACCTATTTTGCTTTAGAAGCCGCACGGCTCCTCAAAAAGTGATCTCAAGGCAGGATTGACCGCCGTGACCCGTGGGCTGTTAGCAACGACCTCAGTGTTGATACACCTCATAGCTGTCGCTGCACTTTTGTGGGCGCACCTTGGATTAGCCGACGAGAGCACCAATGAAAATCCGATTGCTGTCTGCTCCTGCCTTTGGCAGGGCAGTTTCACCGAGGTCGCCAACGACGCCGACCTTATTATGCTTGGAGCGGTAACCGAACATCGGGGCAATGCGGCGGACTTTGCCATTGAAGAAATATTTCGCGGGCCCGACTGGCACACCACTGTGCGCGTTTGGCTGAAAGCCAGAGACTATTGCCGACCCGATAGTGAAAACTTCCCGGTGGGTAGCCGCTGGGTGCTTGCGCTGCAACACATCGATAAGCTCCCCCAAAATGCCTTCGATCCCTCGACACCCAATATAAGTTACGGACGCCTCGATGACTGGGTCCTCTCCAGCTGCGGCGGCTATTTTCTCCAAGCTCATGGCGGGACCGTTAGCGGAAATCTTATCCCCGGAACCCCCCGCTGGGATTTTGACCCTGACATGAACCCGGTTCTGATCGACTTACTTCGCAGCCATTTACTGGGCAACATGGGGGTAGAAACTTTAAAGAATGCGGCTCAAGAGGACCCCGAGGCCCGAGCGTTGATACTAAACACTCGCAGCTTTTTACGCGGACAAGACACGCTCTTAATCGAGGACAGCGACCCTAGCACCCCACCGTAACTATTGCTCAACCGCCTCGATCAATTCATCGATCATCATGAGCGATAAGCCCCAAATACGGTTGTCCCGGTAAACATACGAATCGGACTCTACCTGCGTTCCCCGCCACTCCCACTTCAAGGGAACACGGTTATTGCGCTCCATTAAGAAACTTAAGGGTACCGAAACCACCCCGTCGACTTCATAGTTCAAATCGAGCTCGGGTAATGTTTCAACCCTGTAAATAAAGGGGGCCACCAACATTTCGGGACGGTCTGCTCGCCAGCCGGTATTGACCTCACCGAGGGCACACACGGCAAAACCCAATGCATCAAGATCGAGGGCAATTTCCTCACGGGTTTCACGGATTGCGCAAAAGCGATCGTCGATGTCCTCAGGGTCCCGCCGACCTCCGGGAAACGCCATATGCCCCGACCAGGGGTCACCCTCCCGCTTGGCGCGACGAATCATCAACAGACAGAGCTCCCCATCGCACTCATGCAAAACAATCGCAACCGCGGCACGGCGAGTGACCTCACCATAAGAGCGATTGGGTTTTTCGTATTGCTGCAGACGTGGCATGAGCTGTTTGTAGACCAAGGGTACTAATCTCTCTCGTGGGTAAAATGCGGCAAAAAAACGCGACTCATAAACTTTTGATCTGAAAAAAGTGCGCCCAGTTTACACGCCTTAGCCGCGGTGCGGTGCTGTCGGTGGAAATGTGAAGATGACAGCAATACCTCGTGCCTACGGGGTCTTAAGCAACGACATCGGTTATCATCGGCATTCCGATTTACCGACTCAAGGACAACACCAGTGACGCAATACTCTGTTTATGCCATTGGAGCCGCATTGGTCGACACCGAAATTCAAGTGAACGATAACGAATTAGGCGCGATGGCTGTAGAAAAGGGGGTCATGACTTTGGTTGATCCAGAGCGCCAAAACGAACTGCTAAATCACCTCGAGGGCCATTTGGTCGGCGCCAGCCATGCTTCCGGGGGCAGCGCTGGTAACAGCATGATTGCCACCGCCCTATTTGGCGCACCTACATTCATGAGCTGCAAAGTAGCTGACGATGCCGACGGTGACATTTATCTCGCTGATCTCGAGGCCTCTGGTGTCGCGCACAGCCTTAGGGACAAGCGCGGCGGTGGAACGACCGGCAAGTGCCTCGTGCTCATCACCCCAGATGCCGAGCGCAGCATGAACACCTTTTTGGGGGTGTCAGAGACTTTATCTATTGCTGAAGTCGATGATCAGGCGATTGCAGCATCCGACTGGGTCTATTTGGAGGGCTACCTTGTCACATCCCCTACCGGACACGAAGCAGCGCTGCACACTCGCAAGGTTGCCGAAGCCAACAACGTAAAAACTGCCATCAGCTTTTCTGACCCGGGTATGGTCATGTATTTCAGAGAGAATATGGAAAAGCTGGTGGGTGGTGGTGTCGATTTGGTCTTCTGCAATGAAGTCGAGGCCCTCGAGTGGGGTGGTACTGACAATTTAGATGAAGCCATGGAGGCCATCAAAAAAGTGGCCAAGAGTTTCGTAGTCACTTTGGGCGCCAAGGGCGCTATCGCTTTCGATGGCAGTCAATCCTTCACAATCAATGCACACACCGTGGAGGCCCTCAACACCAACGGCGCTGGAGATATGTTTGCCGGCGCTTTTTTGTATGCCCTGTCACGAGGGGAAGGTTTTGGACGGGCTGGAGAATTTGCAGTCCGCGCCGCTGGAGAAGTCGTAAAATACTTTGGGCCACGCTTGCAGGCCGAGGGCTACCCCAAACTGCGCCGCGAATTTTTCGGCGATTGAACAGCCACTGGCTGAGTTGAAATTGAACGCAGCAGATTTAATAAAGAGACCGAAACCATGAATGAACAAACCACCAAGCCCGCCATTAAGCCCGACCCGCTCTACCAAATGCTGCGACACGAGGACGTGGATGCCTTCAACGCAAGTCGCGACACGATGGATACCAGCCATCTTAAAAGTGGCGATTACCGAGGTCGCGATCTCCGCAAATTAAATGCGGCAGGATTAGATTTCTCCAACGCCTATTTTCGCAATGCCGATCTCTCCGGCATCGATTTTCGCGAGACCAATCTTCTAGGAGCAAGTCTGATGGACGCCAAAGTCTCGGGCGTCTATTTTCCTGAATCGCTTAGTCCCGAAGAAATCCGCCTGTCCTTAGAAACTGGCACCCGCCTGCGTTACGAACAAAAGAGCTAAATCATTCATGGCCATCTTCAAGCCTCAAGGTTTTTTTCTAGGACTGCTGCTTTGTTTGCCCCTGCTGGCACAGGGCCAAGGGTTAGGCGGACTCGTGGCGCAGTCCGATACATTTTTACCGGTTGAGGAAGCTTATCAACTGGAAGTGGAGGTTGTGTCAGAGCAAGAAATTCGCTTGTACTGGCAGATCGAAGATGCCTATTACCTTTATCAACACCGATTTAAAGCCAAATTACAGGACGAGCAGGGGGTCATAAATACCACCTTCGAATTTTCCCCCGCGCTAGACAAGAATGATGAGTTTTTTGGTGATGTCAGTGTTTACTACAGCTCTGCCGATATTCGGCTGCTGGCCGACACGGGTTTTTCCGAGACGCGACTGTCGATCACCTCTCAGGGCTGCGCTGATGCAGGGCTTTGTTATCCACCACACACCGAACACTTCATCGTCAATGGCCAAACGGGTGCCGTTGTGGCGGACGATGGCAGCACCGCAGTGGCAGCAAAGGCCGCTGGTGGGGCTGAAAAATCTGGAGATCCACAAAGCAGCCGCTCCGATCCATCCCTTTGGGTAGCACTGCTCTTCGCCTTTTTGGGCGGCATTATCTTAAATGCCATGCCCTGCGTTTTCCCAATTTTGTCCCTCAAAGTGTTGGGGTTTGCCACCGGCGATCCCAGCACCCATCACCGCCATACTTGGTGGTACTTCATAGGTGTGGTCGTCAGCTTTATAGCCGTCGCCAGCCTCCTGATGACACTGCAAAGTATGGGCTCTGCCATTGGCTGGGGGTTTCAACTGCAATCACCCGGCTTTGTCATTGCCCTCGCCTATTTGTTCACGGCTATGGGCTTGTCGCTATCAGGCATGGTGCAATTCGGCGGCAATTTGATGAACCTTGGTGGCAGCCTGGCGACCCAGGGCGGGAACCGCGGCAGCTTTTTCACTGGGGTTCTCGCGGTCGTCGTGGCCAGCCCTTGCACGGCGCCTTTTATGGGGTCAGCTTTGGGCTTTGCCCTGACTCAACCAGCGCCGATTGCTCTGGCGGTCTTCGCCGCTTTGGGCGCAGGTATGGCAAGCCCCATGGTACTTCTCAGCTACAGCACCATAGCGCGACGGGTTCTACCCCGTCCCGGTGCGTGGATGGAAACTCTCAAAGAACTGTTAGCTTTTCCCCTCTATGCCACTGCGGTTTGGCTCCTTTGGGTAGCTGGGAAGCAGGCCGGGGTCGATACCATGGCGACAGCACTCGGGGGGTTGGTCATGCTGGCGCTGGGCCTATGGCTTTACCGTGGAAGTAAGCTTCGCCGTTTCATCGCCTTGCTGTGCATTGGCCTCGCACTGGTCCTCGCAACGTTGCGAGGACCCGAATCAGACGCTGGAACTGAAGCTCGGCGGGAAGGAACGGTTGTATGGTCAGAAACAACCCTTCAAGGTCTGCGTGATGAGGGCGTTCCCGTCTTTGTCGATGTGACCGCCGACTGGTGTATTACTTGCCTCGCTAATGAGCAGGCAGTCTTATTTACCGACGCGATGACCGCGGCATTTGAAGAGCGTGGCGTGGTTTATATGGTCGCCGACTGGACTCAGTATGACCCGGTCATTGGGACGTTTGTGAATAGCCATGGTCGCAGCGGCATACCTCTTTATGTCATGTACCCGCCCAACGACGCGCCCTTTATATTGCCCCAACTACTCACCCCCGGAATCGTGCGCGATGCACTTGATCGCGTCTCCAGTGCAGGAACTGAAAAATGACTACAGCGACTTCACGCATTCAAAGAGCCATTGGTTCTGCGCCACACCAAACCGCGAGGTGGCTGCTAGTGGCGCTCAGTGTCTGCATTAGCCCAATGTCCTATGCTCAAATGAACCTCGATCGCCTCTGGGTACGCGCCATGCCGCCCACCCAAACTATGACCGCCGCTTATGGTCAACTTACCAACTTAGCCGATGCCCCCCTGACCATAACGGGCGCCAGCTCAGATATTGCAGCCGATACAACACTGCACGAAAGCCGCCAGACCGGTGATCGCATGACAATGGTGGCCGTCACCGATAAGACGTTGGCCCCCGGTGAGGTGCTAGAGCTCAAGCCCGGAGGTTTCCATCTGATGCTAATGGGCATCAAGGTGATGCCGGCCGAGGGCTCGGAGGTGGAAATTTGTGTGCTAAGCGGCGAGGATAGAGCCTGCGCAATCGCAAACGTGCAACGGGATGCCGACAGCATGAACCATCACCATCACTGAGGAGTTCAGCCTGATGTCTGTAATCGCCCGGATTCGTAGTTTCTTTCAGCAGGCCAAAGACGCTTTGGTTTTGTCGGGTTTTCTGAAAACAGACAGTCCCACGAGTAAAGTCGTCGCCGGGGTCGGTGCCCTCTATGTGATCATCATCATTGTATTGGGGATCTGGTGGAGTGCGGCACCACCCGCTTTTGACATGCGGTTGAAAACTCAAAACCATGCAGCAACCAGCGGACAGCCCTTGGTTCCCGGGAGTGCGACCACCCTCGCACTGATCGAAGTCATTGATACCTTGTTGGAAAAAGACGGGGGCTACACCCACAACGACCTACTGCCGCCGGGCTTGTTCATGGACAACATGCCCAACTGGGAATACGGCGTGCTCGTGCAGTCACGAGATCTTGCTAGGGCACTGCGCGAAGTTTTGAGTCGCTCGCAAAGCCAGTCCCGTGAAGATGTCGATCTGACGCTCGCTGAACCAAGAATCAACTTTCAATCAGATAGCTGGATACTCCCAGCCTCTGAACGGGAGTACCGCAGCGCTAATAAATATCTGAAAGCCTACCTAGCGCGTCTCCCTGAGAGGGGCTCAGAAGGCGCCCAGTTCTATGCCCGTGCCGACAACTTGGGGTTTTGGCTGGGGATGATTGAAAAGCGTTTAGGCAGCCTTTCCCAGCGCTTATCGGCCAGTGTGGGGCAGCGGCGTCTCAATACGGATTTAGCAGGGGAACCTACTGCAGCGGCTGCAACCGATGATCCCGAGGACGAAGAAATCAAAACGCCATGGTCGGAGGTTGACGATGTCTTTTATGAAAGCCGCGGGGCCGCATGGGCATTAATCCATTTTTTAAAAGGTGCTGAAATCGATTTTGCCAGCGTCTTGGAAAAGAAAAATGCCCGGGTCAGTTTGCAGCAAATCATTAGAGAGCTAGAGGCAACACAAGCAACCGTGTGGAGCCCCATTATTTTGAATGGCTCGGGCTTTGGCCTCTGGGCTAACCACTCATTGGTTATGGCCAACTATATTTCACGGGCAAACGCCGCTCTCATTGACCTGCGCGAGTTATTGGCTCAAGGCTAACTCAACGCCCGTGGGCATCAAGCGATCGCAGCATGGCTCTGCTTTTACAATACTCACTAACCCCAAACATAGAATTTGAGATTAGTGTGACCGAAGCAAACGCGTTATAACCGGCGGGCAGCGCTGTAGAAACCTATGGGTAACATCTATCGAGAAAAAAGGTGAACCTTGGAGGCGTCACTCAAGTAGCTTTTCACCCGCTAGTAATGTCCAACCCTCCTTTTCTTGCACTACTGTCAGACTTACCCGGGGCTTGTAAGCGGCAATTAGGCCTGCCGCCTGCTCACTGAGCAGGCCCGCCAAAATCAAACGGCCCCCGGGCTTCATCAAATCTATCAACGTCGGTGCCAGCGCCTCCAAAGGGCCTGCGAGTATATTGGCAACCACTAGCTCAACGGGTCGCAGGCGCGCCTTAGCATTTGTCTGAGATACCAAAAACACGTCAAGCTGTTCCTCAGCAATCGCATTGCGCTGGGCGTTATCAAGTGTGGCGGTTACCGCCTGCGGATCATTGTCGACAGCGAAGGCTTTGGCAGCCCCCAGCTTCAAACCGGCAATCGCCAAAATACCAGAGCCACAGCCGTAATCGATAAGGTTCACTCCGGGCTTAATACTGGCGTCGAGTTCAGCCAAGCACATTGCCGTGGTGGGATGTGTACCCGTACCAAACGCCAGACCCGGATCCAAATTGATGTTGACGGCGTTCGGGTCGGGGGGCTCGCACCAACTTGGGCAGATCCAAAGCCGATCACCCATTTGTAAGGGTTCAAAGTCTGCCATCCACGCGCGTTCCCAGTCTTGATCAGGAACAAATTTGGCTTCCCCGGCCGACGCGGTCACCCACTGTGATGGCACGTCAGCCAAAACCTGAGAAAGATCGAGGCCTGTCTCGAACAACGCCACCAGTTTGATGTTTTGCCACAGGGGTGTCTCACCGGGGCCCGGCTCAAGCAACGGCTCGTCGGCGTTGTCCTCTAAGGTCACCGCGAGGGCGCCCTGCTCAAACAACCAGCCCTCAAGACTGTCGATATGTTTGGGAGTGGTATTGAACCGCAGCTCTTGCCAGCCGGCGTCGGTCAATGCTCGTGTTCCAATTTACTCTCTAGGTAATGGATGCTAACGCCACCCGCCATAAACGAGGGGTCAACAACCAACTCCCTGTGCAACGCGGCATTGGTGCGGATACCCTCAACGACCAACTCATCGAGAGCCTGGCGCATTTTTACAAGCGCCCCAGCGCGGGTTTCTCCGTGGGTAATCAACTTACCTATTAGGCTGTCGTAGTGGGGCGGAACTGTATAGCCACTGTAAACATGGGAATCCACCCGAACTCCCGGTCCACCAGGGGCATGAAACGTATTGATTCTGCCGGGAGATGGCAAGAAATTTCGCGGGTCCTCGGCATTGATTCGGCACTCCAAAGCGTGGCCGTTAAACACCACGTCTTCCTGGCGAATCGAAAGCTTCTCGCCAGAGGCAATCAGCAATTGCTCCCTGACAATATCCACCCCGGTAATCATCTCGGTGACTGGATGTTCTACCTGAACTCGCGTGTTCATCTCGATGAAGTAAAAACCGCCATCCTCGTATAAAAACTCAAAGGTACCCGCACCGCGGTAACCAATATCGATACACGCTTTGACACAAGCCTCACCGATTTCGGCGCGCAGCTTCTCATCGATGCCGGGGGCAGGCGCCTCTTCAATAACTTTCTGGTGCCGCCGCTGCAACGAGCAGTCACGGTCACCGAGGTGAACGGCATTGCCTTGACCATCCGCAAGCACCTGAATCTCGACGTGACGAGGTCGCTGAAGGAATTTCTCGATGTACACCACCGGTGATCCGAAGGCCGCCTTGGCCTCAGACTGAGTCACTTGAATCGAGCTGAGCAGAACCTCCTCGTTATGAACCACCCGCATACCGCGGCCGCCACCACCTGCCGCAGCTTTTACGATAACGGGATAACCAATATCTCGAGCAATACGCAAAATCTCGTCAGGATCCTCGGGAATAGCCCCCTCTGAACCGGGAACCGTTGGCACACCAGAGCGTTGCATTTGATGTTTTGCCGATACTTTGTCACCCATCAGGCGAATGGTTTCTGCGGTGGGACCAATAAACACGAAACCACTTTTCTCGACCTGCTCAGCAAAATCGGCATTTTCCGATAAAAATCCATAGCCGGGATGAATGGCATCGGTGTTCGTCACCTCAGCCACGCTAATAATTGCAGGCACGTTTAAATAACTCAGCGTTGAGTTTGGCGGTCCGATACAAACGGCTTGGTCAGCAAGACGGACATGCTTCAGCTCACGATCTGCCGTGGAATGCACTGCAACCGTCTCAATACCCAACTCTCGGCAGGCGCGCAGGATTCGAAGGGCAATTTCGCCACGATTGGCGATCAAAACTCTCTCTAACATCAATTGATTCCTCTCGGTCGATAGCGCACAGGGCTACCTCCAGGGTCAGGCAATGGTGATGAGGGGTTGGTCAAACTCTACCGGCTCGCCATCGGAAACGTGAATAGCGGTTACCGTGCCGGCTCGATCAGCCTCGATTTGGTTCATCATCTTCATGGCCTCAACAATGCACAGGACGTCCCCGACCCGTACCGTCTGGCCTACCTCGACGAAAGCGCCGGCCTCTGGACTGGGAGAGCGGTAAAAGGTACCCACCATCGGCGACAACACCGCGTTATCTGTGGAAATTGTCTCCGCGACCGGCTCTGCCGCCGCAGGCGCGGCCGCAGGTGCTGGAGCCGCCGGTGCAGGCATGGCAACCGGTGGCGCATAGCTTGCACCCAAGTGGGCGGCATGACTGTTGCGACTTATGCGCACCGACTCCTCACCCTCAATAATTTCGATTTCGTCAATATCTGACTCTTCCAACAGCTCAATCAATTTTTTGACTTTGCGGATATCCATAGTAACGGTCCTCAAGCAGGCTTAAGTTTTGAAGAGATTTGTTTTAAGGCCCCGGCGAGGGCGCAGTCGTAACCGAAACTGCCTAAGCCGCAGATGACACCTTCGGCAATATCAGACAGGTAGCTGTGCTGGCGAAAAGCTTCCCGGGCATGAGGGTTGGATATATGCACCTCAATGAACGGGATAGCCACCCCCAATAGGGCGTCGCGCAAGGCAATACTCGTGTGAGTCAATGCAGCAGGGTTGATAATGATAAAACGCGTTTCGGCTGCCGGTGCACTGTGAATGATATCTATTAGCTCGTGTTCGGCATTACTTTGAATGCAAGAAATGGAAGCGCCTGCACGCTCCGCTTCAACGCGCAGCCTAGCCGTAATCGTCTCCAGAGATTCGCTCCCGTAACGATCAGGCTCTCGTGACCCCAACAAATTTAGGTTGGGACCATTAATTAACAAAATATCAGACATCTCGACAATTCGCTGCTAGTTCACGTCAGTTATATTGCTTTTCGGCGCATTCTGAACCATACGACTCGACCTGTCTAATGGATTGGCACAAATGCAGATGTCCGTTTAGATCAACCAGCACAAGCAGTGATCATATGTTTGCCACGCACAACTGATCAAAATTTAACCTTTCCGCTTCATCCTTGCGCCATTGCGCTGTATGCTTTGCGGCCCCAGTTAGCACTCTGGTGAGAGTTTGTGGCTAATACGCCAACCCCAAAAGCAATCTGTTCCTCTTCGTATCATACTGAGGATGCGGGCAGCGCTGTGCCTGCAAGTTTACGCATTGGCGCCTTGAAACTGGCGAATCCGGTGGTTCTCGCGCCCATGGCTGGCGTCACTGACCTACCATTGCGTGAGCTTTGTGTTGGTCTAGGTGCCGGCATGGCAGTGGCAGAAATGCTGACCTCCGATCCCAAACTAGCGACGTCGCGCAAGTCATCATTGCGTCGCTGCCACAACGCCCAAAGCGGGCTTCGATCCGTTCAAATTGTTGGCAGCGAAGCCCAACAGCTCGCCGAGGCCGCAAGACGCAATGCCGATGACGGTGCTGATATTATTGACATCAACATGGGCTGCCCGGCGAAAAAAGTTTGTAAAAAAGCCGCAGGCTCTGCCCTTCTGGCCGATGAGCGGCGGGTGGAGGAAATTTTAAAGGCCGTAGTTTCTGCGGTTGATGTACCCGTCACTCTTAAAATTCGTACGGGCGTTTCACCACAGCAGCGCAACGGGGTTGCCATCGCGAAAATTGCAGAAGATGCAGGTATTCAGATGCTCACTGTCCACGGCAGAACCCGAGCCGATCGATTTAAAGGCGAGGCAGAATATCGCACGATCGCGGCTATCGTCGATGCTGTGGGCATCCCCGTGTTGGCCAATGGCGATATCACCACTCCAACAAAGGCGCTTGCGGTGCTGGAGCAGACCGGTGCCGCAGGGGTCATGATTGGCCGAGCAGCCTTAGGTCGCCCTTGGCTACCAGGCGCCATCGCTCAAACGTTATCTGGGGCAAGTGCCATACAGCCCTCACAGGCTGAACGCTTTTTGCAAATGCGCACACACCTAACCGCTCTGCATGATTTCTACGGTAACTTCATGGGTGTACGAATTGCCCGGAAACACGTGGGCTGGTTTTTTGACGCGATTGAGGCCGATCTACCCAGCACCTTTTTAAGCTGGAAGCGGCACTTCAATGCGTTGGAAAATACCGAAGCTCAGCAGGTCCTTCTCCAAACGCTGGAAAGCCACTGCCAAAATAGCCATAGCGCATCTCCCTGCCAAGATAACGGGCTTGCCGCGTGACCTCCGATAATGAAACCGCCCCACCACGCCCCCTTCGCGAAAGTGCCAAGGAGAGCATTACCCACTACTTTGAGCAACTTGACGGCGCAACTTGCACTGATCTGCACGCGTTGGTTCTTGCTCAGGTCGAAGAACCCCTTCTCCGTGCCGTTCTTCAGGAGACCGGGGGCAACCAAAGTAAAGCCGCCGCAATGTTAGGCCTGAACCGAGGCACGCTGCGTAAAAAACTCCGCCAGTACCATCTCATTTAAAGCATTTAACCTTTCCCTTTAGGACCCTTCACATCATGACTGAGTCACATCTAGCCCCTGTACGCCGCGCCCTTATCAGCGTTTCTGACAAGACCGGCATCGTTGAGTTCGCTCAGGCACTCATCGATCGTCACGTGGCTTTACTGTCTACTGGAGGAACCTGCAAACTGCTTCGGGAAGCTGGGCTGCCCGTTACCGAAGTTTCTGATCACACCGGTTTTCCTGAGATGATGGACGGACGTGTCAAGACACTGCACCCCACCATCCACGGCGGTATTTTAGGGCGTCGCGGTACTGACGATGGTGTTATGGCCAGCCATGATATTGCCCCTATCGATATGGTTGTGGTTAATCTGTATCCCTTCGAAGCAACCGTTGCTCGCCCAGACTGTAGCCTCGAAGATGCTATTGAAAATATCGATATCGGCGGACCCACCATGGTTCGTGCTGCTGCAAAGAATCACCGTGACGTAACCATCGTCGTCGACGCCGGCGACTATGCCTGCCTGATAGAAGAGCTCGACGCCAACAACAACGCCATTAGATACGAAACTCGCTTTGATCTGGCTATTAAAGCCTATGAACATACGGCGCATTATGACGGCGCAATTGCCAACTACTTTGGCCAGCAGCTTGGTAATGGGAGCCAGGGTTTTCCCCGCACCCTTAACCTGCAGCTCGTCAAAGCCGAAACCATGCGCTACGGCGAAAACCCTCACCAGCAAGCCGCTTTTTATAAAGAGCACTCGCCGCAGGAAGTCGGCATTGCCACCGCCACTCAGCTGCAGGGTAAGGCTCTGTCTTACAATAATGTTGCTGATACTGACGCCGCCCTAGAGTGCGTCAAAAATTTTGAGGAACCGGCCTGTGTCATTGTAAAGCACGCCAACCCGTGTGGGGTTGCGGTATCGGACTCTCTCGGTGAAGCCTACGACCTCGCTTTTAACACCGACCCCGAGTCTGCCTTTGGCGGTATTATTGCGTTTAACCGCGAATTGGACGCTGCCACAGCCCAAGTCATTGTTGACCGACAATTTGTTGAGGTCATTATTGCGCCAGAGATCAATGCCGCAGCATTGCCGGTGATCGCGGAGAAGAAAAATATCCGTGTTCTTCAAACTGGCCAGTGGGCCCCTCCCGTCGGCGCCCAAGACTTCAAGCGCGTCAACGGAGGATTGTTGGTGCAAGATCGTGATGACGGCATGATTACGCGCGACGACCTGCAAGTCGTCAGTAAGCGTCAACCGACTGAGCAAGAGTGGCTCGATTTGCTGTTTGCCTGGAAGGTAGCCAAATTTGTGAAGTCGAATGCCATCATTTATGCCGCCAACAATCGAACGATTGGCGTTGGTGCAGGACAAATGTCCCGCGTCAATTCGGCGCGCATTGCGGCGATTAAAGCGGAGCACGCCAACCTTGAGGTTCAGGGTGCCATCATGGCATCGGATGCTTTCTTCCCTTTTCGCGATGGGATCGACAATGCGGCGGAACGCGGTATCGCTGCGGTGATTCAGCCCGGCGGCTCAATTCGCGATGAAGAAATTATTGCCGCCGCGGACGAAGCCGGTATGGCGATGGTCTTCACGGGCATGCGGCACTTCCGTCACTAACCGGCAACGAGGAGCCTGAAGATGAATATTCTGGTTGTGGGCAGTGGTGGCCGCGAACATGCGTTGTGCTGGAAGCTTGCCCAGGCGACCCACGTTGATCATGTTTATGCAGCACCGGGTAACGCAGGGACAGCGGGGGAATCCGGGGTCACTAACGTTGCCTTGGACGTCATGGACTTTGACGGATTAGCGAGCTTTGCCAAAAGCCATGACATTGCGCTGACAGTGATCGGCCCTGAGGCGCCTTTGGTGGGTGGAATTGTTAATGACTTTAGAGCTCGCGGACTCGCCTGCTTTGGACCTAGCAAAGCGGCGGCGCAATTAGAGGGCTCCAAGGCGTTCACCAAGGATTTTCTGGCCCGTCACAATATTCCAACCGGCGACTATGCCAACTTCACCGAGCTTGAGCCCGCCCTAGCCTACCTGCGTGCTCATGGCGCACCCATAGTCATAAAAGCTGACGGTCTCGCGGCGGGAAAAGGCGTTATCGTCGCCGAAACACTGGCCCAAGCTGAAGAGGCAGTCACTGATATGCTGTCGGGCAATGCCTTTGGCGAGGCAGGTTGCCGAGTAGTCATAGAGGAATTCCTAGCAGGGGAAGAAGCCAGCTTCATCGTGATTGCAGATGGCCAACACGCGCTGCCTATGGCCAGTAGCCAGGATCATAAACGTATTGGAGAAGGCGACACTGGCCCAAATACCGGCGGTATGGGTGCCTATTCGCCAGCGCCGGTCGTAACGCCCGCCATCCATGAACGCATTATGCATGAAGTCATCAACCCAACATTGGCGGGCATGGCTGCGGACGGCATGCCCTACACCGGCTTTTTATACGCGGGACTCATGATCGACGCGTTGGGCAACCCACGGGTGATCGAATTTAACTGCCGCTTTGGGGACCCAGAGACACAACCCATTATGATGCGACTGCAAAGTGACCTCGATACCCTCTGTCTTGCCGCACTCGCCGGAAATTTGAGCGCCACAACCGCTGAGTGGGATGACCGAGCTGCCCTGGGGGTCGTGCTTGCGGCCGAGGGCTACCCGGGAAGCTACCCCAAGGGCGCAATTATTGAGGGACTGACCGACGCTAACTCTGACGGGGTAAAAGTCTTTCACGCCGGCACCGAAAATAAAGACGGCGTTTATCACACCAGTGGAGGCAGGGTCTTGTGTGTGACCGCTTTAGGGGTGGATATTCGCTCTGCGCAAACGTCAGCCTATGATGCCGCCCACAAAATCCAATGGCCCGGAAAAACCCTGCGACGGGATATTGGCTGGCGAGCGATAGATCGCTAGAGTAAGAACATTAGAACATGAGTATCTCGTTATGAGTCAACGTGAACTGACCACCGTCGACCGACTGCTGGTTGAGGTCGATGGCATGCTTAAAACCCTCGCACGCCGCGGCGCCTCTGCAATGCGACCCTCCCCAGCGGCTGGGCACAGTGACGGTGCGCTGTCTGATCGGGAGCGCAAGCATTCTGGCGGGCTCATGCGGGTCAACCACACGGGGGAAGTCTGTGCTCAGGCGCTGTATCAGGGGCAGGCCATGACCGCCAAGTCAGCCGGCACCCGAACCGAGATGCAAGAAGCCGCCCAAGAGGAAATCGACCACTTAGTCTGGTGCGAGGAGCGCTTAGAAGAGCTAGGCACTCGGCCCAGCGTGCTCAACCCTCTTTTTTATGGTGCCTCGCTAGCCATGGGAGCGGCTGCCGGCTTGGTCGGAGACAGCGTTAGTTTGGGGTTTGTCCACGCTACGGAAGAGCGTGTCGCAAGCCATCTGCGTAGCCATCTCAAAACATTGCCTGAAACCGACCGAAAGTCGCAGCTCATTCTTCAAACAATGCTTGAAGATGAGGAACGTCACGGAGAAAACGCTCTGAAAGCCGGTGGGCTTGAACTGCCGCAACCCGTGAAGCGCGCCATGACTCAAGCCTCTAAACTGATGACGACCAGCACTTACTGGATTTAGTCAGTCTCAATCTGTTCGCCATGGCACTGGAGTGTTTAGGCTTCTTCCACAGCGAAACTGTGGGATACCCGCACCCCAGCCTTCGACAACATAATGGATGCCGAACAGTATTTTTCTGCGGAAAGCTCAACCGCACGCCGAACTTGGCTTTCCTTGACGCCATGACCCGTCACTACGAAATGTAAGTTCATCGACTCGAAGACCGCAGGCACTGCATCAACGCGCTCCGCCTGAAGCTCAACGCGACAATCAGTGACTTGCTGCCTAGACTTCTTGAGCATGGCAATGACATCGTAAATAGCACAGCCGCCGGTACCCAAAAGCAGCATTTCCATGGGTCTGAGAGACTGATTTCGCCCCCCTAGATCCTCAGGACCATCCATAACCACTGTATGCCCGCTACCTGACTCGGCTACAAACATCGCGCCATCCATCCACTTCACCGTACCCTTCATCGCCCTGACACTCCTTGCTATTACTGCGTAAAACACTGTTTAAACGACTATTTAAGCCATGATAACCGGTTCAGAGATTACCGTAATAAGCGCCGATTAACCGTTGAGAATCGATGATTATTAGCTCAGACTGCAAAAAGCATACTGTGAAGGAAGTCCCAGAATGAAAGCTGAAGTCCTACGCCAGATCCCAGAGGTCGAGAACTTCTTAAGACAATGTGAGCGCATTACATTTAAGCAACGTCAAGCGATTGTTAAACAGGGTGATCCCAGCGACTCAATTTATTTAATTTTGGAGGGCTCGGTTTCAGTCGTAATCGATGGCGATGACGATGATGCACACCAAGAGATGGTCGTCAGCTATTTAAACCCTGGAGACTTTTTCGGCGAAATGGGTTTGTTTGGTGAAGAGTTTCGCACAGCGAATTTAGTCGCCAGGGTCCCTGTGGAGGTCGCTCGTATTAGTTATGAGCGCTTTCATCAAGTGCGCAGCAGCTATCCTGACATTTTGTTTGTACTGGCGACTCAGATTGGCCATCGCTTGCGAACTACGACTCGAAAATTGACCGACCTGGCTTTTGTCGATGTTGCGGGACGAATTGCACAAACCTTAAACGACCTGACGAGGGAACCCGATGCCATGACACACCCAGAGGGAATGCAGATTCGCATCACTCGTCAGGAACTAGGCAAGATTGTGGGCTGCTCCAGAGAAATGGCTGGCAGAGTACTCAAAGCCCTGCGCCAAGACGGGCTCATCGAAGTCTCAGGAAAAACGATTGTGGTGTTGCGGGAGCCCCACGCCCAACAACCCGCTCCTGAATAAATTCGGTATTTGGTTGCCGTACTCCCCTCAAACTAAAGATCCAGCTTGTGGCTTTTTTCAGGAGCTCCTCATTGGCAATAGGCTAGTCATAAAGTAACCATGGCATAAAGCCATCGGAACCTAACAAACGTCATGCTAATTTTGACCCAACAATCACCATCACGTCTTGTAAGCCCATATACCGTCCGATTTAACATAACGAACGCTTGGGGACTGTTTCCGTTATCGTGCCCCCTCCGAATCACCGCCTTTCACGACGTCGCTGCAACATGACCGCGTTTTATGCCCCCCATATTGACGGACTTCGAGGAATTGCCGTTTTAGCCATACTGCTCTTTCACCTTGGCATTCCTGGTGCACAGAGCGGATTCTTGGGCGTGGATATATTTTTTGTCATATCAGGCTATCTCATCACAGGACAAATTAGTCGGCAGTTCAAGCAACATCAATTCTCGTTCCCAAACTTTTATTTGCGACGAGCCCGTCGCCTGCTGCCGGCGCTTTTTGTAACCCTGGTGATTACGCTGATTACCGGTTTCTTTTTGCTGCCACCTAACGATCTAACGCTGCTCGGAAAGTCAGTATTGGCCACTGAGTTTTTCTATTCCAACGTTTATTTCTGGATGACATCAGGATATTTTTCAGACATTTCCCAGAGCAATATTCTGCTTCACACCTGGTCTCTTGCACTCGAAGAGCAGTTCTACCTAATCTGGCCACTTTTGGTTGTCGGGCTGTTAAAGGGGCTGCAAACAGCAGGGCTCAAATGGACAATGCTGTCACTGCTGATAGCTTCGACGATCGCCAGCAGCTGGGCAGCTTTCAGCATGCCTGAAGCCGCTTTTTATTTGCTGCCTTTTCGTTTTCACGAATTCCTTATTGGGGGCCTCGCCTATCAGGTTGGCGCCACCCAAGCCCATCGATTAAATCGCATTGGCTCCACTGGAATGACCACCGCAGGTGCCATCTTGCTGCTAGGCTCCTTTATGGCCATTAATGAGAACACGGCATTTCCCGGTCTGGCTTCACTGGCCCCAACTGTAGGCACTGCCCTGCTGCTACTGAGCTCTCCCATGGGACTAAGTCGCACAATATTGATGTCGACACCGCTTCGACACATAGGCCTTGCGTCTTATTCCATTTACCTTGTGCACTGGCCCTTGATAGCTTTCACCCAAAATTTGACCGAAGTACCCACTGGTGTCGCCACTGGCATAACTTTATTTACGGCATCGATTGTTTTGGGCTACGCGTCATATCGATTGGTTGAGAGCCCATTTAGGAACCGATATACCGCCGTATACCAACCAAGAATTTTCCTGCCTCTGGCATTCACAGGCTTTTTATTACTCACGGCAGTAACGGCAGTGACTGTATCGCAACGCGGGTTCCCCGAGCGTTTCGCTTTGACCCCACAAATGACCCAGGAAGATCTTCTAGCACAGCGAGAACGGTATTGGGCCGGGTTTGGCAGTAATAATGAAAGTAAACTGCAGGTTACTAATAACCCCGACTATGTATTGGTCGTGGGTAATTCACACGCGCAAGATCTTGTTTACGCCCTTAGGCAAAACGATTTTCAGGGCAATTTTAAAACCCTCTTTACCTCTTTTAAGTGCTTCAATTTTGGTGTGGGTACAGAGGAGGTCGACGACCCAATGTGTAGTGCAGCGCGAGAGCAGCTGCTGCGCAGCGAGCTGCTTAAAGGCGCGGCAAAAATATACCTTCATGAGGACTTCAACGGCGAGTGGATAAGTGACCTCGTCACCTTTTTTAGCCACTTAAGAACCGTCACCAAGGCTCCTATTTATTTGTTCGGACCTCGACTGACCTTTAAGCGTAGCGTGTTGGGGATCGCGCTGGATCATGGCAGCTCGCTAGGCTTATCTCAGTACGCACGCTCCCAGTCGTTCCTCACTGAGCGCAAAGAGCTCAACTCGAAATTGCTGGGTGCCTTCGAGGCTTTTGGTCTCGCGGGGCAAGACATTTTTTACGTCGATACGCTCAGGGCGCAATGTGGCAAAAACTACGACGAGTGCGGCATTTTATCGCCTAAAACTCGAGAATTTTTATACTTCGACAACTCCCACCTCACAAAACTCGGTGCCCGGGAGTTTGGTGCAGCCTTAAAAATCACCCGCCCCGACATTTACCCAACACCCTGATACAGGCAGGCACCTTGAGCGCTTTAGAGCAAGCCGGCTTGGCAGGTGATCATGAAAAATGGGTTCACCACGGCTTTTTTTAGGGCCGAAGCCCAAATAGCAAGCCGCGGGTTAAGCACCGACCACTTGCGCGCCGCGTCACTAACGGCACAACTTTACGGGCGGGAACAGTTAGTCAGCCCGTTCGATCAGGGCTAACCAAACCCCTACCCATCAATGTTAAACAGACGATGTAACTCAACTCCGGGGTCTTGAGCCCGCATGAACGCCTCACCTACCAGGAAGG
This sequence comes from Luminiphilus sp. nBUS_16, assembly GCF_051201645.1. GTDB lineage: Bacteria > Pseudomonadota > Gammaproteobacteria > Pseudomonadales > Halieaceae > Luminiphilus. The sequence continues at coordinate 440,823 of NZ_CP179205.1, read as the reverse complement.
TATCTACGCCTTGTGCACGCATGCGGCTAACGTCTTCGGTAGTGTGAATACCGCTCTCAGTCACTACCTGAATGTGATCAGGGATATCGGGCAATAAATTAAGTGTGGTAGCCAAGTCGGTTTCAAAGGTATGCAAATCGCGATTATTGATGCCGATCAACTCTGGGTTGAGCTGCAGGGCTTCCTGAAGCTCGGATCGGTCATGAACCTCGATTAATGTGTCGATCCCGGCCTCTTGAGCAACACCCGCAAGCTCCTGTAACTGAGCAAACTCGAGGCAGGACACGATCAGAAGAATGGCATCTGCCCCCAGCGCTCGGGCTTCCCATATTTGATAAGGATCTATGGTGAAGTCCTTGCGAATCACGGGCAGTGAACACGCACTTCGCGCCTGTGTTAAGTAGGCATCTGCACCTTGAAAAAAGTCGATATCCGTCAGCACAGACAAACAAGCGGCACCACCGGCTTCGTAACTCGCCGCAATTTCAGCGGGTTTGAAGTCACGCCGAATAACGCCTTTACTCGGACTCGCCTTTTTGACCTCTGCAATGACGGCCGGCTGACCCTCAGCACGACGACGCTTTAACGCTCCAATAAAACCCCGTGTTGGTGCGGCGTCAACCGCACGACCTGTCACTGCCGCCAAATCTTGGCTGCGCTTGCGATCGCTCACCTCTTCGATTTTTCGATCGATAATTTTTTTCAGAACCGTTGGTGTCTTTAGTTTTCCGCTCATGATGCATCAGCCCGTAACTGGTGGTTAAAAGTCACGAATGCCTCGAGCTTATCAAAGGCAGCACCCGAATTAATCGCATCATCGGCCGCGGCAACCCCCGCCCTCAACGTTTTGACCACACCAGACACATAAATGGCTGCGCCAGCATTGAGCGCAATAATGGAGCGCGCCCGCTCGGCACTCTCACCAGCCCCTAAAGACAGCGCCGACCTAATCAATTCGGCAGACTCCTGGGCTGAGCTTACTCCCAAGCCGGCAAGATCGGAGTGCCCGTGGCCATAATCATTGGGGTCAATCTGAAAACGTTCGACCACCCCGTCGCGCATTTCCCAAACTGCGGTAGGCGCCGCGATAGAAATTTCATCCAGACCATCATTACTACTGAGTACGAGTGCATGCTGACTACCCAGTTTGCTGAGCGACTCAGCTATCGATTGACAAAGCTCGGCGCTAAACACTCCTAAAACTTGCCGCTCTACGTGAGCCGGGTTGGTCAGCGGTCCTAAAATATTGAACAAGGTCCGCATTCCCAGATCCTTCCTGGGACCTATGGCGTGCTTCATGGCGCCGTGGTGCGCAGGCGCAAACATAAAACCCAGACCGACCGTCTCAATGCTCTGCGCAATCTCGCTTGGTGAGAGGTCAAGAGGTGCACCCAAGGTTTCCAGTACATCTGAAGAGCCGCTTGAGCTGGACACGGACCGGTTGCCATGTTTTGCCACGCGGCCACCTGCTGCGGCGACAACGAAGCTTGCTGCGGTAGAAACATTAAACAAATTTGCGCCATCGCCCCCCGTACCCACGAGGTCTACTAGGTGCTCTTGAGAAACCTGCACGCGGGTTACCAAACTGCGCATCACCTCTGCCGCTCCTACGATCTCATCGATCGTCTCCCCTTTCATACGCAGGGCTATCAAAAATGCGCCGATTTGAGCGGGTGTCGCTGCTCCGGTCATAACCTCAGTCATAACCGTTCGCATATCATCTCGCGACAACGACTGCCCCTCGGCCAGTTTTTGCAACGCTTGTTTAATATTCATCACTACAACATCAGTCCTGAATTTAGGGATGGCCTTTTCCGGTCAGATCTAGCGTCATACACGGTCTAAAAAGTTTTGCAGCAGTGCGTGGCCATGCTCGGAAAGAATCGATTCTGGGTGAAACTGTACACCTTCAACCGCCAATTCACGATGGCGTATGCCCATAATAGCCTCGCGATCACCCGCGTCAGTCTCAGTCCATGCCGTTATTTCAAGACACTCTGGTAGGGAGTCCTCAGCCACCACAAGACTGTGATAGCGCGTCGCATTAAACGGGCTGGGCAAATTTTTAAAAACACCCTGACCTTTGTGATGGACAGCGCTGGTTTTACCGTGCATCACTTTATCTGCTCGCACGACCTCACCACCGAACACGGCGCCTATCGACTGCTGCCCTAAACAGACGCCAAAGATGGGGAGCTTTTCGGAAAAATGGTCGATCACTTGCATGGATATTCCGGCTTCTTTTGGCGAGCAAGGACCCGGAGAAATACAAATGCCCGCAGGGGCAAGCTGTTCAATACCGGCAAGATCAATTTCATCATTACGATAAACCTCAACCTCAGCGCCCAACTCCCAAAGGTATTGAACAATGTTCCAGGTAAACGAATCGTAGTTGTCGAGCATTAAAATCATCGGGGGACAGCGCTCCAGTTAACGCATAAACAGCTTTTCTGCAGCAATTGAACGAATCGCATTAAGCTCTAAATCGTTCTGGCAAGTTAGGGTCACTTTTAAACGTTCAGACTCGCCATATCGCTGCTCATTTTCAAAATCTTTTTTACTGCCCAAAATGCTCCGGAAGAATTGCTCGATTGCTAGGGCATATTCTAGAGACAGGGCGTAAAGATTCTCCAACAAAATATTGACCCCTTTAGCGTTCCGAAAATCGCGACCGATAGTTTCAAACTGCCCAGGCGCCACCATTCCCACGCCCCCATGAACAACTTGAGAACCAGTATCCAAAAAACTTGGCTTAACAGCCATGGGTAAGCCACCAGTATAGGCATCAAAGAACTGGGCCGCATAACTCATGGCTTTCTGATGCATCTGTAATCCCTGAAAACCGGGTTTATCGGAGATGTCATTGTGACAGAAACCGTGACTTCTTAACCAAGAGTTCACCAGCCATTTTAGATCCCACCAGATTAAGATGGTCATTATCCCGGTAGAGAAGGCGCCCCTTGCTCAACATAGAACAGGTATTTTCACCGCAGATTGCCTCAGACACATCAACCAGCTCTACATTGGGGTGTTGCGCGATGGCAACAAATAATTCTTGATAAACGGCTTGGTCACTGACGTGTTTCTGGCGGGTTATTTCGCAACGAGCTTCACTCAATTTATTTTCATGAACACACAGCGTTGGATCAAAGCCAAAATCGGGAGCGTCCATCATTAAAACAACCTTGAAACCCTGACTTACCATCCACTTCACAGTACTGAACAGTTGCGACGTAAACTGCTCGCCTCCCAGAATTTGAATTTTTTCCCGCCAATACGCGGAAAACACCACAACTTTGATGTTGTCTTGCTCTTCTAAGTACTTCAAAGGGCCCTTAAAGCGATCGTTTCCCAAAAAGGGAAGGCCTCCACGAATCAGATAAATTGAGGGTCGATCAAGTAATGCCTCTGCACCCACAAAAAGCTGCTCGGCATGGCTATCGCCGTAAAATGCAACGCTGGGTGGCCCAAGGCGCCTCGACTTGTGACAGCGAGGAACATCCTGCCAGAGCTCGATACGGTGTTGTAGGTAGGTCTTATCGCACCGATCAAAGGTTTCGTCCACGATTTCATAATACCTATCGTGGCCAATATCTCCCACAAAACCTGTCGTAGTTTCTTGATCCGATGATCCTACAAAGTAAAGCGCCCCGGCGCCCGCAGTAAGGGCCGTCATCGTAGTGACAATGAACAAGACCAACTGAACTCTTGAGACGCCCCCCGCTCTACGAAACGGCCTTTCAATGAAAACCCAGGAGAGAAGTGCTAACGGCAAGCTGCCAATGAGCATAAGAACGCGCACCTCAAAGTTCAGGGCTTCGCCCACGAAAATACGACTAAACACCAAGACAGGTTGATGCCAGAGGTACAGCGAATAGGAGATTAGTCCGAGACCCACCATCCATTTTAAAGACATCAATCCGCGCAAAAAACGGGTACCGGGTACCAACCAAATCAGTACGCATGCTCCAATAGTAGGAAATAATAGGAGCGGACCCGGTGTTGCCGTCAATTTAGAGAACGTCACCACAGGCACAAGAATCGCCAACAAACCTGCGAGGGCCAGCAACTCCGCCCAAGTACCTACCACAGCAAAGCTCGAGATTCGGGAGTGCGTCAGTGCTGCAGCCAACATTGCACCCAGACCAAGCTCCCAGGCTCTGGAAATCAACATGTAAAACGGCCATTCAGCGCCTTGAGCAAGGCCAAGCTGTGCTACCCAAAAGCTCGCGGCGACCACTAGAGCTAAACCCGGAATTAGCCATTTTAATTTGTAGAAAACCCACAGCAACCCCGGGAAAAAAAGATAAAACTGCTCTTCAACACCCAAACTCCAGGTGTGCAACAGCGGCTTAAACTCTGACGCTCGGTCAAAATAGCCCGCCTCGCCCCAAAAAACGAAGTTGGAGCTAAACCAGGTCGCCCCCAGCAACGTGACAGAGTAATCAACCAAAAGATCTGCCGAGAGAAACCCGTACGCAAGCGGCGCTGTTACAGCCAGCATGGCTAGCAGAGCTGGGAGAATTCTGCGCACTCTGCGTTCATAGAAATGTTGAATGCTAAACGTACCCTTCGCAAAATCACCCAGCACCATTTGGGTAATTAGGTAGCCAGAGATCACAAAAAAAACATCAACGCCAATAAAACCACCCGCGAAAAATTTAAATTCGGCGTGATAAAACATAACCGCCAGAACAGAAAGCGCTCGCAGCCCATCAATGTCGGCGCGATAGGCGGTGACGTGCTGAGTTTCGGGGGGGTTGGCGGTTTCAGTCATTGCAGATTTGTAGACACAACATAAGTAGAGGCTTTATAGCCGGCGTACGGTGCATTCAGTAGACTACGTCGAGATAGGAGACGAGTTTATAGAAATGGCTACATTTGTCAGGCTAAATTTGGGGTGCGGCGACAAGATTCTCGACGGATATACCAACGTTGATATTGTTGATGAGCGGGCAGGACAAAAACCCGATATCAATTGCGATGTTCGCCAGCTGACTGTTTTCGAGGACAACTACGCCGACGAAATTTTAGCGGTGCATGTTGTCGAGCACTTTTGGCGATGGGAAGTACTTGGCATTATCAAGGAGTGGATGCGCGTGCTAAAGCCCGGTGGCAAAATGATTTTGGAATGTCCAAACCTCATTTCAGCTTGTCAGGAGGTTCTTAAAGATCCTGATAAAGCCACGCTGCCCGGTCAGGAAGGTCAGCGCAGTATGTGGGTACTTTATGGCGATCCTCGCTGGCAGGATCCTCTTATGGTGCACCGATGGGCCTACACACCGAGGTCATTGGGCCTGGTCATGCATCAGGCCGGGTTGACTGACCTCAAACAAGAACCCGCGCAGTTTAAGCTTAGAGAACCTCGTGATATGCGCATCACGGGCATCAAAGCCGACGCTACCCCCACGCAATAATCATGAGCACCACCACCCATATACTGATCGGAGGTCCCAATCAATCTGCGTCAGAGTTGCGCGCTTCTGCGCTTGCTTCGGCACGACTGAGACTCGCGGTCGCTGCAACGGCAGCGCAGGAACTCGGCCACACGGTCAGTATTGGCGAGCAGTGCCCAGAACAGCTAGACCGGCTGATTGTGGGAAAGATAGGTGCTAACGACATCGAATACCGGCAGCACCAATGGCTCGCCCTGATTGAACGGTGCAAGGGGCTCGGGGTGCCGGTTATCCTTGACTACACCGACCATCACCTCGATAACAACTCAGTCATGTCGGCCTTTTATCGTGCCGCTTGTAAACTTGCCGATATCATTTGTGTGCCCACAAAGGCCCTACAATCGGCTCTGCTGGCGGAGAAGTTTGGGATTCAAAGCCGTATTGCGGTGGTGGCCGATCTTCTGGAGTACGAGCCCGTGAAGCCCAAGGAAAAACTGGTCGACGTGAAACCGGTTGGACTGTGGTTTGGACATCCCACCAACGCGGCATTTCTTGCGCAATTCATCGACTCGCATCGGCAGGAACTGGAAGGGCATACGCTCAACCTTGTGTCCTCGCCGCAAACACTCGATTTATTGCAGCGCTATAAATTTTCTCAAACGCCCACTGTGCGTATCACTGCGTTTTCATGGAGCGTGCCCGCGGTGGCTCAAGCCGCCCAAGTCTCTGACTATTGCATTATTCCATCTGACTGCGGATCACCTAAACGCTATGCCAGTAATAACCGCTTAATTACAGCACTCGCGCTTGGGCTGCCAACCCTTGCTACCGCGCTCCCCAGTTATAGTGAATTCGCTGACTACTTTGCAGCCATTGGCTCCCCGAAAGGAAACCAGTTCCTGAACCGTTTTGACGTCGAAAAAGGCGGTAATGAAGCCTTCCAAAAAAAGCAGCTGCACACCTTTACACTGCCAGAGCTCGTTAAACATTGGCGCGCTCTTTTACGCTGACCGGGTTATTTTTTATTTTTTCCGCCTGGCCAGAACCAACTTTTTTACCAATTCCAAATGCTCTGCCTTGGGCTGATTCGTATCAAAGTCCCAGACATACTTAGGTAACCTTACCCCCTCGATATTTACCGAATGCACCGACTCACCCATGATTTGGTCCCAGGGTACCGTGAACATACTCAGCTGAGCATTTTTGAGCCACAACTGAGCGCCGGGAGACGTGGATGTTTCAGGAAATGCAGGGACACCCATGGTGTAATGAATATTGCCCTGGGTGAAGTCAACGTCTTGGTAGCCAACAAGCTGATTCCACTTGGGGTCCAATGAACCTATCTCATCCGGACCCACCCATTCGAGAGCGTGCAGCCCAACATCAGTCTCCTGTATGAATTCGGGCGTTAGTTTGCGATGAGACGGGTGAGCGCAATTTAAAAGCATGAACGACGTCTGCTCATAGGTCTCAAGGGATCTCACCACTGACACGGCCAGATCGTCACTTATGCGTTGCTCCAACTCTGTAATGTCCGAAGCTAACAACATATCGGCATCCATAAAAACAGCGGCCCCTTCAAAGTTACACAACCAGGGCACCAGGAACCTTGAAAAGGTGAAGGGAGTTAGCCCTCGACGTGTAATTGGTAAGGTCTGTAAAACCAGAGGCGTTATCGATACAGGGCGTGATGCCGTCTCAAAAATCGACGTTGCAAGGGTGGTAAATGAGACTCGCTGTCGTTCGTCGAAACCTACAAAAACCTTCAACACTGGCATCAACTCCTTGAGGGTTTGGCGTCGGGGGTCTCAAGAGCATAGCGCCATGCGGCCTCTACTGCTCCCGGCCAATCCCCCGGCTTGCGCTGAACAAACAGTCGGGCCGAAGGAAATAACAGCTCCTTAATACTTTGGTTCTTCCAGCGATACTGCGTCTGGGCTGCAGGAACCAATACAGCCACGGGTACGCCCAAAGCCGCGGCAAAGTGCGCGACCGCGTTGTCTATGGTGATGACGGCATCACAGCATCTGATCAAAGCAAATACCCCCTCCAAATCGAAACGATTGTTGAGGCCACTCAACGCAACACGCCGGTCTCCATGGGCAATCACTTCTTGTTCCTGCCCCTCGTCGTACTGCAAGGAAATAATTTCAACCTGAGTTTCTGAAGGCAAACCAGACATCAGATCAGAAAGCTCCATGGAGCGAATTATGCCGTTGGCATCGGAGCCTCCGCGCCAGGATATCGCAATTCGAGGCTTAGCTTTATTAGCCAATAACTGGCTGATTTGCTCGAAACGGTGTGTATCAGGATTGATCATGGGCTGTTCAAATGTCTGACCTTGCTCTAGCAGGTCTGGCAAAAACAAGGTCATCAAATCACCCATGGGGCAGGCATAGTCAAAGGTTGGCAAATCCTCAGGCAAGTTCAGTCTGTCGACAAACCGCCAATGGGGGTGTCGGTTCTCAAAAGCCGGTATCAGGCGCTGATCGAGAGCAATCACCGCATTCTTAGCACGTGGCACCAGCGCGTCGAGGAACATGGTGAACATAACTTCATCACCAATACCCTGCTCGCCCCAAATAAAAAGCCATTCGTCATTTAACGGCTGGCCAGCATATTTTCGCTCTCTGGATGTATACCATTCAAGCTTGGGAAAAGCCTCAAACCTAACCCCGTATCGCTTAAGACCCGCGGTTAAATCGCCGCTCACCAATTCAGCCTCGGCAAGGTCAAAGGCGGCTTCGGGGTTCCATTCATGGCTCAGTAGCTGCTCAAGTCCAAAAATGACGCCCGGGGTATCTTGAAGAAAAAGTCTTAGATCGGCATGAACCCGCGCAGCTTCAGGGGTTTGGCAACCCGCGAATAGACGTTTATCGAGTTGATCAAGCTCATCCTCTGCCTCAAAACCTGCCAGACGATATAAGGGCAAAAGACGATGGACATACTCCCTGGGCTTGGTCGCCCTTGGAAGGTGGTTCTCCAAAAGGTCAATTGCCCCTTTGTACTGTTCCAAACCTGTGAGGGTGGCACTGTAGTTTTGAATGACGGTTTCGTTTTCGGGCTCTTGCAACAGCAGCTTTTCAAAAAGTTGCTGCGCATGCTCGTAGTGGCCCAGAACATTCGCAAGGCTGGCCACAACGTTTAAAAGCACGACGTCGTCGTCTTCGGGCTGCCCGAGAGGTTCAATGACGGGCTGCATCCACTCCTTCTTACCCAGCTGCTCTGCAGCTTCTAACAAAGACAGCGACAAATAACGCTGTGCCGGAAAACGCAGCAAACCCAAAGCTGAAAGTCTGGCAAGCTCCTCGAGCTCTTCATCTTCTCGAAGGGCCTTGGCATTTTTTTGAAAATCTTCAAGGCGAAGGTTAGCGACATAGGGATCGCGAAGAATCTTTTTAATATAAATTCGCGCGACTGCGCTTTTTTCTGAAAAACGGGCCGTAGACTCCCAAGCGAGCAAGGCAGCCTCGCCAAGGTCCCCCTCTCGGAACGCCACCTCCAGCTCAGCTTCTAGCTGTTCGAGCGTTTTAGCTGCTGTCTCCACTGAAGTCATTTGGGCTGCGCCATGGCGACGGCTCGTAACATACCTCTAGCCTTATTCATTGTCTCTTCCCACTCCAGAGCCGGCACAGAATCTGCGACTATGCCAGCGCCTGCCTGAATGTGAACTTCATCATTTTTGATCACTGCGGTGCGGATAGCGATGGCAGTATCCATGTCACCCGCCCAGGAGATATAACCCACTGCACCGCCATATACGCCACGCTTAACCGACTCTAAACGATCGATAATTTGCATTGCCATCACCTTCGGTGCGCCACTCAATGTGCCCGCGGGCAAGGTTGCCCGCAAAGCATCCATGGCCGTTAAATCCGCTTGCGCCCGCCCTTTTACATTAGAAACGATATGCATGACGTGAGAGTAGCGCTCTATGAGCATGGACTCGGTAACTTCAACCGTGCCAGGTTGAGCGATGCGACCCAAATCATTGCGCCCCAAATCGATCAACATCAGATGTTCCGCCATTTCTTTGGGGTCTGCCAATAACTCTTCAGCGAGGGCCTGATCCTCCTCCGAATTTTGACCGCGCTTACGAGTGCCCGCGATGGGTCTAACCGTGACCTCCCCCTGTTCGGCGCGGACCAGAATCTCAGGAGAGGAGCCCACAATTTGAAAATCACCCATATCTAAAAAATACATATAAGGCGAGGGGTTCAAATTTCTCAGCGCGCGATAAAGCGAAATAGGAGCGCTTTTAAACTCAACGGTCATACGCTGGGAGGGCACAACCTGCATGACATCGCCATCAAGAATAGACTTTCTAATGGTTTCCACCCACCCCATAAACTGCGAGGGATGGGTATGGTATTGAGCAGCTGATTCAATGGCCTCCAACCCAACGCCGTCAAGGCTGATAGGCTCAAGCACGGGGCCCGGCAGCGGAAGTTTCTGCTCCAGAGCCTCAAGCCGCGCAAGCGCCGCCAAACGGGCGTCGGGCTCCTCTGCATTGGCAGTGACAACCATCGTCAGCGTGCCCGCTAGGTTATCAAAAACCAGCACTTCCTCGGCCACCAGTAACAGTATGTCGGGCGTATTGAGGGCATCAACTTGGTCGTGCTGCTCGAGCTTGCTCTCCACATAACGGACCACATCGTAACCAAAATACCCCACTAGACCACCGTGAAAAACCGGCAGACCCTCGATGGGTGCGCTTCGGAACTTTGCGTGCTGCGCTTCAACCTCGGCCAAAGGGTCGTCACTTTCAAATACCGTCGGAGCAACGCCATCACGTTCTAACGTGACCCGCTTCCCTTCAATACGAACACGACGACGGGCAGGCAACCCAATAATCGAGTAGCGGCCCCATTTCTCTCCACCCTGCACCGACTCAAATAAAAACGAGTACGGACCCGCCGCTAACTTCATGTAGGCAGACAGCGGAGTCTCAACATCAGCAAGAATGGTTTTTGAAACAGGAATTCTGTTGTAACCCTTGGTTACCCAATGGTCAAAGGTCGGCTGGTCTATCATGCGGTAATACTGGCGAGTTCGCGCCTCATGTTATCGATCACCGTCCGATAATCGGGCTGATTAAAAATAGCTGACCCCGCAACAAAGGTATCGGCACCCGCCGCCGCGATCTCCGCGATATTACCCGGCCCGACACCACCATCGACCTCAAGGCGAATATCCAGCCCACTGGCATCAATAAGGGCGCGCACCTCCCGAAGTTTATCGAGGGTGGCTGGAATGAACTTTTGCCCCCCGAAACCGGGATTTACCGACATTAATAAAATCATGTCGACTTTATCCATGACATATTTCAGTGCCTCCAATGAAGCGGCTGGATTGAAAACCAAACCTGATTTACAGCCGGCACCGCGAATCAACTGCAGCGAGCGATCAACGTGAGTAGAAGCGTCGGGATGAAACGTAATGTACGTGGCCCCTGCGTCGGCAAACATACCAATCAAATTATCGACAGGCTGTACCATAAGGTGAACGTCGATAGGCGCCACCACACCGTGGTTACGTAACGCCTGGCAGACCATGGGGCCGATCGTCAGGTTGGGTACATAGTGGTTGTCCATCACATCGAAATGGACAATGTCAGCACCGGCAGCTAAGACCGCATCGACCTCTTCGCCAAGGCGCGCAAAATCGGCAGAAAGTATCGACGGGGCAATTTGGAAGTCAGTCATTACAGCGTCCGGCAGCTAAAGACCGATAGTTTAACCGCACAGCGGTGGTACTCGCGAGTCTGGCCTGTGGTGATTCTGCCGACATAGGTCTTTCAGGGCTTCCACCAACCGTCTGAAGAAAGCTCGTTGTATTGCGAAGGCCTTTATTTGTAACGTCGGCGTTGGTGCCGCTTGCCCCGGTTTTGGAGGTTTTTCGCTTACACTCGGGTCTGCTTGCTCGACGAGAACAGTGCAATATCTTCGACATCGGTTAAGGCAACCCCATTCGCGGCAGCGAAGTCGTCAATACCTAGGTAATTTTGTACGGCGCGGTGGACGTGGGCTGGCGTGATAATGATGCCGCTGTCAGAGACATCCAAGGAATTGGGGTTTATTTTTAAGGGAAAATGTAACGCGTCGGACGCCCCCACAACGCGATTACCCCACCGGGCCCCCTGCTCCATAAGCATATAGGAGCCAATGGGCCAGTGGTCCTTACCGTTGCCGTCGTTGTACATGTTGGTGCGGCCAAAGTCCGAACCCACAACCAGCAAAATTCGATCGGCCAAACCCAGCTTTTCAGCGTAATCCCAAAAGAATGTAATGGCATCGGCGAGGTGGGTATAAAGCGCGTCATGGATAGCGTCGTGGTTTTCGTGAGAATCGAATCCACCCAAACTTAAGTCAGCACTAGAGCCCAGACCAGACTGCATAACGGTCAGGGCCGCTTGCATTTGCTGCTTTAAATTTGAACCAAACATATCGTCGCCGGCCAGAAACTCCTCACGTTGCTGGAGCTCATCTTGGGTTGGCAAAAACCCCGCCAGTTTTTCCAAACCTTCACGGTCCGCTCGCGCAGACTGAAAAGTAGTGAGACTCTTACGCTGACGGGGCGTGAGGTCAGCAGAGGCCAAAAGCGCTGAGGCAGACTCCCTAGTGAGTCGCTGCGCTTCTAAAATTTCTGGCTCCGGACGCGCGAAGCTTTCTGGACTCCATGGATTACGCAGAGGCTGCGACAGTTCACGTAACCGGCTGATATCATCAAAGCGGTTATAAGACAGCAGGCCCGCTGTACGGGTGGTATTGCCACCATAAACTGAGTAAGCCAAGGGCTGGTCGGGTGAATTCGCTGCAGCGTGTAATGCCGACAATGAAGGTCGCCCTTCAGCATTGCTGCCCGTCCAATTGAAAAGCCGGCCCGTGTCGTGGGAATTCGTCTGGGCATCTACCCCATTCACCACCACCATGTCGGAACCAAACCGACTGAAGAAATTGAAATTATCGGCCACGGGGGCAAATAAGATATTTCCAGCTTCTCCGGGGTCGGCCGTATCGGCCCAGTTATTTATTTTCAGCTCTCCCGGTGTGTTCACTTTTGGGTCACAAAGCTGCGTTACATCAGCGCCGCCGTTGAGTTCCAGCGTCACCAACAACTTCCCCACGTACGGGGATGAACCCGACGCCATCACTCTGAAGCCGGTGGTACTCGCCAAAGCACCGGCGCCTAGCGCCATGGATTTAACAAAGTTTCTCCGGCTGGTCGCTACAGTTTTACGTTTAGGCATCTCTTATCACCCTTCAATCGTGCAGATAGCGGTAGCTGGTCATTACGGTATGCATAATCATCGTCCAGGCGCGCATCATGCCATCCTCGTCCTCGAACCTGAGTTGCCATTCGCTGGCTGATGGCTGTTGGTCTGGCCAGATTTCCCAAGTCTGGCAGCCGCCCTCAACGTTGTTAAAATCATTTCCCCACCCCTTCGCCAAATCTGCGTGGCGGGTTAACGCCTCAACGAGTATGTCAATCTCGGCCTCACTCGGCTTGCGGGTCGTCGCATTGTGCAGCAACTGTGTCATTTGCCGTCTAATTTGCTGACTTGCCGTAGCGTCCCCACCGCTATCGATTGCCAGTGCCGTTACACCGACCGTCATAGCCTCGTTAACATGATTTTTGGTCAAGGACGTGGCAAGGGCCAGATCAATCTCGTACTCTCCGGCAGGAAGGTTCAGCAGCAGTTCAACCCAAGCATTCTCGTGCAACCAGAACCCCCCCGCAGCGTCGTTAACGTCACCACGGAGACGCTCCTGGCCTTGGCCGTCAATGTAGGTATCAAACACAACGTCATTCATCTGCGGCAAATCCACGCCGTCAATGACAAGGGTCTCGCCGGAAGAGATTCTCCGCAAGACAATCTGTTGAATGATGAGGTCCGCGTTCGAGGGCTCACCGTCAATGCTGCCATAAGGGTCGCGAGTGACATCAGCGATACGGAGTGCCGTCTGCCCCCCAACCAACGTGACAACCCCGGACACAATAGGATGGTTCATGGAGTTACCGTGCGATACCTGCCCTCGTAGCTCAAAGGAGTCGTCTAGTAGGAAGTCTGCGGCTGTAGCCCGAGGAATTTCAGTGAAAATGATCCGCTGCTCTCGGGGCTTGGAAAAATCTTCCACAACCGCCTGGCAAGCCAGCTCTACGGCCATTCTCTCAATGACATTTGACATTAATGGGGTTTGTTCACGGTTCCTTTTCGTTATCGATGCACCGTCAATGCCCCCGTAAAAGGCAGCATAACTCTGCCGCCCTGTGAACTTGGTTTGCGGTTTATATTCGTATGCTTGATCACCCGACCGCTGTCCCCAGGTTCGGCCGAAAACCGCGCGATTTTTCCGATCGAGCTCTTCGGGAGTGAGCTGCCGGCCACGACCCACCGATTCCAAAGCTGCTGCCTGAGTTTCTGAAAGACTGCCCACAACCTTAGTGGTGCGGAACCAGGGAGACAGCATCATATCGGCCAGAAGACTCTTCAGGTTAAAGCCCCCAGCGGTAAAGGCTGTCGCCAATTCCTCGACCAGAGCTTCCTGGGCGTTAAATGCCAATACCTTAGCCTCGTAATCTGGCAGGCTTCGATCCGCGGGAGCCACAAGCACCTCACTGCCAAACACCGAAGGCCACCAAAACTTGACCGTGGCTTTTGGAAACCGAGGGTCTTCAGCAATTTTTTGCCCCAACCACTGAAGGCTATCTTTGTCATCAGTAGCCGTCTGACCATTGAAGCCCGGGCTGCGCATGTCGCGGTACCAGGTATCACCGTATTGATAAGTATCGGCCGATGTTAGGCCCTCCGACCATAGCAATCCTGCCACAACAAAGGATTCGGGATACCCGTCCTGCTGGCTTGTTGCTAGTGTCACCACCACTTCGTAATCACCCTCGTCCAGCGGCAATTCAAAAGCCATCCAAGAATAATTCCAAAGATTATAAAGATCGCCGTTCCAATTCAGATTCCCATGGTTGTACTGCTCACCTGTTTCAAAATCTAAACCCGTAGAGATTGTGAACCCGAGATAGCTGTCAAACTCTGAAGCCTTTAGCTTCATGACTTCTGAACCGCCGGCGTAAACAGTAATGTCTGCAACCGCTAAATTAGTGCACCAGCCAACCCATTCCTCATCAGTACTATTTTGCTCATCTTGGATACAGGGGTCTGGATTGCTAATAGTGAATGTTCCTCCGCCCAGTGTTGTTACCGCCTTTGAAACCTGATGAATCTGGGTATCTTCTTTGGGAGCCAGATGTTCCAGTTCGTATAAGTCCCCAGCGGCTGATTGAGGTCGTTTGTACCCGTCAGGAAGGGAGTCTAGCCCGCCCCATTGATCGAGATAGTTGCCACCATCACCAAAGCTTTGATAAGCACCCGCCACGGGATCCATGCGCTCGTGACATACCGTACAGGCTGGGTTGTTCATGGTGGGGTTGTTGGTGTCTGCAAGTGCCACAGGGTCTGTGGTTCTGGGCGCCGATTTTTCAATGTCCACACCCAAAAACTGATAATAGGTCCATCGCGCTCGGGCACGATTACGATTCGTATCGGTAGACGGGTAGCGGTTTAGCCAAGCCGGCGTGCTCAACACCCCGGCATGGGGCCAATCGTGGTACTCCGCGATCGAATAAATCTGAGCTTCGCTGTCAACAATGTTGTCGTTAATTGAAGGGATATGCCCGCTATTTTTTGCCGGTTTAAAGGTGTTCAGGCGCGATCGATCGTAGAAGCCATCATCGTCATACATGGGATCATCAAAAGCCACATCTGCTCGATAAGCCATGGCCGAGAATTGGTTGACCATGGTGAAGTCTGCTGTCACGACTTCCTTGTAGGGTCGGTCATTTTCAACAATGTAAGCGATTAACTCGAGGGGTTCGCGGATCATTGCCTGTCTAAATTCTTGGTTTGCATTTCCCTGGTTCAGAAAAGGCCGGTCCCAGTATTCTTCTGTATCGAACTCATCTGGGATCTCCCGAGGGAGGCTGCTCTCAAACTGTGCGTAAATGGGAAAGCGCCAAGTATCAAGCTGGAAATCGATGCCATTATTCAGCCCCTCCGTTAGCAACCTATCGTTGGCTCCAGTGGTAAGAAAGTCATGAAAGCCCTCGCCTTTCATAAGTCTGATGAGTTCATCTTTGAATCCTGCGTCGGAAGACTGCGCACGCTCAATAGCCGCTTTGGTGGGGATTGTTCCTGACAAAATAATGCCCGCTCGACGCAACGTCGTTTCCGGACTTTCCATCACGGTGCCCGACCAAATCGAACTGGCTTCAACACTACCATCATCAGTATTCGCACCGACGAGCAGGGTGAGGTAGTCAGCAAATGCGAAGTAGCTATTGCTGCCCTGCGTCAATACCGGACCGCCGCCGTGCCCCAAATCGCCGACAATCTTGCCCAACAACCAATCGGCACCCACACCATCGGTGGTTACAAAGGTCTCGAGGGCGGCGTGATTTGTGGCTGCATCGTCTGTAAAAAGCAGCCGTGCACCTTGCAGGTCGGCGGTTAAGCCTTGCTGATGACACACGGCACAACTTTGCTGGACTACGGGCTCAACGTCGCTGATATAGCAAGCCTTGGCAGTGGATCCGCAAGCGACCTCGGAAGCGCCATCGCCTGAAGAGCCATCACCCGACGCTACCGCGGAACCCGCTCGCACGTCGCTGACCGTACCTAGCAAACCATTAAATGCGGCGTGAGGGTTAGCTTGGGCTGGAACTCCAAAAGCGAGTAGGCAGGCGCTCACCAAACATACTAGCGCCTGTACTACGCTACCAACTGTGTTGGAGCCTTCGCTACTCGGGGGTAGGGCTGGAGGTTTCTTAGTTACTGTGTGTCTCATAAGTCAGCCAGTCTTCAGTTGTCCAAGCTTGCAACTCACCGACCAATCTGCCGATATAGCGTGTGGCGTTTTCCGCTTACTTGTCATTCTGCGGACTGACACCGTTGGATGAATTAACCTGCATGTTTACAACGATTATAAAAAAATTTCATAGCCTTGAAACACCAGAGAGGCAAGATTTGATTAAAACGTGACTTGCCTCTCGATCCTCCGGAGAGGGTGTTAAGTGATCGTTTAAAAGCCATCCTTGGCTCAGGGTGCCAATCTTCCATACCAAAGCCTTGTTGTTGATCTAACGGCTTCATGTCCTTAGTTTGTGACAACCTTTGACCGATAACTGTGCAGTACCCGCCAGTCTGCGTGCTGATTCCGCCAAAATTAACCGCTCATCTGCGTCAAAATATCGCAAAAAATTCCCTTTGTGGGACTAAAATTGCGATATGCGTCTCAAATTGATAAAAATTCAGGCGAAATAAGCTTGGCAAAGGTTCTGTTTCCATCAATTTACGTTTCCTAAGAGGCGATATAGACGATGGGGTGCAAGCATCACGGCCAGGAACCGAGACCGAGAGCTTAGACCTCACAACCCCGTTTACCCAACATTGGGTTACCGGGCCGTCCTGCAGGCCTCTTCTACAGCTTGCAAACGCTCGGGTGTGCCCACATCGACCCAGGGGCCAACATGAACCTCACCAGAAACTAGACTGGCTGTGATGGCCGCATCTAAAAGCGGCTTCAGCGGCTGTTTGATCGGCGGGAGGCCACGGAAGAACTGCGGGCGATAAACCGCAATACCACTAAAGGTAAAGGAGATTTGACCTTTGGGGAGAAGGCACCCATGTTCCAGACTAAAATCACCATCAGCATGATGGGGTGGGTTAGGCACCAGCACTAAATGCGCCCCCGCAGCGCGAGGGGCAATAGTGAGCAACCGCTCAAAAGGATAAGGACACCAAATATCGCCGTTAACAACGAGGAAGGGGCTGTCACCTAAGACGGGCAGCGCTTTGATAATGCCCCCCGCAGTCTCCAAAGGCTCTGACTCAACCGAGACATGGATATGTAAACCCCAGCGGCTGCCATCACCACAGAAGTCCACAATTTGGTCCGCTAAATACGCTGCATTGATAACCAGCTCTGTAATACCCGCGGTTTTTAAATTGACAATATGGTGTTCCAGCAGCGACAGGCCTGCCACTTTCAGCAGCGGCTTGGGGGTGTCCTGTGTTAACGGCAGCATGCGGCGCCCCATGCCCGCCGCCAGAATCATAGCCTTCACGTTAATGTCACCAAGCGATACCACGCTTGCTTTTGACAAACCGGAACGATCTGCTGGGTTAGGAGGTTTTGGAAACCCGCCATTGAATCCATTGACGGCGCATAAATAGCTGCCACCTCTGACACGTAAGCCAGAACAAGGGGTAAATCGTTAAGATAGCCGGGCTTGCCATCTCGCAAGAAGAGCCGAGCGAAGATACCCAGTACTTTAATGTGGCGCTGCAAACCCATGAGATCAAACCAAACCACAAACGTGGCATCGTCTACCGGTTCAAGTCGCCCCTGCTCAGTCATAAGCCGCTTATGATCAAGCAACCAAGCCAGCTGCTGCTGCCTAGGCCAGTGTACGTAGCAATCTTTCAACAAAGAGACCGGGTCGTAGGTGATGGGCCCGATCACAGCATCCTGAAAATCGATGACGGCCAGCTCTCCGTTTTGCACCACCATAAGGTTGCGGCTGTGAAAATCGCGATGCACCACCACTTGGGGTTGCTGCAGTGCATTGCTTATGAGGCACCGAGAAAGGTCGGAAAAACTCTGTTCAAACGCATCCGTCCAGCTAATGCCTAGTAGCTTGGGCACAAACCAGTCTCTAAACAAATCCAGCTCGGTCTGTAGCTTTTGGGCGTCGTAAAGCGCCAGCCCTGCGTTTGCGTTGGGTATTGCCGCGAGTTGATTCAACGTGTTGAGGGCCATGGCATACCAGGCACCTGCAGAGTGCTCACTAAGAACGGGTAGCAACACGTCGTCGCCTAAATCCTCTAACAGCAGAAAACCGGCCTCGGCAGCTGCCGCGATTAGGGTCGGTACGCGAATAGATCCGGTTTCTAACAGCTGGCGAATGTGCAGAAATTCAGGGGTCTTCTCCGAGCTCGGCGCGTCTACCGCGATTAAACTTCGCGCAGGTGATGTGGCTGTTGGAGCCATAACCACCCGATAATACTTTCGGGGGCTGGCATCTCCCGCAATTAAATCAAAGCTGAAGTCTTGCTCTGGCAGTTTAGTGTTTGAGTGCCGGCTATTATCAATGACTGCAGCTTGCGGCATTTCAGTTAATTGCGCTGATACCCAGGCTTTTAATACTGAAGGTTCTCTCACTTCATAACTCCGACATTACCTACACGCAGTGAATGATGCTTGTCAGTATTCATGGTTTTATTGAACGACGCTAGCGCGCCTGCCAAGCGTGGCACTCAATGTCAACGCGCCTCAAAGCCTTGTGGCGCCCAATAGGTCTAAACCCTGATCGTTAATAAAAGGCTCAGAATCAGTTGCAAACTGCGTTTCAACTTCCCATAAAAATCCCGTGGCGGCACAGCATTGCTCCTTGGACGGTCAAAAACCTTCTACGGGAACTTTAGTAAGCCGTAAGGTTTTTCTTATAGCGTTCCAATAACTCAGGAAATCAGGCCAATCGGCTCACGACTTAACTGCTCTGGACTTGGCTGGACGCTCTTCTTAGACTGGCTACCTACTCTCTTTGATCAGCATAACCGTGACCTCACTGAACCCTAAGCACCAACAGGAACTGTTGCTCATTTGTGGCATGCACCGCAGTGGCACCAGCTTGGTGACCAAATGCTTCGAATGCTTCGGTTATGGGCTGGGCGAAACCCTTATGGCGCCCAGTAGCGACAACCCAAAGGGGTTTTTTGAAGATTTAGATATCGTCGATCTTAACGACAACCTGCTGCGCGATAATGGCTCCTACTGGGATGCGCCGGTGTTTGTAGGGCAGGGGCCACTCACTTGGAATGCGAAGCACTTAGACGCCGGCGTTAAGCTTCTCACCGCCAAACTCGCGCAGGAACCCAAACTGGCCATAAAAGATCCCCGCCTGTGCCTCCTGCTGCCTTTTTGGCGAGCTGTTACCGAGGCCCTTAACATTCCGATGCAACTCTGCCTGGTCTTTAGGGACCCACTTGATGTGGCAGCGTCGCTACAGCGGCGCAACCACCTACCACTCTCAATAGGTCTAGGACTGACTCAGGCCTATTGGTCGCAACTACTGACCGACACTGACCCCGATAGCTTTGTGGTGAGCTATGACGAATTTGTGAAGCACCCAGACGTGACCCTCGGTCGTATTGCAACCTGGTTGGAGCGACCAGCCGATGCGCAAACCACCCGGCGTTTTCTCGACGATTTTCTAGATAGAAACATGCAGCACCACGCACACCGCCTTGAAAATTCACAGAAAGCCACGACGGTTTCTCCAGCGCTTACAAAGGCATCAGAGGCACTATCACAGCGAAGTAATGACCAGCCGGTTGCTAACCATGCATGGGACGAGGGCGCAGAGCTCGAGATCGCCGCTTTTTCTGAGCTACTTGCCTTTCAACTCTCAGACCGCCTTAGCCAACTGCACGCCACCCATCAGGAAGCGGAGCGACTACAGCAACAAAATGCGCAGCATGGCTTCGACCTAGAGGATCTCTCAAAGCAGAAGGCTGAGCGAGAAGCGCACATTGATCTGCTAATAGAGCGTCAGGCCGAAATTCATAGCGAGTTGGTGGCGAGCCAATCCGTTGTTGAAAAAGGTACGCTTGCGCTTGAAGCTGAAAAATCGACCAGCCAGCAACTCGCCGATTCACTGTCAACCGAGGTTGCTGAGAAAGCAGTGCTTGCCCGTCAGCTAGAACGCACGGAGAGTGACCTAGAGAATACGACCAATGATTTGCGAAGCGTCAGAAATGACTTGGAAAACACCCAAAATGATCTGGTCGCTATGGAAGGCAAAGCCAACTGGCTTTTTGCTTTACTCAAGATAGATTACGGACGACTACTGCAATACGACGCGTCATTTCTGGGTCGCATACATCGGCTGGGACGGCGCTGCTATCGGTTACTAACTCTCCAGAGAGGGCGCGGTACGGCCTATGACGATGCCCTAGCGGCTGCCGCTACGTTTTTCTCTGACCATAACCTCACAACGCCCAAACCTGCACCCAGAAAGCGCCAACAAGTGTTGGCGATGGTTCGATACACGCTGAAGCACCCGGTAAGTTCTCTGCGGAGTATGAGCCTCCCAAGAGTGCGTAAAATTTTCAAAACCGTTACCTCTACACAGGCCCAAGACCTTGAAACTTGGGTCGCGGCGCGATTTCCTAAAGCGGAAGACATTTCAACCGTTGTCGAAGTGGCGCCAGTACCCGATGCGCCATTAATTTTCCCCGCGTCGAAAAAGCCCGTGGTATCTATTGTAATCCCGGTCTACAACGAATGGGTTATTACCCATCGCTGCCTCTGGTCAATTTTGCAGCACACTGAGGGCGAGTATGAGGTGATCGTCGCCGACGATTGTTCAACGGATGAAACCCTGAACATTGCCACCTATGTACAGGGTGTTCACGTTGTTCGTCACGCAGAGAACCAACGCTTTTTACGCAACTGCAACATTGCCGCAGCGCAAGCCCGAGGCGAATTTATCCTGCTGCTAAACAACGATACCGCCGTCACCGCCGGCTGGCTGCCACCGCTGCTGGCGCTATTTGAAAACGAATCAGTGGGCATTGTCGGGCCAAAACTGCTGTTCCCCAACGGTAAATTGCAGGAAGCGGGCGGCATTATTTGGAATGACGCCTCAGGCTGGAACTACGGAAGAGCCGACGAGCCCTCCCGACCCCAATACAATTATGTGCGCGAGAGCGACTATGTTTCCGGGGCCGCACTCATGATTCGAAAATCACTGTGGCAAGCTGTCGATGGTTTTGATGAAGCCTTTGTCCCGGCTTATTATGAAGACACAGACTTGTGTTTTACGGCACGCCAAGCCGGCTTTAAGGTGCTGTACCAACCGGCGTCTACCGTTGTTCACTATGAAGGCATGTCCAACGGCACTGATCTCGCGACCGGACAAAAACAATATCAGGTAATCAATCAGCAACGCTTTTACGATAAGTGGTTACCCGTGCTCACCGCCGAAAACTTTGCCAATGGTGAGCACGTCCCGTGTGCCAGAGGACGAAGCAAAGGGCAACGCGCCGTTTTGGTCATTGATCACTACGTGCCACACTATGATAAAGATGCTGGCTCAAAATCGACCTGGATGTATTTAAAACAGATGGTCGCAATGGGCTACCGCGTTGCCTTTATGGGCGCTAATTTTTTCCCGCACCAGCCCTACACGAAACAGCTGCAGCAAATCGGTGTTGAGGTTGTCGCCGGTGAAGCCGTAGCCCAACGACTCGACGCCTGGCTGGCGGAGAATTTGCCCTACTTTGATCATATTTTTATGCACCGACCGCATGTTGCAGAGCAATTTCTGCCCACGTTAAAAAAGCACGCCTGCTGCCCCAACATTTCTTACGTGGGTCATGATCTGCACTTTTTAAGAACTCAACGAGAGTTTTCGCTGAAAGGTGACCCCGCCCTTGAACGCGAGGCAGCGGCCTGGCGCGAACGCGAGCGCGCAGTGATCGAAGCCACTGACAACGCCTTATATTTTTCTGACACTGAGGTGGCCGAAGTGGAACAGCTGGTCCCCAATGCCCAAGTAAAGTCGATACCTTTGTTTATTTTAGAAGACCTCAAACTCGAGCACGTATTCACAGACGACACATCACTCATTTTTGTCGCGGGCTTCAATCACCCACCCAACATTGACGCAGCCCAATGGCTGGTGAGGGAAATACTGCCCTTAGTGCTCGCCGCACGGCCTGACGTGCATTTAAATATTGTCGGGTCTAACCCCTCAAGAGAGGTTTTGGCGCTGGCAAACGACAACATTTCGGTTCATGGCTATGTCTCCGAATCGCGTCTGCAGGAGCTGTATGCTCAGGCCCGGTGCGCTGTGGTGCCGCTGCGTTTTGGTGCTGGTGTCAAAGGCAAGGTACTGGAAGCTATTCAAATGGGGGTACCCATGGTCACCACACAGATTGGTGCCGAAGGAATACCCAGTGCTGACCATGTTATGGCTATTGCCGACGAACCCGAAATGTTTGCCCAGGCGGTAGTACAACAGTTGGATCGAACCGTCGAAAACTCATCGACCCGAGAGCGCTGGATAGCGGCGCATTTTTCTCCCGCCGCAGCGTCTGCAGCCCTTGAAAGCATTGTAGGGCCCGCCTCTAAGGCCCCGGATACGACGCATGTTTCTGCATAGAGCCTCAGAATGTTGCTGGCCAAGTCAGGGTGGCCTGGGTGTCACCGCAAGTACCGCAGTTGCAGGTCATGGCTTTTAGCGCTGGCTTAATCATAGTGGCGCTGAGCCTTTGGGTATTTCTGGGCCTGCTGCCCCTGCGCGTGCTGCTGCACGGGCTGTCTATTGCCCCACCCCACCGAGCCTTGCAGCTGAGCTTGGGTTTTGTTTTAGGCGCTGCTGTGACCGCTGCGGCCTTCATGGCCGGATCAGAGCACCCCAGACTCGTTGCACTTGGCGTTGCCGCGACCTCGCTGATCGCCGCTTGGCATTGTTTTCACATCAGCACCAAGAGAAAAGAGTTTTTCTGGCGCAGAGATACAGGGCTCGCCGCTTACAACACGTTCTCTACGTTGGGACTTATTTTCGCCGGGCTGCTGTGCCTGCATTTGGCGCTCATTCTTGCCGAAAATTTAACGCGATCTGTCTATCCATGGGACGCCTGGACCACCTGGATATATAGAACCAAGCTCTGGTTTTTTAATGGCGAAATAGCGCCGCTTTTACCACCCGCACTGTGGTTGTCCGAGGGGGGGCCTGCTCAGGGTACGATTGCAGCCCACGATTATCCGGCTTTTATGTCTCTTATTGCCCTGTACCCCTCAAGTCTTGTCAACGAATGGTCTGATCATTGGGTTAATCTTCCCTGGGGCCTGTGCGCCCTTGCACTGGCCGCCGGCATTTTTGGGCTCTGTCGCGAGTTAAACATCTCACGTACCGCCGCGCTGTTCGCCGCACTTGCCCTATTCAGTGCGCCGTTATTGCACGTCCACTTTGCCATGGCGGGCTACGCAGATGCCTGGATGGCAGCAACCACAGGGTTAGGCTTGGCCTGCTGTTTAGGTTGGGCCCACAAACGCCAAACCAGTGTGTTGGTGTGCGGCGTCATCTTCCTATTGCTCGGGGCGTTTATAAAACGCGAGGGCATGGCGTGGCTTGGGCTCGCCCTGATTTGGCTCGTCGGCTGGGAAATCATTCGCCACTACCCAATACGCGCGGCACTGTGCTCGGCGTTGATTGTCACCGGGATTGGGGGTCTCTTACTTTCTGAGGGGTTATTGCCCCTTGGGCCTTTAGGGCAGCTGGGAGTCTCAGAGCAACAACTGTTCCTGGGGCCGCTGGGCAACTTTGCCCTGTCCGACCAAGCGGTCCTGGGGGTGTACCAAGCGTCTTTTATTACGCAAGGTAACTGGCAGCTTCTGATACTGCTTTGGATCTTAAGTTGCTGCGTTCTCGTCAAACGCAACGGCGCGCTGGCAGTCGCTAGCCTCTCGTTAATAACGCTGTTTTGGTTGTCACAATACGCCATTTTTCGTTTTACTCAGCTTGGTGACTTTGCTGTCTCTGGTACGGCCATCAACCGACTTTTCTTGCACCTGCTACCGGCGCTGGCCGTCACCATCGGTGCAGGTTTTCATCAGCTGAGCGCAGAGCATGGCGACGGACTTCATCGCTATCGCGTGTGGTTGGTTGGGGTTGGTTTTGCCGGCGTGCTCGTTGTTGGCATCGTCGGCACGATGCTGTCTGTTCATGCCGGCAGCCCCAAAACACCGACCCAGCGATTTGACCAAAGTAATCTGCAAGCCTTTGCCGGGCAGGTCACCTGGCTGCAACCCGGCTTTCAACTCAAGCCAACCGGTGGAGGGGTTGCTGCCGCTGGTCGACGAAATAACGTTTTGATAGCGGCTGATTACCCCTATGCGCGCATCGTATTAAATCAAGCGCCAAAATCCTTATCCTTTTTCTGGCGGCGGCAAGATACCCCCGGAGATTTTCATACCGTTCCAGTGAGCACGAGGCAGACATTGCTGGCGTTACATCAGAACGCTGCCTGGCGCGACTCGGTCGTGATTGAGTACGGACTTGTTCAGGGAGGAGAACCCAACCCACGGCCAATCGTTCATGACGTGTCACTCCTCACCTCAGCGTCATTTTCCGATATTGCCACCTTAATGACGCGCTGGCTCGCGCCCAAACCCCACAACTATCAGTCCATTAATTTTCTTAGCGCAGATGCGGCAGACACTTGGCCGTCTTCCAACAGTGCTGTCATAGCGGCGGCGGTGTTGATTATGGGGCTGCTCCTGATACTCAGGGCGTCGCGCTCTGCAACGTTAAAGGGTTATGGGCCGCTGGCGAGCCTGAGTGTCGCTGCCTTGCTGGGGTTGTTTTTGCTCGGCGAGGCGATAGCGTTGAGCGGCCACACCGCCCGCCTTCCCATGAACACGAGCGCCGCTAATACACCCGCTGACAAACCCTTTGAATTAGCGCAGCGACTCAAACCGCATATTCCAGCGGCCACACCGCTGTTAATTTTCCCGGCGAGCCCGGCCCAGTCTTTTCAGGCTCTGAGGCTCGCCTATGACCTGTTGCCCCGGCCCGCGTATGCGGTACTGCCTGAGCCCGGTTTAAGCACCACAAGGTTCCCTAGAGACTGGCCGGGGCTAGGCTTATTGCTAGACAGCGCGGCTAACTTGCCAAAAACATTTAATCGCCTGCACACCTCCGCTTTCGGAGGCGCCAAATCTCTCCAAGCTGGTGAGGATTGGATGCTCTTTCAGGGCCCGGCTTACTCTTCACAAAATGACATGCTCCCTGCTCTGCAACTCAAACAAGCCGGCGCCTTGGAGTGATTCAGTGACCGATACACCATGGCATAGCAGTAACACAAAGAAGGCTTCGAGATGACGGACCATGGTGTTCAAGAGCATCGCGTGCTGCACATAGGCAAATATTTCCCGCCGCGTTTTGGGGGCATGGAGACGTACCTATCTGACTTAATGAATGTGCAGAAACGTTCAGGCATGGCTGTAGCCGCGGTGGTCCATCAACATTTGCCCAGTATTCGTGCCAGCCACGAGGGCGAGGAAGGCACCACTAACGCCGCCAAGGCTGCCCACGTTTATCGTGCGGCACGTTGGTTCAATATTGGAGTTGTACCTTTCGCGCCACTCTTCGCGCTGACTTTAGCGAAGGCAATTAAAGAGTTTCGTCCTACCGTGCTGCATATTCACCACCCCAACGCCAGTGGCGTATGGGCACTGCTGCTGCCCTCAGCCCGCCGGCTCCCTTGGGTTGCGACCTGGCATGCCGATATTCTGACCCCAGAGGCCTCCTTTGCCATAAAACTGGGCTACCAGTTCTACCGGCCGCTGCAACACGCACAACTGGCCAGAACTCAACGTGTACTGGCTACATCAGAGCCCTACCGCTCGGGTTCCCCAGTTCTGGCTGCACTGGAGTCGCGCTGCGAGGTGCTACCCCTGGGTTTAGATCAGCAACGGTTACCGCCGATTAAAACTCAAGATATAGTTGGTCAGGCATCAGACGAACCCCACGCTCCACTGCGTATATTGTCCGTTGGTCGCATCGCCTCGTACAAAGGCTTCCGTCATTTATTGGAAGCCTTAAACTTTTTACCCGAAGCAAAGCTCACCATGGTGGTGAGTGGTAACAGTGCCGAAATAACTGCCCTTGAAGACCAGATCTTGCGTCTTGGCTTGAGCGCCCGCGTTAACCTTAAAAGAAATCTCAGCAACAAGGCGCTGTGGGAT
Source organism: Luminiphilus sp. nBUS_16 (assembly GCF_051201645.1). Lineage (GTDB taxonomy): Bacteria > Pseudomonadota > Gammaproteobacteria > Pseudomonadales > Halieaceae > Luminiphilus. The sequence goes on along the minus strand of NZ_CP179205.1, from coordinate 414,599 downwards.
CAATACAGGGCATGTCAGGTGTTCTGTCTTCCCTCCACCGATAAAACCGAAGCCTTCGGTATGGTGTTGCTAGAAGCCCAACACTTTAATCTTCCAGTGGTCGCCTGCGATATTCCTGACAGTGGCGTGCCCTGGGTTGCCGCCAAAAACCGCCGCTTTGCACTGGCTCAGCCGGGTGATGCGCAATCGCTAGCGTTGGCAATTGAACGCGTCATGACGCCTGAAGTTCTGCACGACGGTCGTTCAGAGGAGAACACCGAGATTTTTAGCCTGGAAAATCAAGCTAAGCGCTTGAACGTTATTTATCAACAAGCCAGTGAAGGGTTCGATAACTGCTGACGGTAGCGTCAGTGATCGACGTGAGCGGGGCGCGGGACCAGAAACTCGAAAACCGACTTAAGGGTTCAGGGTTCAGGGTTCAGGGTTCAGGGTTCAGGGTTCAGGGTTCAGGGTTCAGGGTTCAGGGTTCAGGGTTCAGGGTTCAGGGTTCAGGAATAACCATGTCATCCCGTAAGCCAAGCGCACAAGCAAAAAAGTGAGTGTTTGGAACTGCTCGGCATTTCTGGCGCACCAACCGAAGCTCGTGTGGTTTTGCGGCGGCCCGCTCTACGCCGACCAGGGGCTACTCGGCGTCGCTACTGAACTCTTTTTTCTCAGAACTGCGACCGCTATCAGCCTGCAGGGCCAATAACTCTTCTTCCAGAAAACTTAAGCGCTGAGCCAACCGCTGTTGGCGCACACGTGCCTGGGAGTGCTCAATATCCATCATCAGTATTTTGATCACCAAGAGGATAATGGCAACACTCAAACCTAAAACCGGGGGATAACCCACACCCAGAAAATGCGCTAACCGATCGAACACACTTGGTACAAAACCCAGAAGCGCAAAACCCAAAGCGACAGCAACCCAAAGGGCCCCATAACTCACATGAAGGCGATCACGACGAATGAGGAACAAAATAAGGATGGCTACAACCAGCCCCATTAAGCCGGTCAACACACTGACCATTATGTGCTTCTCCCTTTGCCTGAAAACGCGCCACTGAAGCGGGGCATGTTGCGTTTAGACAGGCTCAAAACGGCAGTGTGGAGCATATAGTAGGCAACCACAATCCATGAACGGAAGATCTTTGAGGCACCGTTGGTTCTTGGCAGCATGGGCACTTGAATATCACTGACCGTCAAGCCTTTGCTGATGAGCAGCGCGAGAACGCCAACGTCTTGGTAGTCTAAGTAATTCGCGCGCCAGCCGCTGAGTAGTTGAATAGCCTTCCTGTCATAAATTCTGAAACCTGAGGTCAAATCATCAATCCACACGCCAGATAAATGCCTTAATAGAAACCAGGCAACGCGCCGTGACCTTGAGCCTCGACTGGTGCAAGCACCGATAATGACATTCGAATTTTCGGCTTCAATAGTCGTCACTAGCTGGGGCACACACTCAGGCGGGTGCTGGCCATCAGCGTCCATAGTAATGACGTAATCAAAGCCATGACGCTGAGCAAAGCGGATGCCTGTTTGGGTTGCCCCCCAGGCACCCAGCTGAATCGAAAGGCTAAGCACCCGGGCTCCCGCCTGCTTTGCCTCAGCTGCTGTGCCATCATGACTGGCGTCATCGATCACCACTACCGGGTAGTCAAAGGCTTTCGTCAGCGATGCCACAACAGTACCCACAGTACCCGCTTCATTGAAAGCGGGCATAACAATCAGGCAACGAGGGCCTTGCGGCACATCGGATGACCGGGTGTTCGACACGATTTCGCCACCTTCCAACGCTTGATTGTGTTGCTGAGCCATGAGGTAAGGTCCGCGGGTCAGTGAACCCGATAGGGGCAGGTAGACCCAATAAAAGGGAGGGGATGATAGCGCGATGCCACATTCAGGTCACCCACCACGCCATTGACAGATTTGGCATTGGCGCGGGTTTTTGCCTGGTGACCGGCGTGCCAAAGCGTAGGGTAACGAGCCGCACTCGGTAGCCCTCGAGGGCAAATGGCGGGCAAAAATGTGTTTTAGCAAATCACCTGTAGAGTGGGGCGCAAAGAGGCCATAAGTGTATAGACCCAAAGACAGGCTAAATCGGAGCACTGTTGAACCCCACAAATTCCGACGGCTTGTTAGCCCTGCGCAAGTCGCGACGCCCATTGTCGTATGAGGCCCTCACTGCAATGTAGCCCCAAAAAAGCCAATGGCTGCGTGGAGTAGGCCCTGCATTGAAGGGGCTGCCCCCTTGGCTAGAAGCGATTACCGGAAAATATAAAAGGTGCAATTGATCATACCTTCCAAGGTTGCGCAGTTGTCACACCAACGCTAGGCTTTCGATCTCGAAAACGCTGGAATTACCATGACTTCAAAGACTGCTCTCGTTACCGGCATCACCGGGCAAGACGGTGCCTATCTGTCTAAACTTCTCCTCGAAAAGGGTTACACCGTTTACGGTGCTTTTCGGCGCACCAGCAGCGTTATGTTCTGGCGCACTGATGAAGTGGGCATTCAGGACCACCCCAACTTTATAAAGGTGGAATACGACCTCACCGATTTGGGCGCAACTATTCGCCTGCTGCAACAAACCGAGGCAACGGAGGTCTACAATTTAGCGGCACAAAGCTTTGTGGGCGTCTCCTTTGAACAGCCCATTACCACCGCTGAAATAACCGGGCTCGGGGCGCTTAACCTGCTTGAGGCAATTCGCATCGTAAACCCCAAGATACGTTTTTATCAGGCTTCGACCTCGGAAATGTTTGGCGACGTGCAGGCTATTCCCCAGAAAGAAGACACCCCCTTTTACCCCCGCAGCCCCTATGGTGTTGCCAAGTTGTTTGCACACTGGAGCACGGTTAATTATCGCGAGTCGTACGATTTGTTTGCCACCAGCGGTATTCTTTTTAATCATGAATCACCGCTGCGTGGCCTCGAGTTTGTCACCCGAAAGATTACCGACGGTATCGCCAGAATTAAATTGGGCCAGCTCGATCATCTCGAGTTGGGCAACATGGATGCAAAGCGCGACTGGGGCTTTGCCGGCGATTACGTAGAAGGCATGTGGCGTATGCTCCAGGTCGATACGCCCGATACCTTCGTACTGGCAACCGGCCGAACTGAAAGCGTTCGCGATTTTGTACGTATGGCGTGTAAAGCCGCCGAGATCGACGTGGAATTTGAAGGGTCCGGCACCGAAGAAGTCGCGCGGGATACTCGTAGCGGACAGATCATTGTGCAGGTGAACCCAAAATTCTATCGGCCGGCGGAAGTTGACCTTTTGATTGGTGATGCCAGCAAAGCCAAAGAAATTTTGGGCTGGGAGGCCACCACAACCCTGGAAGCCCTTTGTAAAATGATGGTCGAGGCCGACCTTGCCCGCGTCGCGAGCGGAACGTCTCACTAATACTATGACACGCCGTGTGCTCATTACGGGCAGTGAGGGCTTTACCGGACGCTATGTGGCTGCGGCCTTGCAAGACAAAGGTTGGCAAGTCATTCGTACCGGCATCAAAGCACAGCCCGGTTGTGAAGATTATATTTGCGCCGATTTATGCAGCCCCGACGACGTTGCCAAGCTGGTCCGTGACGCGCGCGCAGACGCTGTCATTCATTTAGCTGCCGTTGCTTTTGTTGCTCATGGTGATCCCAGTGCCTTTTACGCTATTAACGTAGTGGCCACGCGCCACTTACTCGCCGCGCTGGCAGATAGTCAACACAAACCCACTTCAATCGTGCTCGCCAGCAGCGCCAATATTTACGGCAATCAAACGGCTGGTATTTTGAGTGAAACTACAACGCCTAATCCCGCCAATGACTACGCTGTGAGTAAACTGGCTATGGAATATATGGCGAAGCTGTGGATGGACCGTTTACCGATTACCATTACACGGCCGTTTAACTACACGGGAGTGGGTCAAAATCGGTTTTTTCTAGTGCCGAAAATCGTCCAGCACTGCCGGGAAAAACAAGCCACGATTGAACTGGGCAACCTAGATGTGGGCCGAGATTTCTCTGATGTGCGTGATGTCGCAGCGGTTTACGCGACCCTTGCCGAGCACCCTATGGCTGGGGAGGTTCTCAATATTTGTTCGGGGCACTGTCACCAACTCAATGAGGTGGTCGCTATGGCACAAAGCATTAGCCAACATACCTTGCAGGTGCAGGTAGACCCGCGTCTGGTGCGGGACAATGAAGTCAGAGAGCTACGGGGCGATAACACCAAGCTTGCACAGCTCATGGGTGATCAACCGCGCCACGATTTGTCCTCGACATTGCAGTGGATGCTGAGTGATCGGTAAGCTCCCTTGCCTGCTTAATTTTTTGTGACTCGTATAGCCCAAGCGCCCCGCCTACCCTTTGAGTTTGGAGAGCAGCTGGATGGTTGGGATTTAAGCCGTTTGTGCCCGTAGGCTTCGGGCTTCGGGCTTGGGGCTTTGGGCTTTGGGCTTTGGGCTTTGGACTTTGGACTTAGGACTTAGGACTTTTGGGCTTTTGGGCTTTTGGGCTTTTGGGCTTTTGGGCTTTTGGGCTTTTGGGCTTTTGGGCTTTTAGGCATTGGATTAATAGGCCACTGAGTTATTAACATCCCAATGTAAGCACCCGTTACGTTACCGTTATTAAGAGCGTAAGCACTACCAAAGAGCCTCACTGGCCTGCGGGGTTGGACTCAGGATAATTGCCGCTGAGACCTGACTCGCTTCTAATTCGGTTGCAGCTGTTGGTACACCGCCTGAGTTTTTTGGGCCGTGCGATCCCACGTCAGCTCAGCTGCCGATGTGTTTGCGAGGCTTATTGTCACCGGCGGATTCACTGCGGTGTGGGAGATGGCGGCGGCAATTTCCTGAACGTCGAGTGGATTCACCAAGGTGTCTGCTGCACAGCTATACTCAGCCATGGCAGACCCTGCGGAGGTAATAGTGGGCGTGCCCGAGCGCTGTGCCTCCAGTGCTGGAAGACCAAAGCCCTCGTAAATTGAGGGAAACAACAAAGCTCGTGTCGATGCATACAAATCAGCCAGACCCTGCTGCGTGACGGGGCCCAAGTAGCGCCCCCAACCCCGTTGCGTGAGATCTTCAATGGCCTCAAGCTCACGGCTATTTTTCCAGCCGGGGCCACCCGCTAATATCAGCGGCCAGCTAAAACCGTCCTTTTGACGTGCGCTGATGTAAGCCTCAATGATTCGAACAATATTTTTTCGGGGCTCTAATGACCCCACAAAAAGAAAGAATTGCCGGTACTGAAGCCCATACTCAGACAGACTCAAACACTGCGCCGCACCTCTGGCGCGAAACACATCGCTAACCCCTAGGTGAATTGCGGTAACGCTGTGACTGTCTAAGCCGTAAAAATCTTGCACCTCATTTTTGACAACTTGAGCATCGGTAATGATATGACTGGCCCGCTCTGCAGCGTGGCGCATGACCTTCTCCATAAATTTCACTCGGGCAACAGGGTGAAACTCGGGAAATCGAAGAATCGACAAATCGTGGAAGGTGCTTACCGAGGGCCCTTCAAAATCGGGCAATAAAAAATTGGGTGAATGGTAAATGTGGCTGTCGCGAAAACGGCGCAGTCGTACTCGCCCCAAGCGCGGCATGATTTGCGCATAAGCTCGTACCGCCAAGCGGTTATTGGCAAGCATTGCCCGCGCCTGTTGCCACCCGGTAGGGGCCGACGTGAGGCGGCTGGCAGTGGGCACCTGCAGAGCATTGAGGTGTTGCTCGGTTGCCAAAAATCGTCCGTCGGCGTAAAGCTTTAGGTCGGACACTAAGTTGCGATTGTGCAGCGCCAGCAAAAGATGTCGGGTGTAGTGGCCGATACCTGTCGCTGGGTTAAGCAGTGGATCTGCACCCAAAATGAGGCGGGTCGGCTTTGTGATGTCCGTTGAGGTCACAACACGCCTCGATCGCTGGTCTTAATAAACATCGCTCCCTCCAGCTGATTATCGTTTTCGGGCCTACCGCCGGGAAATTATTTAATCACGGCTTTATCGCGGATGTTAGTCACTCCACCGTACTTTCGCCGATAGCCATTAATGCAAAGTAACTGAGCCGCCCCCCTGGGAGGATACCAAAATTTTATCGGCGTCCTGCCAGATGGTCATCGGCCACTCAGCTACCTGATACAAGTTTTTCAGGCCGCTCAACCAGAGCGCCATTTTGGCCGCAGGGATGGCAAATCGAACCTCGTCGAGTCCTCCCCGTAACGTCAACACAATTGCATCAGTGCCCTGACTAATATCTGCTGCGCCCACCAAAAACGACGGCGTGCCGTGAGCCGACACCACGGGCTCTTCACCACCCGAGGCTCCTGACTGGCTAGATTGTTGCAGTGATGGAGCGTTTGCTACGGCAGATGTTGCAATGGACTCATAGCGGGTGAGGAGGTGCGGTACAACACGCCCCAATAACCGAAGGCTCAGCCAAGCAACAACGAATACCCCTTCCTGAGTGAGCCCCGTCAACTTCATGCGGTCTTCATCGGGGGAGTAGTCTAGCGTTACTCGCTTTAGCAACGTGACCTTTGGCTCAGCACTGTCGGCCACCATGAGTTATTGCTCCTCGGTCGCCTGTACCGAGGGTGGTGCTGATACGCCACGATGCAAGGCGTTGGAGAGTCTTGGGGCCAGCACCATAGGGTCAACACCCGTGGCTAACTCCAACTCGAGCCATCCCATAGCGCGCTGAAATCGCGCCGCACTTAAATCGCGCTCGGCGCGAGTATTTTGCGCCATGGCTAAAAGCACATCGGTGACTCGCGCGGTACCGGCCTTCACGGCTTTACGCGACGCGTCGACATTGGTCTTGGACGTTTTCACAGCCTGTCTGGCGGCATTGACGCGCTCTGAGGCAGCCTGAAGTTGCACCCAAGCAGACCGTGCGCGGGTTTCGCCCGCTCGCTTGGCTGCCTCAACCTGCTGCTGCGCTGTGTAGAACTCGGCCCAGGCCCCACGAAGTCGAGCAGATCCTGAACCGCCTTCAAATAACGGATAATTCACCGAAATTTGAATGCTATCTGACGTGCGTGGGGGCGAGGTGAGGTTATCAAAACCGACATCAGAATATTGACTGCTAACGATCAAATCAACATTGGGCACCCAACTGCCCTTCTCTCTGGCAATGCTTTTACGTGCCGCTAAAACTCCTTCCTCAGCGGCAGCCACTTCCGGCGACGACTCGAAGGCCATAATGGCAGCATCTGCTGCGCTGCCAGCAGTGCTGTCCAAGCTAACCTGTTCGGCAATAGCCATGGGTTCTATGTCGCGGGTGCCGACTAGTGCGATTAAGCTCTCACGAGCAATCGCAGCCTGCCCTCGAGCAGCAATCACGTCTGCGCGTAAAGTATCAGCACGCGTCTGTGTTTCTAACACTTGTGTTATGGGTAGTAACGACCGTTCATACAATGCGTTAGCTTCTTTAAGCTGCTGCTCCAGAGCTTCGAGCTCGGTCTCAAACTGTGCAAGATCGGCGTCGGACAGGAGCACGGCCAGATACGCGCCAGCCACCAAACCCAATAATTGCGATTCGGTGATTTTCAACTCCTGCTCGGATAATCCGACCAGCGCTTTTTGGCGGTCGTATTCCATCCAGCTAGACATATTGATGAGAGACTGGCTGGCCTGAAAGCCATAACGCTCACCCGGATAACGTTGATCAGGTATTAGTCCACCTCGGTATTCCACGCGGTTTTCCGACCATTGACCAAAAACGGATACCTGAGGCATTACGCGGCCTCTAGCCACATCTCTTTGACTCTTTGCACCGTCGACACGGTAGCGGGCTATGGCGAGCTCAGGGGCTGAGACTCGGGCTAAGCTGTAAGCTTGCTGCAGGGGCATGACAGATGTGGCTCGAACTAGTCCTGCCCCCATGACCAATATTACCAATAGAGCAAGAGTTAACGCTTGAGGATATTCTAGACCTATTTTTTGACGGAACATTGATTTCCCTTGGAAACATTTAGCCCACTAGTTTCTATAAAAGGGCAAACCTGATGCCACACGTTTCAATAGTTGCATATTTCTGTATTCGACTCACCTGCTCTACCGGTACATTGCACTGGACCCTAACTTTTGGAGAACCTTAAAATAGCGTAGGGGCTGTCAGTACATTTAAATACTTCGACTCGCCACAACGGGAGATGACATAGCTTTAATTAAACTTTTCTTGCCAGGCGCTCGTGATCACCAAGTCTCTCTGCCCACATTAACCCTCGATCAGTGACTTCTCAAACATCCGATGCAGAGGAGATGTTAGATAGCCCAATAGTGTGCGTTGCCCAGTTTTTATTAATACCTCAGCGGGCATACCGGGCACCAACCTGTACTCCCCTAATAGCTGCATATCCACCTCGAGGAGTCTTACCTTAGCCTCGAAATAAGGTTGACCTGTGATTTCGTCCAATAAGCTGTCTGCGGAGACCTTAACTAATTCCCCCGTAATGGAATAGGCGTCTTTAAATACTGAAAACCGTACCTCGGCCTCTTGCCCAATACGAATCCTATCGATATCTATCGGAGCCAATCTAGTGTCGATAAGTAATCTTTCATTATCAGGAACAATAGACATCAGAGAAGCGCCAGCCGCAATCACCGCCCCAACGTTATTGGGCTTCAGAGCCAAGACAAATCCACTGGCCGGGGCTTTCAAGACAGTACGCTCTACTCTATCGTTCAGGACTGCATAGCTCTGTTGAAGGTCATAAAGCTTTTCTTCAGCAAGAGTTAGCGAATCAATCACCTCCGTCTTGAATCGCTTCTCTAATTGAAGAATTTGCAATTTGATTTCATCAACTGCAACTTCGCCAGCAGAGATACGAGCTGTCAAGTCTGAGATTTCGCCCAGTGTTGAGGCGCGAGAACGATCAAGCTCACGGATGCGCTGCTTATCCACGTAGCCCTCGGCCAGCAAAAGTTTTAGCTCACCAGCCTCGTTATCAAGCGATTCAGCTATGGAACGCTTAGCTCTCAGCACAGCTTGCACCCCGTCGACTTGGCTAAGCGTTTGAGCTATTTGCTGCTCGAGAACTTCTTTTTCTCCCAACAAATCTGCGCGACGGGCGTCGAACAGCGCCCGTTCGTTGCCTACAGCAACGAGGACCCGCTCATCCTCTAGTTCGGTAAGCCACTCCGTAAAAGTGATGTACGGACTTGCATCGCGTTCACTAAGCAGGCGATCGACCAATGCCCGTTTGGCCCAGAGCCGACCGGCGGTGATACTAAGCTCCGCCTGAGTTTGTGTCGCGTCCATGCGAACAAGCGGCTGCCCTTTAGTCACATAATCACCATTGGCAACCATAATTTCAGCTACGATGCCGCCTTCTAGGTGCTGCACTAATTTACGATGGCCCTCTACTTCTACGACTCCTACTCCCTGCGCTGCGCTTTCGATGGGCGCCACTGCCGACCAAATACCAAAACCTCCAAACACCACCAATACCACTGTGTATCCGAACCAGCGGGCTTGTCTGTCAGAATCTAGAATATCGCGGTCATCGTCATCAAGGAGCACCTCAACATTCTGCCCCAAAAAAGTCGCACGGGCGGCCTGCAGAAAAGATCCTATTTTAGTGCGCATGCTGCTCCTCAACGGCAACAGCCTTGTCACTCTGCCGATCTAATGCCTCTTGCTTTGTCGCGATGACTTGCTTGGCTCGCGCGATGACATCTGCGGTTGGCCCTTGATCTGCAATCTTGCCTCCGACCATTACCAGCAAGCCATCCGCCAGTGGCAGAGCACCGTTCCGATGAGATACCAGTACTACCGTTGAACCAGCGGCCTTTAACATTTTAATTGCGCCGTTGAGTGCACGTTCACCTGATTCGTCTAGATTTGAATTCGGCTCATCCAATACAACCAACTTCGGTCGATTATACAGTGCCCTCGCGAGCGCAATTCGCTGCCGTTGTCCCGGTGATAACAAACCTTGCTGAGCGCTGATAACGGTGTCGTAACCTTGTGGCAATGCGAGAATCATCTCATGAACATCGGCATCTCGTGCGGCCTGAACAACGAGCTCTGGGTCCGCCTCAGTAAATCGTGCAATGTTTGAAGCGACCGAGCCATCGAAAAGCTCAATATCTTGAGGCAAATAACCAATCTGCGGGCCTAGTGTGTCTCTGTCATAAAGGGCAGCCTCAGCACCGTCGATTCGCATTTCACCTGCAGCGGTAGGCCAAAGGCCCAAAATAGTACGTACTAGTGTGCTTTTACCCGCTGCGCTAGACCCCATGACCATGGTGGTAGTCCCTGCACAGAGATGAAAACTGATACCCGTTAAGATAGCTCGCTGACCACCAGGCGGCACAACAGTCACGTTTTTTGCAAACAGATCGCCCTTGATTGGGGGAAGAGGCATTTGCTCCTCTATCGGCGGAAAAGTTTGGAGTAGATCGTTCAACCTACTGTATTGTAATTTGGCATCAACGAGTCCTTTCCAACCCCCTACTGCCTGCTGAATGGGTGCCAATGACCGCCCAAGTAACAATGCCGCTCCTATCATAACCCCGGGTGATATCTGCTGCTGCATCGCCAACACCGCGCCAGTGGTAATGGCCGCAGATTGCATAGCAGTGGTCAAAGACTTTATCGTTGCGGAGTAGCCCGCAGCCGTGGCGCTGTTTCGCTCCTGCTTTTCAAGCACATGATCTTGCCCAATCCGCCATTTTTCAGTCAGGGTGGATATCATACCCATCGCAGAAGCAACTTCAGCATTACGAAGGTTACGCGATGTTTGCCTGGAGATGCTGCTCGAGGCTTCATTGAGCTCCTTCAGACCTTCGGTTGTAGATTTTTGGTTTGCCAGTGCTAATGCGAACATAATGCCCATACAGATCAAAGCAACTACCGCCAGTGCAGGGTGGAATAAGACCATTACCAGCAGATAAACAGGCAGCCAAGGGAGGTCAAACAAAGATAAAACCGTTCCTCCAGCCAAAAATTGCCTCAGAGAGTTTAAGTCCGACAGGGGCTGAGACCCCATATTTTGCGTGTTGGCCCCGCCCGACTCAGCAAGAAAGCAAATATCGTAAATACGCGGGGCCATCACGTGATCCATACGGGTCGCAATGTAGATCAGCACTCTGGAACGAGACCACTCTAACAACGCCATAATGACGTAGAGGAATCCCGCAATTATGACCAGCGAAATCAACGTCGGGAAACTGCCCGTACCTACGGCCTTGTCAAACACATTGATCATGTAGAACATGGGGGTCAACATCAGCATGTTGGTGAAAAAACTGAATATGAACACAGCCGTAAAAGACCGCTTACACATGCGCAAAGCGTCTTCTATCGAGCGAACTTGAGCGCTAATTTGGGCGGACAACACTTTAAGGGGGTTTCCTGCGGATAAGCTTAAGATTTAGGTCAAGACGCCTCATATCGAGGGGACTTATCAGGATTCCTTGCAGTATACCCCATTGTTCTTGCAGGCCTCAAACACCAAGAATGCTACCTGACATAAGTATAAAGGCCCATACTCGATCGCACCGGTCATTGCGACAGTGATCGCCCACCCATACCTTATATCAATTTAAACGGGTCTTGGCGCACCTGCAGGCCCTAGTGGGGGCGATGTAATGAAAATGAGCTACCGTTTGAGCGCGCTGGTAAAAGTGAAAGCTAATATTTTGGCAGGATGGTTACAGCGCATTGTGAATCAGGTCAGTGTGCCGCAACTGCCTCTGCGTAGAAGATTTCAAACGGTCGTAATCCTTGTGCAAGTGGAACATCGTCTCGCCAAAAACATCGGGGGCCAAATTGGGACGGTCCGCAATAAGCCGCTGATACATCGTGGCGCGGCTCTGCCCTGCCATTGCAGTCGCTCGAGCAACAGGATCATTAGCAAGTCTGAGTGCCGTTCTAAAGTACTCTTCATCGCTGCGGCAGATCAACCACTCTGCTACTCCTGCCATTTTCAATACCAACGAATCGGTTTGTGAAGGTGGTTCTGCCCCAAAGTGCGCCACAGTGGGCAGACCCAACAAGCAAGTATCAACAGTGCTATTCGTATTACCGAAGGGAAACGCGGCCAAAGCGAAATCGCATTTACTGATTTCTTTCAGAAAGTGGGCATAATCGACATAGGGGACAACGGTCGCCGTTGGTAGGTGGGCTCTAATGGCCGCGTCGAGACCGTCCATAAACAAATGAAGTTCTCCGGGGAAAAACGAAAAACTAATTGGCACTTCCGACTCTGTTTCTAGCCGTTTACATAAGTGAAGTAGTCTCCAAGATAACTTCATCACTTTCGAGTTCACAGCGATTCTCACCTCCCGATCGCTGGGCGAAACCAGCTTTGGCAATTCCGTCGGTAAGTTTGGGTGAGATTCAAAATATACCTCAGAGGGACCTGTAATTATTTTTTCTGAGTGAATGGCTGTCAGGTCTCCCTCAAACTCTGGGGTATATGCAAAATCAATGGTTTCCATCATAGAAGTAGCCGGGTGGCCGTGACTCATGACTTGAATAGGTGCCAAACGAAGCAATGCCAACATCACAGTCCAATGACTCATCCCTAAAGATGGATAAAATATCATGTCAGGTTCCCGAGCCTGTATAAGTGCAGCAAGAGCAGCAATGGACGGCCTGGGTGACGAAAGGCGCACCACTTCATCAAATAGCTCCGCGGTCACGTCGTCTATCGTTACGTCATCAGCAATGGCTACCGTATCAAAATATCCTCTCAGGGACTGAATCATCGCAGCATAACAGCGATACATGGCGTGGTTCCGAGTAAACCGCTCCAAAACTATAATCATCTTTGGCCGTGACTTAACCTTGTGCACCACCTCAAGTGGCTTCACGCCGCCGGTTTTCATCCGGTTAATCAATAGGTGATTAAGCCATTTCTTTATTTGGTGTTTATCGGGCTCAGTTGCGTAGCTCGAATACATCCAGGCGTTAATTATTGTGGGAATCTCTGGGTCTGTAATCACTGCAGACTCAAGTAGTTGGCCGCTGGTAAGCAACCTAGCTCGATTTCTTTCCCCTTGCTCCGTCAGCACCGCGCGCTGATTTAGCCATCCTACAAAAAAGAAACGTAGCACGGATGCAGGCATTGCCAGGGCAATCGTCATAACTGGCTCTGCTAAGTCGTCCAACCCAGCAAAAGCAAACAGCACCGGCGCCCTGACATTACTGATCGTAATTTCGCCCGATGCACCCGTCTCTACCATCTGATCTATCAGGTGGGTCATGTTACGAAAGCCGCTGGCGGCAAAAATATAAGCAATTATCTGTTTTCGCTGCGTAATCTGTGGGAGCTCTGCGTTAGTGATGGTTGTTGTTGGTGCGGTAATGAAACGCGTCAGCGCAGCGGCGGCTCGCGTATACCAATGCTCTCTCGAAGTGGTAGGGACCGCCTTCTCAACGAATCCGCCCTTAGAGCAAGCGCGTTGAAGCCCATCTAATAATGTAATGGTCCAAGTCATCCCTTGTGTAGCATCGCCACTGGCAAGTAAACGCTCGTATTCGATTACGCATTGCTGGAAAGATTTCTCCAACGCTTTTTCTTTGTTCATGCAAACTTCCTTGGTACACGATAACAACATGCTCAACGGCTTGCGCGCACACGAGAGTCCTGTAGGCGCAGTCGCATAATCACGCGGTAGTAGGGTAACGTAGTGTTTTGGTTACTGATGACAGTGTTGGCGTCTTGCAGACGGCCGGCGGTGCTGTTCGTCACGCAACTCTCTTTAGGGTATGCGGTATTAACATTAAGCTAACCGCTGTGTTGACCTGCCGACTACCCCTGAATACGCCGATATAAAAAAAAACCCTCTGAATCAAGATTCAGAGGGTATCATTTCGGTCGAACGCATCAGCCTACAAGGCTGCTATCTAGTCCGATTATGCTGTGGCCAGATCGCCGGCAACGATATTTTCATCGATAACCGCTAGCAACTGAAGCTCGTCGGCCGTAATCTCATCATCAGCAGTTACCGATTTAAAGTAGTACATTACCGATGACCCATCCTGTGCGTTGAGCACAATGATTCGTTCATCGGCTACGACTTCATTTGTTATCGTACCCACTGCAGTGTTTATGTCAGCAACCGTTAGCAGATCTGCAGCCGTAGCTGTCGCAGCACCGGCAGCAATCAGCTGAGCTACGTCATCACCCGTGCCTGCATCGGCGAGATCGATGTTGCCGCCGTATGCTACCGCGTTTACCCCGGCTTGCGTGGCACCATCCATGGCTGCAGCCAAAAATTCAACGTTCATGTCCAACTTATCCGTACCAGAATCAAAGTTGGATATGACATCTGCACCGGCCGTGGAGATTGTAGTGGCATCAGCTGCACCCGACACTCCACCATCGACATATGCAACGTAAATGACGGTGTCTATGTCACCATCTGCACCCACATCAATGATATCAGCACCGTCATCACCAGTGATGATATCGGCTCCGTCACCAAGGGTTAAGGTGTCATTACCTTCCCCGGCATCCGTTGTATCGCCGAGCTCAGTGCCGATCACTGTGTCGTCCTTATCGGACAGTGTGTAGTTAATACCGAGTGTTACACCTGCCTGGAACTCAACGTTTGATGCATCGATCGTACTACCAGTCGTGGCGTTAGCTGCAACCACGAGCGTGCCACCGTCACCCATGAGCTTGAAGACGTTATCGCTTGCAAAAGTTTCTGCAGAAACGGTAGCGGTGCCAGCCCCCACTTCGATTTCCTCGATGTTTGCAAATGTCACGGTCTTGTCATAGCTAGTAGCATTGGCGAGATTTACTGTATCTGTATCGGCGCCTCCATCGAAACTAACGTTAGTGGCCGCGAGCAATGTGAGCGAGTCATCTCCAGCACCCGTTGAGATTGTGGCGTCATTGAAAGCAGTCACTAAGTCAATAGCGTCGACCCCAGCACCCGCCGTGATGGTGTAACCACCGGAAGCGTCGTCGACGTCGATCACGCTACCGCCGTCTCCAACATTAAATGTCGAACCTGTGTTGGCGCCTACGATATCGAGGCTGTCGTTGCCGTCCCCTGCGGTTACCGTAAACTTAACTGCAGCAACATTGAAATCAAGGTTGTCATTGCCGCTACCAGTGAACACGGAAGCCTGTGCTGCGCCCCTGTCGGCATCGAAGTTAGCCGTTATAGAACCGGTTGCGCCAGATGCGGAAAGTGTATAGGTGTCAACAGTTCCAAGGTTTACATCGGCAGAGCCCGAAACGACAACCGCATTAGCAGACACATCGTCCACCTGCACATCGTTGGTTGAGTCTCCAGTAGCATCGATCGAAACCGTAGATCCCACCAAAGCAGTACCGAGGTCAGATGCCCCGCCGCCGCCTATGGTCAGGACTACTGACCCTGTGCCCGCATTAATGCTATCAGCACCGACGGCCTCTGCATTCAGAGTCGTGCCCGCAGTGATCGTTACATTGCCGTTTGCAGTGGCTATTGCATCTGCGACTACTTTAGCACCCGCCGTAATGGAAACATCACCGCCTGTTGTTGTGAGCTCACCAGAGGCCACGTCATTGGCTGTGCCCACCAGGGTGATATCTACACCACCAGAGACCGCAGAACCATCAACATCATTGATAGTCAGCTTATTTCCAGCGGTTGCTGAAACCGAAGCGGTTTTGGCGTCAGTCAACACTACATCCGTTATCGTCACGTCATTAGCAGCGGTGACCGTTGCGGAAGCATCGTTCGCGTCAGCGCCAGTCGATAACGTAATAGCGCCAGTCGAAACGTCCCCCGTCGAGCTAGTTATAGACACCGACGCATTCGCGTCGTTGGATGTTGCCACGTAAGTCCCACCGGTGATGTTACCAGAGGCGGCTATAACCGCAGAAGCGCTACCATCAGTCGTAATGAGGGACACTGCAGTGTTGGCAATTTTGCCCGTCACGCCAGCGCTAAAGCTTGCGTTTCCTGCTCCCGTAGTAGAGACCTTTGTCAAAGTAATGTCGTTACCCGAAGTCAGTGAGATATCACTGTTGACATCGGCGTCCAAGTCCAAGGTATTAGTTTTGCTGTCATTTGTTGCAATCGTGACATCGTTGAACCCTACGGTGTTGACCGTTGCGGAGCCGTCCACGACGAGAGTGACTGTGTCCGTCCCGCTTGCGTCATTACCGGTCACTGTGTTGTCAGTGGCGGTCTTCAAGTTAATTGTATTACCGGCCGACACTATCAAGTCGCTATCGACAACAGAGGTAGTAATTGAACCGCTTAAAGTGCCCGCACCCGTAAGGTCTGTCGTATCAGCAACCGCCCCTTTGTCTTGCAAAATTATCGAGGTCTTGCCTGCCGTACTGGAATCCGTAAGGGTGAAGTCTTCCAAAACCACAGACTTCGCTGAAATAGTGACGTCCTGATCCCCTGTCACCGTGAAATCTGCCGCAACGTCACCAGTATGTGTGACTACCAATGCCTCCCCGGAACCTGAGACAGATATATTCTCAACAGATGTAGAGGTGAAGGCTAGTTTACCGCCCGCAGAAATCGTCACGCTGTCTTCATCAGCTTCGGCAGCGGTTACCGTGAGGGTCGCATCGTTGTTACCGAGGGCCACAGTTAAAGCATCGTTACCAGCTGCTGCGCTGGTGATCGCGAGCGTCGCCAAACTGGCGTCTCCAGTGATCGAATGCGCATCATTTGAGGCTGCCGCGATGGTTAAACCCGTCACAGTCGTAGTGGTAAGCGCCCCCACTTGCAGTGAGTCGAGGGACACCACCTGTTCACCCGCGATTGATGAGGATGTACCAGGGACAACCGTGGTCGCTGCTGTGGTTAAATTAATGGTGCTACCTGCACCTGTAGTAGTGCCACCACCGGTGATAGCGAAGCCAGCCCCAGTGACCGCCTCCAAGGTCACGTTGATGTTTTCAACGTTGGAAATCGTACCGAAAGCAAAACCACCATCACCTGTGATAGTGAGAGAGTCCGAATCCGTTGTACTCAGATCCTGAAACTTGTCTACGGCCGCGATTGTAGCGCCAGTGCCTGCAAGGCCAGTCACGATCTCATCACCGCCGGTCACTACTACGGTATCTGTGCCTGTAGTAAGCGCCTTGGTACTTCCAGTACCAGACGCGATTGCATCAGTGGCAGCTTTGGACACGGTTAAGCTTATCGGCCCTTGTACAGCGTCTACGGCGGTTTTTGCCTGCGCTCTGCCAACATCTTTGTCTGTAGAGAAATCACTGTCGGCAATTGTTTCAGCGTAGTAGGACGCGGCTTCCTGCTTATATCCCAACACTTCAGCGTCGGTGGTACCTGCACCCAAGATCAGCAGCACTACCATTTCAGCAGCAGTTACTGACCCATCCTGAAGCTGGTCTGACCAATACTTTACGTCTGCAGCAGACTGCGAGGTCTTTTCAAACAGATTTGCGTACATGCCGTTTACGACGGCGTCTGCCTGTGTCTTGGTGTAGGTAATGGTCGTGACACCATCTACGGTAGTTTTGGTCTGGTTAGCGCCCAAACCGCTGGTCCACTCACCGTTGGTGTCTATAGTAAAGTCGTTTGCGATTTTCTTTAGGGCAATATCGGGATCAGTGCCAGCTGCAACAGCGGCGTCGTACTCTGCGACCCAATATGCCAAGCCGGCAGGATCTGGTGCTCGGCCCAAAAGACCTATGTAAGCTTCTGTAATTTTAATCTCAGATGCAGTAGCCATCTATGTATAACTCCTAAGTCGTTGGGCCTGGGTTGGCCATTAAACACCGCGGGGCAGCGCTTCTATTTTGTGTTCGTGAGCGCGCACACCCTGTGCACCCGCTTAGCCTTTGGTTCTGTCACGTCTTTCCATAAGCCGTGAGGCGTAACATATAACAGGCTTTGCGGCTGTGCAACCCACAAACTGTGAAATATTTATGACTAAATAAGGGAATTAAAACACCCGATAAACGTCTTGCCGGCACTTTTTGCTCCCGAGATGCACGTGGTGATTGATCCATGACGCCCGTTTAGGATCTTCACCTTACCAACCTGACGTGACCGCCAACGGCTACCAACATCACCGACGCATATATAAGGCCGTTAAATCAGCAGCTTAACTGGCCTAGTAAACCCTCTATGTTATGCATAATACGCCGATGCGCATGTTCTTCCAACCAGGCCTGAGAAGGACGACGCAACCCATGGCAGGCCCCACCAGCAATAACGGCCGTGTTGCAGTCTTTGAGCGCCACATTGTGTTCGGCCGCCTCGGCTGCAGCACGGTGTTGCTCGGAATACATTACCCGGTTTTCGAGTGCTCGTATCCAAGGTACCAGGCCGTCGGCGAGCTCGCGGGGCGAGCAGCCCGGCAACAAATATGCCGCAGCCTGCACATCCTGAAATATGTTGAGGGGCGTTAAGGCCACCGGAGAACCGCTTGCCAAGGCCTGTCGCACCGCCGCACTGGACGACTCCCCGGTCTGCTGATAGGGAAACACGACAAGGTCGACTGCCGACAACCGCTCTAGGCACTGCTGGTCTGAATAAAAGCCAGTGTCAACAGTGACCACATTCTCTAGGTCCAGTTTTTTAATGCGCGCACGCACTCCCGCTATCGCCCGCTCCGATACCTCGCCCGGGTATTGCGCATTTAACATGAGCAATCGGCAGGCTAAGCCTTGTTGCTTTAATAGCGACATGGCCTCCACAAGCTCAGACAACCCTTTGTGGGGCAGAAAGAATCCAAAACTCGCAATCTCCAATATCGCACTCGAATCATCACCCATACCAACTGCACCTGAGTCATCCGAGGTCTGATGTCGAACCAAACGCCGATTGACCTCAGTCGCCGGTAGCGCACTTGCAGCGTCAACGCCGCTTGGCCGTTCACTCTGCTGGCTGGGAGTGTCAGAACCTACATCGCTGCTCATCTGCTTTGAACTGGCCGGCGTCAGTGCGTTCGCCCTGCGGTCTTGCGCAGGTGCCCAATCGAGAATGCCATGGGGGACAATTGCTGTATTGCTGATCAACCCGAGGCGCTTCAGATTATTTAAGTCGGCCACCCCATGAACTAGCACGCGGTCGCAAAGTGCCAGCGCCGGCACCAAAAGCCCTAACTGCCGATCCGGCACTTGAGGCGGATCCTCTGTCGCGTGCAGCACGACAACAACAACGCGCCCCTGTGCCTTTTGCTGCTCGATCAAAGCGGCCAGTGCTAAAAAGTTGAAAAATCCATAGTTAAACTGAATCACCACAGCAGTTGCTGCCAAGCCCTCGATACCGGCGGCCAGCCTTAAGAGGTCATCTGCCCCGTCGTCTCGCCAACACCGCAGGCAAACGCCTCGGCTTAAAGCCTCAGTCTCAACGGGCTCCTCTGCGTCGGGGCTTATGTCGGGGGCAAACACTCGCAGGGGCACGCTGCAATGTGCGAGCAAATTTTCGGAATAACGCGCAATACCGCAACGCGTCCCCCAAGTAGAGACCCAGGCCAAGCGTTGGACTGGTTGCTTGATGCGCGACTTATTGCGGTCCGCCTGCCAGCGCAATGCGGCATCTGATGCCCGCTTGGCCACCTTCTGCCAGGTGTACTTTTCCAGCAGTAATGCTTGCCCGGCCGCACACTTGGCTAAACGCACCTCAGGTAGGGCACACTTAACGGCGACTAGCTGCTCTACAAGACTTGCAACCCTCGGCTCTGCCCACACTGAATTGGGCAACGCAAAATGCGTGTACGCCCTTGCAAATTCAAAATCTACGCACCAAGCGGTCTCCTCGGAACAAAAATCCATTTGCCCGCCATAGGCCGTGGTGATCACAGGAATACCCATCAACATAGCTTCGGCTAGCGGTAGCCCAAAGCCCTCTCCGCGGCTGGGAGCAACCAGTGCGTCGCCGCTCTTCATCAACGCTTTTAACTGCTCTGGCGATAAATCTGCCTCCACAACAACAACGTGCGGGTAGTTAGCGTGTTTCGCACGGGCACTTGCTAACAACTCGTGAACCCGATTGTGGGGGTTGGGAAAGGTTTTAATGAGCAGTGACACATCATCATCATTGGTAAATGCCTGCCCGTAGGCCTCAATGAGACTATCGATACCCTTGCGTGGAAAACAGGAAGAGACATGAAGATAAACAAACTGCTTTAATGCCTCAGGCACTCGATAGGCGTCATCGGGCTGCACGCTTTGCCAGTGGTCTACCCCGTTTCCCGTGACCTCCACCGGCACCCGCACGCCATTGTTCAGGAGCGCCTTGCGCACAAAATTTGATGTCACCGTCATACCCGATAAATGGGCATTGAAATCTGCCACCCACTCCCGGGGTAACGCACTCTCTTCCCATGCCCAGCAATGCAACGCATTAACCCTGCCCTGCATGTTAGTGACGTTCGGGGGATACAAGTTGCGACTGAGCACCGCAGCGTGAGCAGGCGGAATCTCGGCGGCCTTACTCTGGAGCGCTGCAACCTCCGGATGCTGCTCTAGAAACTTGGCATCTGGCTCAAAATCGCCCGAGCCCTCTTTAGAGTGAAGCGCCACCTCAATGCCGCAAGACCCCAAACCGCGTGCAAACTCCCGGTTCACCAAGGCCAGCGAGTAACTCGAGTCGAAAGGTCCCTCAATACGCCATGGCGTATTGCTGGGGTACTCAGCGGATACAATGTTGAAAACCGTTCGCTCGTTGATCTCGAGAACTCGCGCAACATCGAGCAGTAACCCAGTGTCATCGGCGGTGTTTTTAAACTTTCCACTAGCTTCTGAATCTAGCTGAAGGCGTTCAGCGATGAGATCCAAAAAATTATCCAAGCGACTTTCATAGCCTTCCATCCAGTCCTGCCAGCTGCAGGGCAAGGTCTCCTCAGACAACGGCTGTGCACCCTCTTCTTGCATGGCTTGCCAACAAGCCAATGTTGCCGATGCGGTGCGAGGCCATGAAAATAGGCGGGAATGTTCAAGGCCATGCGTTACAAGGCGTTCTCGAAAATCCTTGTCTGTAAGCGCCCGCTGTAAATGCGCCTTGATATCATCCACATTAAAGGGATTAAATAACGCTTCATCGAGCCCAACCACTTCAGGCAGGCTCGAAGTATTAGCAGCAATGACGGCGACACCCTCCACCATGGCCTCAAGGGCTGGCAGGCCAAACCCTTCGTGCCAGGACGGAAACGCAAAGACCCGACAACCGCGGTACAACGCCCGTAACTGCGCATCGCTCACCTGACCCAATAAATGAAACTGCGCGGGGTGAGCAGACGGCTGCGCCAACGCCTTTAAGTGGGCAATGTCTCCCTCGGGCATGGAACCCGCCATGACCAGAGGATGCGCAACCTGAAGATTTGCGGGTAGTTGAGACCAAGCCTCTACTAAGCGGGGAAGATTTTTGCGGCGGTCCGAGCCACCCACGTACAAAACAAAACCCGGCTCAAGATTCAGCGCATTAAGATGCCCTGCGCCCTCTTCGTCTGAGTAGGTGTCCAGCGTGTGTTCCTGCATGGGACCCAGGGGTGCTTCAACAATATTGCTCAGCGGATACTTCAGGTTTTCGGCAGCTTCAGTGGCAGAAAAAGCAGAAATCGCGAGCAACCGCTGACTTTGCGTCATCTGGTCAAGCTGCTCTAGGTAGTAACTGCGAAAATGCGGATTATCGTCGAGGTACTCCTCGGGGTTTAGGAGCGGAATAAGATCGAAAAAAGTACTGGAGACAGGATAGCTCGCTGGCAACCGCCCAATACTGGTCACAACGTTGTCGACAAAACCCTCAAACAAGCTAAAAACGTGCACCACATCGGGTCGCAGCTCAGCGATGAAGTGCTCGCGAATCAATTCAGCAAGTTCCCTGCGCGTGTCGTTAGCCGGGTCGTATCCTGCAGTCGGGGCAGGCACTTCAAACACTATCGATCGGGCTTGCGGCAACAGTTGCGCAACCTCTGATAAGGCTTCATCGAGGACCCCGGCCAACCGCGCATTGAACAGTAAAATAAAATCGTGCTGTTCAGTGTAAGGCCTTAAAGCGTGAAGCACACAGCGCGTGTATCGGCCAATGCCTCTCTTACGGCTATCGCTCTGGAGACTCTGGCAATCTAGAACAATGCGCATTTAAGAGCCCTCTACATCCACACCCAAGCGCCCAGCCAATCCCTTATGAATCTCACGTGCTCTGTCATTTAACCCCGCCTGACTAATCTCAGGTGGTTTTTCGTGGGGGCCGTCTAGGGCTACTATGACCCGTGTATACACCGGCGGCACCAACCGGAGTAGGCGCCTTACAGCGCGACTCAAGCGGGGATATCGCGCTAAGTTTCTCGCGGCACCGCGAAGCAATTCCTCCCGTGCTAATCCCTGACCGGCTAAAGCCTGAGCAAGCTTGGTCAACCCGCGTAGCGGGGCCGTCAGGCGCCAGGACAAACTCGCCTGCAAGGCCGTGTACATACCTTTAAGCGCTTGTACTTCTTGGGCGCGGGCATTAGACAGCAAGGACAGTTGTTCGGCTTGTGCAGTCGCCTGCTCCAGTAAGGCATTGGACTGTCCGCGCTCGTCCGCAAGAACCTCAAGCGCTGCCTGAGTTAAAATTAATCGCTGCCCACCCTCTGCCAGTTCATCATTTTGTTGACGCAAGCTTTGCTGAGCCCTCGTGTGTTGCGCTTCCAAAGACTGGATCGATTCTGCCTTCTCGTTGACCAACTCTGCCCATGTATTACAAACAACCGATCGACTATTGATATGGCGTTTTGTCAGGTCGCGCTGACGAAGTAACTGCTCCGTCATATGTGGCGCTTCAATTGTGGCCCGCAGTGGGCGATGCAATTCACGCTCGGCGAGGACCGCTTCCAATTCACCATTTGTCCACTGTGACTGTGTTAGCAACGTATGCACGGCAGCTTCAATGGCCTCAAACTCAGCCCGCTCCTGCTCTGAGTAAGTGGCCAACGGACAATGCGCATCGCTAAAATCTAAACCGGCGATGCCGAGCTCCACCAA
The DNA here is from genome assembly GCF_051201645.1 of Luminiphilus sp. nBUS_16. GTDB lineage: Bacteria > Pseudomonadota > Gammaproteobacteria > Pseudomonadales > Halieaceae > Luminiphilus. The sequence goes on along the minus strand of NZ_CP179205.1, from coordinate 391,724 downwards.
ATCTGCTCTTATCTTTTCGGCGTCAGCGTCGCTGGCGGTGAGGCTGTCTATATTCACTCGATAATCGGCATGATCCAAACCCTCTTTAAGGGCCAGACACCACAGCATATAAAAGAGCGTATAGCTGTCGCAGAAATCCAAAGGCCGGGATCGATACCAATCGTGCAACTCTGAGTATCCATCATGCTGACCAGTAATCAGCTGCCTCTGCTCCGCCAGCTGCGCCAGCGCCTCAGGTAAAGCCTGCGCATGTAAGATGATGCGATTTGCTACATCAAAATAGTCATCCAACTGATAAGACCACCATTGATCCCAGGGGTTGCGCCACAAAAATATATGCACCCCTCTTAAGTCACGTTTCAATGTACCAATACGGCCACTCGTGCGGCAGTCGCTGAATACGGGCTGTAAACCCGAGTCAGACAGCAATGACCGATAAAACGGGACGCCTGCCAACTGGCTATCTTGAGAAAAATAGCCGTGGTAAACCATGTCAGGGGTAATCGCGTCCTTCCAGAGATTCCAGCTTTCTTTCAGCTCCTGAAAATAAGGACGATTTTGATTTGGATGCCTCAATCGATCCGACTCTGGCTGTTCGGGCATTAGCCGCTCAGAATCTTCGGCCGCCCAGGCCACCCGCTCGTGGAGGGGCTCGTAATAACACCGGTATCCCTGTGCTCTTCGAAACACAGAAAACACGTAGGTGCTCCCCGCTCGGAACATGGAATGGATAAAAACTGGACTCTGCACGACTCAGTTACTCAAGGGCAGTGCAACCCACTGCGCATTGAGGTCAGCAGGTCCGACAGCAGCAGAGCTGCTGTCGCCAGCAACAATACGAAGCACAGCAGCATCGACCCGACGGCTCATAAAAACCGAGCCATCAACGCTGTCCCTACGCAAACCCGCATTCAAAAAATAGTTGCCGGGCGCAAGGTGCGTCGTGAACTGAAAGCGTATTAAGAGCGGTTGATTGTCGGTACAGGACTCTATCTCCTCACGCAGGGTCGATGTATCAGTGCCAAATACTGCCGTGCCCTCAGTGGTTTTAAGCATCATTGCGTAAACGGGCTTCTCGATATTTTCATGAAAACGAACACGATAACACCAGAATAAGGTATCCCCAGCAGCGGCCACATTAACCCGGCTGCCGAGCGCATCCTCAAGCCAGCAGGCTTCAATGTCGGCCTCGCCGTTACCGTAACGTTGCTCGCAGTCTGACACGAGCGTTTGATCGAAATGTGCGCTGGCAATAACGGCATCCTGAGGCCCTGCAAGTTCAGGGGTTTCGACAGCCTTGTCACCTCCGAAAACCTGACGTTCATAATCGTCGCAAACTTTTCGCGGCGATCCTTCGCTGGCAATTCGACCGTCGTGGATAAAAACAGCCCTATCGCACAATCGCTTTACTGCCTCGGAATCGTGGCTGACAAAAAGCAGGGTTGTACCGAGTTCCTGATAGGCTTCAATACGCTGAAAACATTTACGTTGAAAGGCTGCATCGCCCACCGACAGGGCCTCATCAATAATCAGAACATCGGGTCGAACGGCGGTTGCAACAGAGAATGCCAGCCGCATTTGCATACCGCTGGAATAGGTGCGCACAGGCTGGTCCATGAAATCACCAATACCCGCAAAGGACTCAATTTCAGGCAAGGCAGCATCAATTTCAGCCAGATCCAAACCCAACATTTGTCCTGACATCCGCGCATTTTGGCGTCCGGTGAACTCTCCGTGAAACCCCAACCCCAATTCGAGCAATGCTGCGACGCGGCCATTCACCCTTACAGCCCCTTTGGTAGCCTCAGTAGTGCCTGTAATAATCTTGAGTAATGTACTTTTACCTGCGCCATTGACGCCCAGTATTCCGACAGCCGAACCTCGGGGAATCTCAAAACTAATGTCACGCAGCACCCAGATTAGCTCGTGAGTCTGCCCACCAAAAAGCCATTCTCTAGCCCGCGCCCACGGTGAGGGGTAGCGACGAAACGCCTTACTAATACCTTCTACATGCAGGCTGACCGTCATCAGAGTTCGTCCACCATCTCTCCGGCTCGCCGAAGAAAAACAAAAGCCCAACCGTTAACAGGCCCACTGTCAGCAGAGCTAATGGCAATAAGCTCGCAAAGTCGGGCCACTGCTGGTCCAAAAAAATACGCTGATAAGCCATAATCAGTGGCTTAATCGGGTTAAGGGCCAGTATTCCCTGAAAACGCTCGGGTACAATATCTGCTGGGTAAACAATGGGCGTGAGCCAAAACCAAAACTGCAGCAGCACACCAACAAACTGCGCCACATCTCTAAAAAAGACGTTAACGGTGCCCAACAAAATACCCAGCCCCAGAGCAAATAATATCTGCAGGACAATTAGGGGAATTAGCGCAAAAATGGCCATGCCGGGTAGGTGATCGACCCACCACAAAAACCCCAAATACAAACTCAAAATAATGCCAAAGTTCACCATCGCGGTGCCGGTCACGATGGCCGGAAGGCAAATTCTTGGGAAGGCAGTTTTCTTGATAAGCGTCGAATTATCGAGAAATACAGTCGAAAGCCGTGTCAGCATTTCTGTAAACAGCGCCCAAGTGATGACACCCGCACACAGGTATATGCTAAATGCGTAAGGCACGGCATCATGACCGGGTAAGCGCGCCCCCATAAGCTGCCCAAAAATCACCGTGTAGATCACCACCAATGCAAGTGGTTGTGCAACGGTCCAAAACGCACCAAATAAGGAAGCTCGATAACGGCTCTGAATTTCACGTTGCACGCTGGAGGCAATAAATTGTCGGTAGCCCCAAAGGGCTTTGATCATTAGCGGCATAACCCAACTACTTTATTAGGCGATATCAAATAAGCGCGTAAGGCTACTATGCTTTGACAAAAGTTCGTAGTGACTTTACACACTGAGCAAGCTCACTCGAGTCGCCCTAGAACAAATGTTGTTTACGTATTCATTTGAAAAAAACGTGTCTTAGATGGTTAAAACCACCTGTCGCTACACCAACTGCTTAGGCAGCTCAGGTATTTTCTAAGTGCTGCCGCGCTCACACACCAAAAAAATACTGGAACATAAATCGGGGTATTGCTGGCCCAGCGCATAACATCCCTCAAGATACTCGGGCGATACGATATCGGTCTGCAGGAGCCGATCCCACTGAAAGTTTGCAAGTGCTTTGAAGAAAATACCCGACCGGTGGATAACCTTTAGCCCTGCAGCTGTGGCATCCCTCTCGAGTGTGTCCAGCGAGTATGTACAGCGGTGCCCGTGTTCGGCCTCTGCAGGGGTAACCGCTGAGTTGTGAGAAATGAGGCCCATTTTTACAGCTATTTGACGCGAAGGTGCGTTAGCGTTGGGGCAAACAAGGAAGAGGCGCCCATCGTCTGAGAGCCACTCATCATTTACTCGACGCAAGATTTCTACTGGATCATCTAAATGCTCGAGGACGTGGGTCATGACAATATTGGGATACACAGCATCCAGCTGGATGTGCTCAAACATATCGTTGAGCACCTCCACGCGATCACCCAACCGAGTACGTGCTTCATCCGCAGCTTCGCGCGAGGCCTCAACGCAGGTTATGCCCTTAAACAAAGGGAGGAAATTTTTTGTAAAATCACCTTTATGACTGCCGAGCTCAAGCAAGCTGCCGGACCTAAAAAAAGTCTCGAATGAACGAATCATAAAAGGGTGCATCACATCTAGGTCAAAACCGTAAACATATTTCTCATTAAATTTATTGGCTGAGTCCTCCTGTTCAGCATCGTAATTGCGGGTGCTTACCATTACTAATACTCCATAGGTTTCAGTTTTGGTCAAGACGGGCGAGACCGAAGCCGGCTCGACCAAATTCGTTGCCATTGTAGAGTAGATACACTTCTCCATCGCACGCGAATATATGAGGGTAACATTGCATGTCAGAATCCCAAGCTGTGTCCGTTGTGTTGAGACCTCCGCCGCTGTCGTCACGTTTCCAGTGCTTCAAATCATAAGATGTAGCATATCCAAGCTTATACCCTCTGCTGGGAACATTCCGAAAGCCATGCGCCTGTCTAAAACAAAAATACATGTGATAAACGTCATCGATTTTAATGACCGTTGGAAGCGCCTGACATTCACAGTCGCCCAGAACATCTTCTATAATTTGACGACTGTCTCGAACCCAAGTTAAACCATCCACAGAGAAGGCGTAAGCTATCTTATAGACTCGATCCGGCGGCTCAAATTCGCTGAATTTTTCCCATCTAGTGCCATAGATGTACCACATGTGGAAGATATCGTCGTGCTTCTGAACAAAGGCGTCTGCTACGAGAAACGGTTCATTTAGCGATGCCGTCATTACTGGCCCACTGCCAAAACGTTTGAACGTTCTGCCATTGTCAGTGCTTATCGCCAGACCTATAGAAGCATCAGCAGACACTGAGACTTTGCGATTCCAGCCGGTAGTGTAAGCCAGAATCTGCTCGCCATCGCGCACAACATTTATGGGGAAAACCCCATGCTCATCGAAGCACCCGAGGCCTCCTAGGGGCAAAACCGTATGTTTTGCAACGCAAAGTAGGTTTGCCATATCACGGGAAAAATCTGCGTAGGCTACGTGGCTGAGGTACTTTCCGGTTTCGTCACGCTGGCGTGTAGAGAAAAACACCCTTACTCGATCTGTCAACACCAAAGCTTGCGGTGATTGAGCATACTCTTGGCAGCCGTTAGCAAGACTATGTTCGGTGGGGTCGAATATTTTCCCCATTTTATGCCACTTCATTTCGCCGCCCAAACTGTCTCGTCTTGCAACACTGCCAACCCGAAGCCCTCAAGCCCCATACCGTTACCCTGGTACAGCATGTAAGTCTTACCCTTGAAAGCAAAGACGTGCGGATAACTGACCATACCTGAATCCCAACCTGATGCAGATAGTGTCAGTTGAGACCTGCCGTCATCTCGAATCCAAGTCTCCATATCGATTGACGATGCGTAGCCCATACGATAACCGCCGAAAGGACCTTTATAATCCCGTATATCTCGGAAAGAGAAGAACATATGGTAGATGCCATTACAGAAGGTGACGTCGGCACATGCTTGACACTCGTGCTCTCCAATGACGTCGGGAATTAAATCCTTTCCCAGCTTTTTCCAGTGAATCCCGTCATCGGAGACCGCCATTCGTATTTTATAGATCGGCTCTGTGGTGCCATCGAGCACCTTCCACTCTTTTCCCGCCACGTACCAAAGCTGCCACCCCCCGTTAAATCGCTTAATCCTTGGGCTACCTAGCAGAAAGGGCTCATCGGGTGTGAAACTAAGCACTGGCCCAGCTCCTAGTCTTTCAAAGGTTTCACCTCCATTTTTACTTATTGCCAGCCCAATAGCGGCGTTGAATGGAACAGACTCACATCTTGTCCAACCAGCGTAGTAGGCCCAAATTTCCTGATCATTTCTGATTACTGATACGGGATTTGTCCCAAACTCGTCAAAGCAGCCATAATCGCCCAACGCCAACAATGGCTGCTCACATACTTTGATAACTTCTGTGAGGTTGTCGTGACTCACATCAACATATGCCAGCCGGCTCACGTACAACCCAGTCACATCAAGCGGAGGACGGGAACAAAAAAAAATGCGAACGCCATTGTCTTTCACCAGAACCGATGGTGATTGGGCAAATTTGTCCATCCAACTTGCTGTTTTAAGATCCTGCGGGTCAAAAACCTTCCCACACTTGATCCATTTAAAGTATTCCTCGTCACGACCCATATCAGTTTGCAAGCCTGCGAAGATTGCGGGCTCCCGTCTTCAAACAGCCATAGTAGTAATCACTGAAGCCAGCTGCGTCCATGAGTTCAAAAACCTTCCGAAAGTCGTACGCTACCCGATAAAGAGAAAAAGCTCCGTCTTCAAATACTGCAAATGCAGAACGAGGATCGTTATCTCGAGGTTGCCCGACGGAGCCGGGGTTGCAATACACTTTGTCCCCAAACTGATGTATCGATTGAATATGAGTATGGCCGGAAAGAAAATACTGCCCTTCCACCCTAGAAAAATAGTCCGCGGATGGCTTAAGGTACTCATCAATGGGATCAGTCCAGCCACCATGGACCATACGCACTGGCCCAGCATCGAGCTGAACAGGGAAACCCCGCAGCCACTCCAAATTCTCTGGCTCTAAAACTTTTCTTTGATACTCGAGGCAGTCATTAACGCTTCGCGACCGAGGGCAAAAAGCACCTCCGGCCAGGTACCAATCATGGTTACCCATCACACACGGTATATCTCTTTTGCGCAACTCTCTGCAGCATTCATTCACTTGAGAATAATAACCGACAACGTCACCTGCGCAGTAAATACGTTTGATGCCCATTTGGTCAATCTCTGCTAGCACCTCTTTCAATGCCTCGAAATTGCCGTGGATATCAGATATGAATGCTATCTTCATAGAAAATATGCTCGGTGGTGTACCTAATCGCGTGGCCGTGTTTAATGGCTGGCGGCCTAGGCTGTTTTTGGTTTAAAAAGTAGTCAATCGCCATAACACTCTCGTTATAGCCGAAAGCGGCTCGAATCGATGTTGATGATGAGATACGAGGGTTAATTTCAAGTAGCTTAGGTCCTTCATTACTCATCCGAAATTGGAAGTTAGTTGGACCGATTGGGTGAAGCAGAGCACAAAGCTGATCTATAGCCTCGCGAAAATAATCCGTGCTTACCACCTCAGCCCTGTCCGTAAACCCAGCGTTAGAAAGTCGGCGGCGGAGCGTAATATCTGAAAAATATCCTCCTTCACCATCGCAAAAAACTGCAGTCGTAAATTCCTGCTCGTCGCTTCCAATAACGGGCTGAGCCATGAGCTCTGCTTTGGAATTTTTCTGATGCTGCTCAAATTCCTCAGCAGAAGTCACTATAGCGATGCCTTTTGAGCCGAACCCCTGACGAGGCTTGAGTAAAATACGTGGCCCGAATTTTGACGCCAGTTTTGAAAAATCCTCACTAATGGAGCTCTCAATTGCACACGAAACTCCGGAGTCGAGAAGCTTATTGTAGAAAATCCATTTATCTTTACATAGCTCAATCAATGAAGATTGGTTTAATAATGGGAAAGCACCTACACCCTGAATCTCACAGGAGTTCTGATTCCAAAAATACATATCCGCTTCAATACCCGGTATAAGAACGTCGATCTTATAAGTCTCCAAAACGGAGAGTAACCAACCGCCGTATTCGGGGGATTGGGTATGAGGAGCTTTTACGAAGACATCACAAAAAGCGGGTGCTACAGAATCATCGTATATCGAGGTGCCCACCAGAAGAGATATGAACTTTGCTTCACTGAGAGTGCGAAGTATCCCATACCCTACAATACCGCTGGCACCAGAGACTAGAACGCGCATCAGCTAACTAGCCTTCGTCGAGCAACTATTTTCTGGAAGCCCTCGCTGAGACTGACTTTTGGCTGGAAGTCTATGGCTTGAAACAGAGTGTTATCTGCGTCGAAGCCATTATCAGGAATGTCTGGCTTGCTACGATCAAACCGGATTTCGCTCTGACTCCCAACTGCTTCCACAGCACGCTCAGCGATCTGAGAAAAGCGGACATTTCTCAAGGCGCAGCAGTTGTAAGTACCTAATACAGCTCTTTCGATGATCCGCACAATAACTTGAGCGACATCATCTACATAGACAAAATTTCGTAGCGCATCGTTGTTACCGTTAATTACGATTTCTTCGCCACTCTCTGCCTTGTCCAAAAAGCTATAAATAAGCGGCTGATGCATGCGAAAACTATCCCATTCGCCATAAAACTGACCGGGACGCAATATAGTCAGCGGCATTCCTGCTTGCCGGCAATACAACTGAAGCAACTCGTCAGAGTGGCGCTTAGAGAGAGCATAAACATTAAAAAAAGGGGACCCTGAATTTAACGTCGCAAAAATACTGGAAACGCTCAGAAAATGGGAGGCTCCACCTAGGAAACACGCTTGCGCAAGCTTTAACACACCCAAAACATTAACGTCCTCTGCAGCTAGCATCTGCGGGGCTGCTGTACCGCCAAAGTTCGCCGCGCAATTGATGACAGTATCCACAGAGGGGATGAGAAGCTCCTCGGCCGGAGACATCAGATCAAGCTGCACGTCACAGCCATGGCGTCCGCCAGACACCACATCGATGCTAGACGGAAGGGCCGTCCTCACAGCCAAGGCGAGAGAGGAACTGCCCCCAACCAATAGAACTTTCATTGCAAAGTGATTTCAGCAAGCAAACCACAGCTCAACTCTGGGTATTCTATACCCATAGTGCACAGAGCTCCCACGATGGTGGGGTCCAAATTTAAAGACAGCATTTGTGCGGTGGTAAAGGGTTTTAAGTAGATCCCCTCCATGCGCTCCACTTTGAAGCCAGCATCTACCAACTCCGCTCTAAAGGTATCACTAGTGTAGAATCTTTTGTGCCCCAAAAGCACATCATTATTCGAAAGGGTAGTTACATCATCAAGCATTCCTGCCAAGCTGCCGAGCCTCCTATTCATAACTTCAGCGTTCGGCACAGCAACAAATACCCTCCCTCGGGGGGCCAAAAATCGCTTGAAGTGCTCTAGTATAAGCCTTGGCTCTTCAACGTGCTCCAGAACAAACCCAATAACTATTAGGTCGAAACGTTCGTCGGTTTCGAATTCTTCGAACCATGTTTGAGTGATTTCTGCTTTGCAGTCGGGATACTGATCTCTAAACTGACGAATCACCGCCTCGGACCCTTCAAGAACAACATGTCGCTCAAAGCATCCGGCAAACTTTTGGGCAGAGTGCCCATGGCCCAGCCCAAGCTCAAGCATCGATCTAGCGTTGTCGACGAGACCCAAAATTCGCTCAGAATACCAATTAAGCAAAATTTCATTATCGAAGTCGAAAATGCTGTCACCTTGATAGGCGGCGGCGTGTTCATCAAGCGAATTACTCATCTTATGTTTTCTCACACCAGATTAAAGCCGTGATCGACGGCAGATCGAATGTCGGTCATGTCTCGAAACATGAGTATATCGATAATCGATAGTGAGGGCACAAAACGCCCCCCAAATTGCTCATACTCCGTGAGCAATGGATCGAGGAATTTGAGGGCAACATTATAGCGACCGAATTGTGTTTTATCGTAAATCTTCGAACCGCCCGGAAGGTTTATATAAGTGGAAGCGCCTAGGGTCTCGCACATAGCAATTACCTTCTCTTGACCAATTAACTCGTGATCTATACGCACGCCAGACGACAAGCAAATTTTCGTCGTTATGTCTAAATATTTGCAAACGGCTAGGATAGAATTGTAGACGTACTGCGCCAAATTCTCCTGATTGCAATTGATAACAGATTCTAGCAAGGCATAAACATCGTCAAAGTTTGGTGCACGGGAGTACGCGCCGCGAAACTGTGCAAGTAACTTTTCTCGGCTGAATGAGGCAGCTAACTGCCTTTCACCTACAGTCAAATAGTCTGAGTCTTTCTTCAAAGGCACAGAAAACGTCACGGGCTCTCCGTTCCGAAGCATTCGGTTTCGATTAATCCAGCCTTTTTTTGTGTACTTTATGTTGTCGTAGACAACAAAAACGTCCACCGCTGCGATCAGCTGAAAATAGCCTATGTACGGCAAGAAATAGGGCTGCATTACACCCAGCTTTTTCCCTCGACTCCCACTCACAGCTACAGCGGCCTCACAATTACCGAACACCTGCAATCAACCGACATATTGTCTCGACAATGTCCAGTGAGAGATCGGGGTAAATGGGAAGACACAACACCTGCGAAGCCGCATTTAAAGCTAAGGGCAATCTCTCCGGATTCGAAGAGGGCAAGCCACGGTACATAGGGAATTCAGAAATAAGGGGGTAGAAATAGCGCCTGGGGTGAATGCCCTGGGTCTTTAGATGGTCATACAGGGCATCCCTGCTGAGAAAGTAACTATCGTCGACCAAAATTGGGAAGTACGCATAATTTGCAACAAGCTCTCCCGAATCCTGCAAACATTGAATGCCAGTTACCGCTGACAAGCGTCTTCTGTAAGTTTCGTCAATAGCTTTGCGTTTTGCTATTGCCTCGTCAATATACTCGAGCTGAAGCAATCCCAACGCCGCATTAAACTCACTTAACTTGCCATTAATTCCCGGTGCGACAACATCTATCTCACCGGCGTGGCCAAAGTTTTTTAACTGATCAATACGCGCTTTGCTCTCTGCGTCAGGGCAAATAATAGCCCCACCTTCAAACGTGTTGAAAACCTTAGTCGCGTGAAAACTAAGCACCGACAGATCACCATGATTTAAAACACTGCCACAGTGACATTTGACGCCAAAGGCATGGGCGGCATCGTAAATAACTTTAAGATTGTACGTGTCTGCAATTTTCTGGATGGCATCGACGTTACAGGGGTGGCCATAACAATGAACGGCGAGAATGGCCGTCGTTTGCGGGGTAATCGCCGCTTCAATTTTTTGCGGATCGATATTGAGCGTGTCTGGCTCGATATCAACGAATACCGGCTTGATGCCGTTCCAAAGCAAAGAATGTGATGTCGCCACGAAGGAATAGGGTGTCGTAATAACCTCACCCGTCACTCGCAATGACTGCAGCGCCGTTACCAAAGCAATGGTGCCGTTAGTAAAGAGTGCAATATGCTCAACACCGAGATAGTTACATAGCGCCTCTTCAAGTTGCTGATGAAAAGGGCCGCAATTTGTCAGTACTTTGTTTTCCCAAATTTTTTCGAGGTAGGGAATAAACTCCTCCAACGGAGGAAGACTCGGTTGCGTCACAAAAGTAGTCGTCTTACTCATCTTCAACTCCGATGTAAAACTTGGAAATAATGACGAACGCTGCCGTTTGGAGTTTTGGCTTGCCCGGACGTAACTACGCAAAAAGCGCTAGCAGCGTTGTTTAAAACAAAGCTATATTTCTCGACTAAACTCGCCACCAAGAGGATGCTGCTCGCCTGCAAAGCTTTTGCCTCCGACATCAAAGTTGGACGATTTTTCTAGGTTTTCATATCCGCAAACAGTTATAGGCAACAGTTCATTGCCACACCCTTTGAGACCCAGATGGCACGTGACCAGAACCTCCGTGGCACCCCACGCAGTATAAAACACAAACTCAGCTATCTCTAACCTAAACACTGCGCGAACTAAACAAAGGTTTGGGGCTCACTCACTGGGTTTCAACAAAATGAAAACTTCCCAGACTGGTCCCGGTCAGATCGGAGAGCCAGGTGGGGTGGTCAGACTCCCAGCCTGCCAAGGCTCCGCTTGCGCTTCAAACAACCGAATTTGCTGTTCTAAAAAGTAGTAATGCGGCAGCCAACCATCTGCCTCCCCTTTCTTCATCATGTTTGTCCCTTGGCTGGTCAGGCGCTCTAACATGGCATGTAGAGCATAAGCTGCCGCACCTCGAACACTGCCAGCCACAGCGGTCCGACTGACGAGTGCTATTAATTGTGCGGCCAGCTCCTTTTGCACCCGCCGGACAAGTTGTGCATGTCCTGCAGTGAATGAGGTGTCTGCAGCGGTTGGGCCAACGGCTTTAACCAGCCCCAAAAGTACCTGAGAAAAGTCAGGCAAATCGAGGTCAACCGAGTTTTGCTGAATCAACCTTGCCGCTCGAGCAGGGTCTAGCAGTGTGCGCAAAGTCAGTTCAGCCGCAGTAGCAGCCGCGGCAACCGGGTCAAATACATAACCGGTTTGCCGGGGAAACAGCTCGCGAGATGTGCCCGACATGGGTGGCCGCGGCGGAATAAGCGCCACGAGCTCTGCCGAAATAGACAGCGCCTCCGGGTCAAGGGTAGCCAGCAGGGCTTCAAGCGCAGCATGCTGGCGCTGGGCCTCGGCAGTAGTGGTCGGAATTTGGCCATCGCCTTTTAAGGCATAAGTGAAATCTTTGCCACCCAAGACAGTTGCCGCAGCGGCTACCTGATAGCGGTGCATTAGATAGGCAGGCACTAACGCATCCTCAATCGTTGCCATTGGCTGCCCTTTTTTAATCACGGCCTCAGAAAAGTTATCGAGGACCACTCGCCGCAGCTGCATTAACCGATTCAACTCCGCCACCGGATCATCGCCATTATCCCAAAGGCTACCTCGGCTGTGGCAAGGCCCTGCGCCGCTGTCAAAACTGCCCAAGCGGGCATGCCGATCCGCCACAAAAGACAAACCCGACGCCAGCAGTTCATCCATCAATGACGTACGAGCCATCGTCGCATCCACGTCAGCGGGGAAATCAGAATAACCCCAGCGAATCGCCTGTTTATCCCAAGCGCCTATGCCAACGGCATAGGCGTCAGAGACATCCACTTTATTGTCGTCAGTTAAGGTGACGTAGGGATGGGGATAGTCCATCACCGAAGCGCGGTCATCGGCGCTGGCGGCAAAGTTATGTTCAAGGCCAATCGTATGTCCGACTTCATGGGCCGAGAGCTGCCTGATGCGTGCCAGGGCAAAGTCTTCCAGCGGCTTGGCCGCTTCTGCCTCATCCACACCAGGTTGATAGGGTGCCAGAAGACCCTCAGCAAGCAAATAATCTTGGCGCACCCGCAGTGACCCCAAACTGACATGACCCTTGATAATTTCCTGCGTGCGCGGGTCGCGCACGCTCATGCCGTAAGACCAGCCCCGGGTCGAGCGGTGTACCCATTGAATGACGTTGTAACGCACATCCATAAGGTCGGCCCCGGGAGGTAAAATTTTCACTTGAAAGCCATCGATATATCCAGCGGCCTCGAAAGCTTGGTTCCACCAGGACGCCCCTTCAACCAACGCACTGCGAATGGGCTCGGGCACACCCGAGTCGACGTAATAAATAATCGGTTCGACGGCCTCGCTCAGGGCGCGATCGGGATGCTTTTTTTCCAAACGGTGCCGGCGGGCATAACCGCGTTTCACTGGCTGACCTAGGGGCGCGGCATAGTCGTAAAATAAATCATCTTCACCGCCATCGATAAACCCGGCTCTTGGGTCATAGGCCAGGGGCGTGTAGCCATCGTCGGGTAAGCGGACAAAAGAGTGGTGCAAATGCAAGGTAATCGCAGCTGCATCGGGGGCTACCGTTTGCAAAATCTTACCCTTGGGCTGGCCAACAAAAGTTACCAGAGCATCGATTTCGCTATTGTCAGGAAAGGCCTTGGACCGCTGCAGGTTGATCACAGATCGGCGCGGGTCAACCGCATAGCTGCCCTCACCTGCCTGTTCAAGAAGTGCCGCGAGCTTTAGCGAATCTCGCTGGGAAAAATCCGTTACATCAATCAGTAGACGCTGGTCTTGCTCTGCGGCGATATCAAATCCCCACAGCACTGACCTTGCGAAAGCTTCTCCGACCGCCCGACGCTCATCCGCGTTATTGGAACTCGCTCGGTAGCGGGTATTCAAAGCGACCAGAAGTACCCTAGGGCCAACGCGCTCAAATTGCACCAGTTGGGTACCGCCCAAACGCCCCCGATCCAAACCCAGATCATTGGAACCCACTCCTTGAGAAAGGCTGGGGTAATAAATTAAGGGCTGATTTAAGGTGGTTACCTCTGCATAAAGGCGCCCTTCATTAGCGTGCCAATACAGCGGTATAAATCCGCTTTGCTTCTCGCTATTGGCCGTTATCGTGTTGAAGTCGTTGGCCGCTTGCAGGGTAAAAGGCACCATCAGGCACAAAACGAGTGTCGCTGTTAACGCATGCCAGCTCGCCACATGTGCCCTACCGGTGCGATGAGCCCGCTTCGTGCTGGACAGCCGGGCCCAACCCACGGTGAGAAGTATTTGCCAGCCTGTCATAACCCCGTTACCCCTTTTGAATTGCCTAGAGTTTAACGTGAGATACTCCAACTTGCCTCTATCGAGGGCTGAGTAGATCCATCATCCCGCCGGTTTAAAGCTCACAACACACCCGATGTGCCGAAATACCCCGCGGCCAAAAATGCGGGGGCCCCAAAACATCCCAACACTATCCTCCCGTATCAAAACAGCATTGTGGGTCATGACCGCTGATGATGTATGATCTGCGCCTCTCGACCACACGCCACCGGATGTACAACATTTGCTCCCGTACGCTCAATCCATAGTTGATCTTCAGTCACGGCACCTCGGTTACCGATTTACACGTCTTGCGCTGGTTGCAGCGGTCACCTTGGCCTGCGAAACAATTCAAGCTTCGGATACGCAAACACCTGGCGATACCTTGGTGTTGTTTAGCGAAGACATTGCCGCACAGCTCGACTGGCAACCCTTGCCCCGACTCACCGAACAGCAGCGGGATCATCGCTGCCGACAATGCAATGGCGCCTTTGTTGATCCTCTGAAAGGCCAGACGCCCACGGTGCCGGGAAGCACTGACGTCGAAGTTAACGCTGACACGTCTAACGCCACTGACGGTCAGTTACTTTTAACGGGCAATGTCTCTGTCATTCAAGGTAACCGAAGCATTAAGGCCGACACAGTCGCGTTTGATCGTGACCAACAATTTACCGAAGCCTCGGGCAATGTGGCCTACCGGGAGCCGGGCGTTGCGCTGCAAGGCGAACACCTCACCTTTGATTCAGAGCGCCAACACGCCACAGTGTCAGGGGCACATTTTGCGCTACATGAGGCGCAGCTTAGCGGCGCCGCCCGACAGCTCGAGCGCGAAGCTTCGGGTGAAATTGCGATTGTCGACGGGGCCGTGACGTTTTGCGCACCTGAAGATCCCCAGTGGTACATCAACACCGGCACTCTAAACATTGATCCTGATAAGGGCATGGCAACAGCCACCCACGCCACCCTGCGTTGGTCGGGCGTGCCCGTTTTTTACGTGCCTTGGATGACGTTTCCCGTCGATGATCGGCGTAAAACAGGATTGCTATTTCCGTCCATCGGCTCGGACACGCGCGGTGGCCTAGATGTTACTGCACCCATTTACTTCAATCTGGCGCCCAATTATGACGCCACTTACTCGCCACGGTATATCGGTGAGAGAGGGTTGTTACATCAGGCTAATGGGCGCTGGCTCAACCCCTATGCCGGCGCTTGGGACATCACAGGCCAATACCTTGACGACGATGAAAAGTACGGCAAGGATTTTCCTCAAGGGAACAGTGACCGCTGGGCCATAGGTGTAAAACACCGAGGCAACTATGGGCAAAGTTGGCGCACAAAAATTGAATACAACAAGGTTAGTGATCCAGATTACGTGCGCGATCTTGACAACAGCACCTTAAGTTCACAACGCCAAACAGCGCTCATGCAGCTGGGGCAAATCGACTATCTCGGTGAAGATTGGACGGTGTCCCTGCAGGCGCAACAGTTTCAAAGCTTGGCCGACGACATCACCAACAATTACAAAAAGCTGCCTCAGCTCACTGCGCGATGGCGCGGTGATAAAACGTTCGGTGGATTTCAGCCGATTGCCCTCATGCAGTACTCAGACTTTGATACCGATGCCAATCGGGTAAAAGGCCAGCGCATTTACGGCGAAGCCGGTGTTACTTACCCAATGAATTGGACTTGGGGATTTTTACGCACTACCGCCAAGTACCGCAGTGTCGCCTACGACCTAGAAAATTTACGCGGCCTGCCCGAGGAAAAGCCCGATGCCAGCTCGGGGCTATTTAGCATTGATGGTGGCCTCCTATTTGAACGGGCCACCAGCCTGGGTGGTCAGAGCATGAGCCAGACGCTGGAGCCCAGAGTTTTTTACCTTTATAGCGGTTACGACGAGCAGCGTGATCAACCCGTTTTCGACGCTGCCGAGTTGACCTTTAGCTACAACCAGCTGTTTCGCGACACCCGTTTTTCTGGCCATGACCGGCTCGACGATGCGAATCAAGTGTCTGTCGGCGTGACCACCCGTTTTTTTGCCGACAGTGATGGCCGTGAGCGCCTCAACGCCAGTATTGGTCAGATTTTCTACTTCAGAGACCGCGAAGTCCGGTTGAACGCATTAGGTCCGATCATCGACGAATCGCTTTCGGCTACCGCCGTTGAGTTTAATTGGTTCCCCACTAATAGCTGGTCCATCCGATCCAGTATGCTTTACGACACCGAAGACAACGAATTTGACGCGCTCAGTGCCCAAATTGGGTACCGGCCCAATGGCGGTCAAATTTTAAACCTAGGCTATACCCTTCGAGAGCCGCCACCCTCACAGGCAACGCGACCCGTCACAGAGCAAGCCAATTTTTCGGCTTACACTCCGATCGGTGACAACTGGGGCGCCTTTGCCGCTGTTGAGTATTCCCTTGAGGGCAATGAGTTCGTGGAAGATATGGTCGGTTTTGAATACGATAATTGCTGCTGGAAAATGCGCCTGCTGTACATGCGCTATCTGGATACGGCAGGCAGCTTTATCCCCGACTTCAGCGACCCTAAACTGGAACGTGAGAACGCTGTGCAATTTCAATTTATTCTCAAAGGTATGGGGGGCTTTGGTAGTCGAGTAGAAAATCTTATGCGCGATATGATTAGAGGCTTTGATCCTACCGCGGCCCGAACTTAATCAAACTTCCGCAGCCAAAGTCATGCCCTTCTGCTTCTTGGGCACAAAGGAGTACAATCTCTGGAGACGCGTGCAGGCTGGTAAACCAGAAATAAATTAAACTGCTGCTTCAACCTAATTTCATACGGCAATACCCGGCAAGCCTTTGTTCCTTGCTTATTGCCTCAAAGGCTTTTTTATGACCCCGTTTACAGGCAAGTCACTTACCCCTAACAAAGCGTGGGCCACGATATGCGCAGCGCTTTTCTGTGTTTTGTTGGCCCCATTGTTGAGCGCTCAAATACAGACCCTTGATAAAGTTGTCGCCATTGTTGATGACGACATAATTCTGGCAACGGAGCTGCAGGAGCGCCTGCTACTGATTCAGCGCAACATCGAACAGCGCAAAATGGATGCTCCACCAGATGAAGTGCTCGCCCGAGAGACACTGGATCGGTTGATTCTCGAAAGCATTCAACTGCAGTTGGCAAATCGCTACGGCGTTCGGATACCCGATGCTCAGCTTGACGCCGCCATGGGCCGCATGGCTTCCGGCAGTAACTACACCCTTGAACAGTTCCGTGCTGCCGTTGAGGCAAATGGTCAGAGCTACGTCGCCATGCGCGAAGAAATTCGTCGGGAGATGATGATTCAGCGGGTACAGCAGGGTAATGTTTCCAGAAATATTGAGATATCCGACCAAGAGGTCGATAACTTTCTCTCCACGGAAGCTGGTGCAGAGATGACCAAGCCCGAGTTTCGCGTGGTACAGGCGCTTGTTGAAGTCTCCAAAAAAGATTCCAAATCTGAACTCCGAAACAAGGAGGCGTTTGTCGACGGCGTACTCGCATCCATTTTAGCGGGGAAAGCTTTTCCAGAAGCCGTTTCAGTCATGGAACCCTATGTGTTTAAAGGGGGCGACCTCGGTTGGAAAAGACTGGACGCAATTCCCAGTATGTTTGCGGCCGTTATCCCCAGTTTAAAGGTTGGTGATACGGCGAAGGTAACCAGTGGCGCGGGTTACCATTTGATTTATCTGGCAGACGAGCGAGGCCGAGAGCGATTAGTAGAGCAAACTGAGGTACGGCATATTTTAATAAAGCCCACCGAGGTACTCGACGAGGACGCGGCCATCGCACTGGCGGGAGAACTGCGACAACGAGCGCTGGACGGCGAAGACTTTGGTGAACTGGCAAAAGAGTACTCAGACGATATCGGTTCTGCCCAAGAGGGCGGCGAGCTTGGCTGGACTAGCCCAGGGCAAATGGTTCCGGAATTTGACGCCACAATGGCTACCACTGAAGTGGGCGAAATTTCGTACCCCGTAAAATCGCAATTTGGCTGGCACATCCTCGAAGTCACCGGTCGACGCGAGGAAAATATCGCAGAGCAAATGCGCCGACAGCAGGTTATGGGCTATTTGCACGACCAGAAGTATGACGAAGAACTTGAAGCGTGGCTGCGCAAGATTCGTGAAGAAGCTTTCGTTGATATTAAGTAGCGTTGTCGTTGTAAAAACTTCAGCGGTGGGTGCGACACTCCCAGGTGGCCATGGCCTCAGTGGCAGCGCGTTATGGCACCCGTAGATTCCTCAAACCCCATTCCTCGCATTGTTATCACTCCCGGGGAGCCCGCAGGGATAGGCCCCGATGTGGTGCTTATGGCCGCTCAGAAAGCCTGGAATGCCGATCTTTTATGCGTTGCTGACCGCGACCTGCTCACCCAACGCGCCGGCGAACTCGGCCTTGATATTGAGCTCTTACCCTATACCACGGGCGATGCACCCCAGGCGCACCAGCCGGGCCAACTGCGCTACATCCACGTGCCCGCCACAGCCACGATAAGTGCCGGAAAACTCAACGTTGAAAACGCATTTTATGTGCTGGCCACCCTGAGCCTGGCAACCGAGCTGTGTCGCTGTGGCGACGCCCAGGCGCTGGTCACCGGCCCCGTACAAAAATCAGTGATTAATGACGCGGGCATTCCTTTTACCGGACACACAGAATTTTTAGCCGAGGCCTTTAACTGCCCTCATGTCGTTATGATGCTCGCAGCCGGCGACCTACGCGTTGCTCTTGCTACTACACACCTTCCCCTTGCCGCTGTGCCTGCGGCAATCACGGAGGCGCATTTAGAAAAGACGCTGCGCATCCTTCGACACGACTTGCAACAGCAGTTTGGCTTGCCCAATCCTCGCATCACTGTATTGGGCCTCAACCCCCATGCTGGCGAAGGGGGACATTTGGGGCGTGAGGAGATCGAGATCATTACACCCGTGATTAACCGCCTCTCCCAAGAGGGCTGCGTCCTCTATGGGCCCGTTCCTGCCGATACGGCGTTTAATGCCGAGGGACGTCGCAATACGGATGCCTATCTCGCTATGTATCACGACCAGGGGCTTCCCGTTCTGAAGTTTGCCGGGTTCGGCGAGGCCGTCAATATCACGCTAGGACTGCCGATGATAAGAACTTCGGTAGATCACGGGACGGCACTTAGCCTCGCGGGCACTGGTAAGGCAAAGTCGAGTAGCTTTGAGGCCGCGCTCAGCGCTGCCTTGAGTGCGACCAAACGCGATACTCATCAATAAATTGAAACCTTCTGGATCAGCACCATAAAGTAAGAGCGAAGCAAAGCGGGACCACGCTGCAAATCAGCAACAAAGCCGGCCGCACATTGCGTAAAATTCGGTTGGTTACAAATTAAAATAGGGGCAGTCCACGT
This sequence comes from Luminiphilus sp. nBUS_16, assembly GCF_051201645.1. Classification (GTDB taxonomy): domain Bacteria; phylum Pseudomonadota; class Gammaproteobacteria; order Pseudomonadales; family Halieaceae; genus Luminiphilus. The sequence goes on along the minus strand of NZ_CP179205.1, from coordinate 372,549 downwards.
GTCTAGGGCGGCACAAGGTGCTCGACGCCTGTTGAGTGCTGAAGTTTCCCAGCCGTTCAGCATCATTAAACGCTGGGCATTAAAAATTTGGGGTACTCTAAGCAATTAACAGACAGCAACAAGGCAAACCCACGTAACCCACCCAAGTCCCTGTAAGCACACCCCGTAAAGTTTGACTCAGGAAAGCCTGACCCACGTGACTACAACCCACTCACTGACGAACGAATAACCCCATGACCGATATGAACACCAGCGATACGCTTCATCAGCCAACGCCATCAACAAGCTCTGAAGCAGAGCCAGTTAGTGAAGCCAGCTTATGGAGCTTTACGGGCATTGAGCTCATCGACGTATCCGCCGAACTCACCCTACTTCTGGATTCGACATCAGATAAACGCCTGCTAGTCAGGAAAGAAGTTGGTATCGCGTTGACCCATTGCGAGGCCTACCGCACGTTGCGCGGGCATGCTGAGCATCTGGTCGAAACCCTACCTCAGCTCGGTGGCCAGGTTGAGCCAGTGATACCGGTTCTTATCCAGATTCGTGATGCCGGGCTGCTCCGTGAGGGTGCGGCAACTCTGCGCGCGCTAACTCGCCCCATCGAGCGAACCCCACTCCCCCCTATACAAGTTTTTATCATTACCTGCGATCGACCCGAAGCTGTTGAACGGTTGCTGCACAGCATGGCTAATAGCAGCGCAATAGAACTGCCCAAAACCTACACCCTAATTGATGACTCCAGAGACGCCTCCCTCGCTGAAAAGAATCGAGCGCTGGTCAATGCGCACAACAGCAGCGCGAGCTTTCAAGTTCGTTACTTTGGCCTTGAAGCTAGAGCACTTTTAGTGGCGCACCTCATCGAGGCAGCGCCCGACCATGAAGACAGCATCCGCTTCCTGTTAGACCGCCAGCAGTGGGGTGACCTGCCAACGTATGGCTTATCACGGTCTATTGCGCTGCTCCTAGGCGTGGGCTCTCGAATTCTGGTTTTTGATGACGATGTACTGTGCGAAGCGGTTCGATCACCGCTGCCCGATGAGCCACTACATTTTGCAGGAGTCACCGGTCGCAAAGCCATGTTTTGGCCAGCGCACGAAGCGCAGCAGGCCGATAAAAAAACACTTAAAGACAGCCCCATAGCGCTTATGGCGCGTCAATTAGGGGCAGTTCTCACCGAGGGGATTCGCAGTCTCAGCCACGGCGACTTGCCTGAAATCGCCCTGGAGGGCGCAAACGGTACCTTTGTGCGATCGCTCACCCCAGAATCGCCGATCCTACAAACGCAGTGCAGTACCTGGGGTGATCCAGGAACCGGTAGTGGCCACTGGATCTCTGAGCTTGATCTCACTTCAATCGATCGCTTGCTTGCTGTGCCTGAGGGCCTAGTAACCACCGTCGAAGCTCGACGATCATGGTTAGGTTACGACGGACCTACCCTGACGAAGCACGGCGTTATGTCACAGCTAACCGGGTATGACGCCAGCCATCTGCTACCGCCTTTTATGCCCGCATTCAGAGGGGAAGACAGCCTGTTTGCTTTTATGCTGCTGACGCTCCACCCCGATTCTCTCGTCCTTAACTACTCTTGGGCAATACCCCACCTGCCGCTAGAGCAGAGAAGCTCCAGGTCGCTCAAGGCTCCAATTGCTGCTCAGGGCGGTATAGCACTGCTCACTCGCTGGATCGGCGATAACGTGCAGCTCAGCCAAGCGTTGACACCACAAGAGCGTTTGACACGCATGGCCCAAAGCATCGATGAACTCACGAAGCTAAGCGATGATCAGGTACAAGCATTTGCCCGAGGCGAGTTGGTGCGCTGGCAGGCGAGCCAGGCCAGTCATTACCAAAGGCAACTGGCGCGAGCCCCGGATTTGCAGTCCAGAAACTGGCAGCAATACCTGGAGCGAAGCCACGAGGAGGTTTTCACTGCCTTGCAACAAACACCCAGCTGGGAAGATCTGTTAGGACACGCCACGGAGGACCCCATCAACACGCTCGCCAAAATACGTACAGGAGGCCAACGCTTGTCTCTGGCACTCAAGGCCTGGCCAGAAATTTGGCAAGCGGCCGCAACTTTTGCCCCCGATAGTGGTAGTTAACGCCGCCGCTAGTGTAAGAAAAGCGCTCTGATTTTTACGGGTTAATTTATGAGGATGCTGCGGAAAATTTGGTCAGCACAAGGTTTCAGCCATGGAAATAAAGCCCGATGATTTGTCTGACCAAAGAGTGGTTGCTCTGCTGGAAGAGCACATTGATGATATGTATCGCGCCTCGCCACCCGAGAGTGTGCACACCCTTGATTTAAGTGCACTGCGCAGTCGCGACGTCAGTTTTTGGGTAATTTGGCAGGGCGAAACTCCGGTGGGCTGTGTTGCCCTTCAAGAGCACCAAAAAACCTGGGCCGAAATTAAATCCATGCGCAGCTCCAACGGTCATAGGGGCAAGGGTATTGGCAAGCAGCTGCTGGACTATGTGCTGGCGGTCGCAAAACAGCGCAACTATGACTATCTGCGACTGGAAACCGGCTGTGAAGATTTTTTTCAGCCTGCTCGAGAAATCTACCGTCGCTATGGCTTTGTCGAGCGGAGTTCATTCGCAGACTACACAGACGATCCCAACAGCGTGTTCATGGAAAAAGCGATTAACCCCAGCCTCAGGTAAAAGTGCGCTGACATTAATAGCCTACGTTGTGACAGGCAGCGGGTGCCTCCTGCTACCAACAGGATCGACGGGCTATCGCTCCCGTCAGCAATGGCGTACGCCCTTAAATCGGAGTCCTACCGGCTACACAAATCACATTGCAATCCCTGCGGGTCAGGCGGTCTTCCCGTAAGCCTCTAGCACCTCAGCAGCGGGACCATCGGCCTTAACTTGCCCTTGCTCTAGCCAAACGACGCGACCACAAATTTCGCGAATCGCATTTTCGGCGTGGTGAACCAGTATCACGGTGCGATCCTCGGTGAGTTTTTGCGATAACGCTTCCCGAGCTTTGTTGCGGAAACTCTGGTCCCCAACCGCCAGGATTTCATCGAGGAGTAATATATCGGTATCGAGCAATAAGGCAGTGGCAAAACCCAGACGCGTCCGCATACCCGACGAATAACTTTTCACCGGTTCGTCGTAGAATCGGCCCAGCTCGGTAAAGTCACCGATGGCGCTCAGATGGCGCTTCGCATCCGACTTGGACATCCCCTGTAAAACTGCGGCTAACAGGGCATTCTCACGACCCGTAAGATCGTTCTTAAATCCAAGCCCCAACGACAGTAAGGCAATGGATAGCTCCGGCGCCCGCCAAACGGTGCCGCTGCCCGGAGGATAAATACCAGCCATAATTCGGAGCAGGGTCGATTTCCCCGCCCCATTGCCACCAATCAGCCCCAGCTTTTCACCGCGGTTCACCTCCAGATTTAGCGCGTTTAAAGCCTGAAAGTGGCGTTTTTCACCCCCGGAGTTCATGGCAAAGCGCATGCCCACATTGGTGAGTTTCAATGCCGGTATCATGTCGTCACCACCCGTTGAGCCAGATAATAGCGGTACCGCGCCATACCATTAGCCACCAGACCTAGCGCACAACCCAACAGCAGCGTAAGGCCCATTAGGTGCGTGAGGTCAGGCGTTTGTTGCCAAAGCAAAACTTGTCGAAAGCTGTGTAACAGGAAGGCCACCGGATTCCAAAACAACAGGGCCTCTTGAGTGCTCTGGTCGCTGATAGCGCTTAAATCCCAGAAAACCCCCGACATAAACAGCAAAAACAGCATGCCCAAATTAATCAGCAGAGCGAAATCTCGCTTAATACAAACCAGTACCGAGGCGACAAAGCCACAAACCACAATTAATAGAGCTTCCACGCAGATTAACGGCAACACCCACAACCAGTACGCATTTGGACGGTATCCGTCTAGGATCAGCGCCATTCCCAGCAATGCAAAAACTGCTGTTTGTCGATAGGTGCATTCGAGGATAACTGCCAGCGGAAACAAGGTTTTGGGCAAATCCATACGGCCAATCAAGCCGGCATTGGCAACCAAGCTGTTGCCCGCGTAGTTCACGGTTTTGGAAAACCAGATAAACGTGAATTTTCCAACGATTAAAAACATCAAAAAATCCGGGGTTCGGGTCCCCAGTAACCGCTCGAAAACAATGTAAAAAACCGCCACATAAAGCAGTGGCTCAATCACCCACCACCAAAAGCCAAAGTAATAGCGCCGCGCCTCGGCCTTTAGTGAAAGCCGTGCAATAGTGTCGACGAGTGAGAAATACTGCTTGAGTGTCACGAAGCTCTCGTTTCAAAGATTTTCAAGGGGGCGTTGTTCATCAACACCGCGTAACATGCCATGCTAACAGACACCGCAATTTGGCAGTTAGTGGTTAAGAACATGGCAAATAACACAGGGGGGCATGCCCCCCGTAAACGCTTCGGGCAAAACTTCCTTCAGGATGACGGCGTCATTCAGGCGATTGCCCGAGCCATTTCCGCAGACAAAGACGACCACATCGTAGAGATTGGCCCGGGTCAAGGCGCTTTGACTGAGTCACTGGTGACGAGTGGCTGCCAGCTCGATGCGATTGAACTAGACCGCGATCTCACCACGGGGCTGTTGGCCGCTTTTAGCATACACCCGCGATTTACGCTGCATACCGGGGACGCTCTCAAATTTAACTACGCGGCTTTGCGTGCAGACGACACGCCTCTTCGTGTGGTGGGGAATTTGCCTTACAACATTTCCACCCCGCTCATTTTTAAACTGCTGGAAAATACGGCCATCATTGGTGACATGCACTTTATGCTGCAGCGCGAGGTGGTAACGCGATTGGCCGCACAACCCGGCAGCAAGGACTGGGGACGATTGGGGGTAATGGCCCAATTTTACTGCGATGTATCCCACCTATTTGATGTACCCCCCGAAGCTTTTTTTCCGCCCCCTAAGGTTCAGTCAGCTATTGTCCGGTTAATACCCCACGCGACACCACCATACCCGGATTGTGATGTTGTGCGATTAGGAAAAACCGTGCAGATGGCTTTTGCCCAGCGGAGAAAAACATTGCGCAATAACTTTAAAGGGGTGCTGGACGACGAAGCTTTTGCGTCGGTCGATATAGCCCCCACCGCCCGAGCAGAAACCTTGCATCTGGAGCAGTTCGTGGCTTTGTCTCAGCTACCTCGAATCCTCTAATGGCGCGTGAGGCTGCTAACGTTGTGCTGCTAGGTGCCAGTTTAGACCGCCACTTGGGGGTAGTCCTGTGACAACCTATGTCATTGGCGACATTCAAGGCTGCTATGCCGACTTTACCGCCTTACTCGCAAAGATCGAGTTTGACCCCCAACACGATCAACTGTGGTCTGTGGGTGATCTCATTAACCGAGGCAGCGACAACCTCGCTACCCTGCGCTGGTTTTATGCCCATCGATCGGTGGTTAAGGTGGTTTTGGGCAACCATGATCTCCATCTGCTTGCCCACCATGCCGGTGTCGGTAAGAAAAGCCGCTCCGATAACTTTGAGGATATTCTTGAGGCCGAAGATGCCGACGCACTATTGGACTGGCTGGTACAGCAGCCCCTTATGCACCGCGATGGCTCCCTGCTAATGACCCATGCCGGCATTCCTCCCTGCTGGTCGAGTGACGAAGCCTGGGGTTATGCCGCAGAGGTAGCCAGCATTTTGAGAGGCCCCCGCCGCATCGAGTTTTTCAAGGCCATGTATGGCAATGAGCCCTATCGCTGGTCGCGGCATTTAAGGAGTCTGGCACGCTTACGAACGATTACAAATTACTTCACCCGAATGCGACACTGCACGGCCTCAGCGGGTCTGGATTTCGCGAGTAAAGGTGCCGCAGCAAAAGCGGCAACCCTGTGCGGTGAGACGTTGAGGCCTTGGTTCGAGCACCCCCACCGCTTACGGCCCGATGAACGGCTGTTTTTTGGCCATTGGGCATCGTTGGAGGGCAAAACTGACTCTCAGCAGTTTATCGGGCTTGATACCGGCTGCGTCTGGGGACGCTGCCTAACCGTTTATGCAATAGAAAGTGACCAGTACTTTAGTCACGGCTGTGATCACTCATGAAGATTTATCGTGTGGGCGGGGCCGTTCGCGATGAGTTGCTGGGTTACCCCCACAGCGAAACTGATTGGGTTGTCGTTGGTGGAACCCCCCAAGCTCTGCTGGATCAGGGCTTTAAGCAAGTTGGGCGCGACTTTCCGGTATTTCTACACCCTGAAACCCAAGAGGAATATGCCCTCGCGCGAACTGAACGCAAAAGCGGCTTCGGTTACCACGGATTCGAAGTGCATGCCGCGCCATCGGTAACCCTCGAGGAAGATCTTGCGAGGCGTGATCTCACGATTAACGCCATAGCCATGGACGACAACGGCGCCTTGGTCGATCCCTACAATGGCAAACGGGACCTTGAAGCAAAATGTTTGCGGCACGTGTCACCACACTTTGTGGAAGACCCCTTGCGGGTGCTTCGGGTCGCGCGGTTTGCCGCTCGCTACCATGCCCTGGGTTTCACCGTAGCGGAAGAAACCCTAGAGCTCATGAGTACCATTGTGGCTCAGGGAGAACTTGAGCACCTCGCCACCGAGCGAATTTGGGTAGAAACCGAGCGTGCTTTGGGGGAGCAGCACCCTGAGATCTACTTTGAGACCCTGCGGCAGTGCGGCGCCATGGCCGCGCTAATGCCCGCCGTTGCCGTCACCAGCGGCATTGACCGACTGAGTCGTGCCGCCCGGTTTACAACCCGTACCGATTGCCGTTGGGCTATTTTGCTCTCCGAGCTCCCCGCCAATCAGGCGCGAGCAACCTCAGAGGCGCGGAAAGCACCCAACCAATTTCGGGATCTGGCCGAACGCCTAACCACTTGGCGGCCCCAAACTAAGCAAGCCCTTCAAGACCCCAGCGAATGCATGTCACTACTGGAGGGCCTTGACGCACTGCGTCGGCCCGAGCCGTTTGATGGATTTTGCGAGGCCGCTGCGGCATTAGAATCAGACACCCCGGCAAAGCACCCCAGCTGCATCGCTTTACGGCAGGCTAAAGAGGCTGCCAATACGATGAGAGCTCAAACATTGTTGGAAACCGGGCTTACCGGACCGGCCCTAGGTAAGGCGTTAAGAGAATCCCGCATTACGGCAATTGCTGAAGTGCTTACCAAGGGTTTCGTCAACGATTAAAAGTAGAGTCAATATCGCAAAACAAGGTGGGTAATCCGTGTTTTGGATCTGCGTGTTTTGGGCCTGGGTGTTTCGGGCCTGGGTGTTTCGGGCCTGCCTGTTTTGGAACTGTGTGCTTAAACCCTGCGCGGTTTGAACCCAGTTACGCAAGCCTAACTAAAAGAACCATCACCGCGCTGAATCTGCACACCCACCGCATCAGCCTCAGCAACCGCCGTGGGCTTAAGCACCCGTAATTGCAGCCACTGCACACCAAACTCCTCGAGAATTACGCCTGCAAGGTGCTCGGCGAGGGTTTCAATGAGCTCAAAGGATGAACGCTCCACCTCGGCAATAACTCGCTGCGAGATCGCGGCGTAGTCAATGGCCTTGGTCAGGTCGTCGTCTTTAGCCGCAGCCTTATTGTCGGTCACCATCTCAAGATCAAAGATCAAGGGCTGGCGTATGTTTCGCTCCCAATCGTAGACGCCGATTACCGTCTCAGCGCGAAGCCCATTTATAAACACCTTATCGGTCATGCCACCTCCGGGGGGTGCAACAACATCATGGGCCAACGTGGCCGCACCTCAGCCTCATCGGGGTCCCGCTGTCCCGCCGCGAGCCTTAGCGCGCCTGCATAAGCAATCATGGCACCGTTATCGGTGCACAACGCCAAGGGCGGGTAATGCACGGCAACACCCAGAGGTGCCAGCTTTTCCGCCAAAACTTTTCTCAAACGTCGATTGGCGCTTACCCCACCGGCCATGACCAACGTCTTGAGCGATTCCTGCTCCAGAGCCCTGCGGCACTTGATTACCAGCGTATCCACGACGGCAATTTCAAAAGCACAGGCAATATCGGCTCTGTCCTGATCGGTAAGACCTGTAGCTTCACGACAAGCTCGAACCGTCGTTAATGTGTGCGTTTTCAATCCGCTAAAACTCATATCGAGGCCGGGTTGGCGAACCATGGGCCTAGGAAAATCGAAACGATCAGGATTGCCCTGTTCAGCCAGCTTTGCCACCTGAGGGCCCCCGGGATAGGGTAAATCGAGCAATTTGGCGGTTTTATCAAAGGCCTCCCCCGCGGCGTCGTCGACCGACTCCCCTAGCAGCGTGTAGCGACCCAAACCATCGACCCGCACCAGCTGGCTATGCCCACCACTTACCAAAAGCGCAATAAACGGATACTCAGGAGGGTTCTCTCCCAGCATTGGGGCCAGCAAATGCCCTTCCATGTGATGCACACCCAAGCAGGGAATACCTAGGCCACGGGCCATAGAGCGTCCCAGGGTGGCACCGACCATGAGCGCCCCCATCAGGCCCGGGCCAGCGGTGTAGGCAATGCCCTCCAACTCGCTTTTATCCAGCCCGCCCCGCTTTAACACCTCATTAATGAGCGGTAAGGTTTTGCGAATATGGTCCCTTGAGGCCAACTCAGGCACCACGCCACCGTACTCAGCATGCACCTCAACCTGACTGTACAAAGCCTCGGCCAACAAGCCGCTATTGGTGTCGTAAACGGCGATGCCGGTCTCATCGCAGCTGGTTTCAATTCCCAAAACCTTCAAAACAGACCTCCTAAAGCCCTAAGCGCGGCAAAGTAACACGTTGATTGCCTTTGCAAAATACTGTCTGGATGCCTATACTGCGCGCCCGCCGTCGTCCTCGTCACCGAGGATAGCTGTGGAAAAACTACCAGACTCAAGTAAAAAAACAGGAATTAACGTTAATGCCCGCAGTTAAGGTCAAAGAAAACGAGCCCTTCGACGTCGCACTGCGACGCTTCAAGCGGTCGTGTGAAAAAGCAGGTTTACTCGCTGAAGTACGTAAGCGCGAGCACTACGAGAAGCCCACCACGATCCGTAAGCGTGCTGCAGCTGCTGCTGTTAAGCGTCACGCCAAGAAAATGTCGCGCGAAAATCGCAAGCGACAGCGTTTGTATTGATTCTTGGTAATACGACGTGACTAATCTGGTCGCTACAATCAAGGCAGAGATGAAAGCTGCCATGAAAGCCCGGGATAAGCCCCGGCTAGCGACCATTCGGCTGATTCAGGCCGACTTCAAACGGATCGAAGTCGACGAGCGCATCGAAATTGACGACGCCAGAGCGTTAACAGTTCTCGACAAAATGGTAAAGCAGCGACGCGACTCAGCCACACAGTACCGCGATGCCAATCGTGAAGAACTAGCGGCACAAGAAGATCTAGAGATCGCCGTAATTCAGGAGTTTTTACCCGAGCAGTTAGGCGAGGCAGAAATTGCCAGCGCCATCGACGAAGCGCTTGCCTCTATTGACGCCACCGGCATGGCCGCCATGGGCCCGCTTATGGCAGTGCTAAAGCCCAAAATGCAGGGGCGCGCCGACATGGGTGAGGTCTCCAAGCTGGTTAAGGCCAAGCTCAACGGCTGATTTGAACGCGGCCCGCTTCTAGCCTCGTGGCACGCATCCCTCAAAAATTCATCGATGACTTGTTAGACCGAGTTGATATCGTCGAGGTCATTGACCGGCGGGTGAAGCTTAAGAAAACCGGCAAGAATTTTTCCGCTTGTTGTCCCTTTCACGACGAAAAAACACCCTCTTTCTCGGTGAATCCCGGCAAACAGTTTTATTACTGCTTCGGTTGCGGTGCCGGCGGTAACGCCCTTGGGTTTTTGATGGACTACGAACGGCTAGAGTTTCCTGAGGCCGTAGAGTCTTTGGCACAAACCGTCGGGTTACAGGTGCCCAAAGAAGAACTTCGACCGGGACAAACGCCCCCCCAGGACACCAACCGCCCTATCCTCGAGCAGTTGGAACAAGCCACGCGTTTTTATGAGCACAGCCTTAGGAAACATCCCGAGGCCAAGCGCGCCGTTGCCTACTTGAAGGGTCGAGGTCTCAGCGGCGAAATTGCCCGGGCTTTTCGCGTCGGCTTTGCCCCACCGGGCTGGGACAACCTGCTCCAGACCGCCGACAGCGACACGCAGCAAATCAAGCGACTCACCGATGGCGGCATGTTGGTCACCAATGACCGCGGTCGCACCTACGACCGTTTTCGCGATCGTATTGTTTTTCCTATTCTTGACGCCCGAGGCCGGGTTATCGCCTTCGGTGGCAGGGTGCTTGGTGACGATAAACCCAAGTATTTAAACTCCCCTGAAACGCCGGTTTTCCACAAATCACGCGAACTTTACGGCCTTTACCAAGCGCGTAAATCTGAGCGCAGCCTCACTCGTATTGTCGTCGTCGAGGGCTACATGGACGTTATTGCCCTCGCGCAGTACGGCATTGGCTATGCGGTAGCTACACTGGGAACTGCAACCAGCGAAGCCCACATGGAACGATTATTCCGCCACGTTCCCGAGGTCGTGTTTTGTTTCGACGGCGACGAGGCTGGCCGCAAGGCGGCTTTTCGCGCTCTAGAGAGCACCCTGCCGGTCATGCAAGACGGGCGGCAGGCACGCTTCTTATTTGTTCCCGACGGTGAAGATCCAGACTCGCTGGTGCGCGCTCGAGGGGCAGAGCATTTGGAGCACCTCTTTTCCTCTGCCACACCTTTGGAAGAGTTCCTGTTTGATTGGGTAGCCAAAGACTTGGACATTAGTACGTTGGATGGCCGAGCTCGATTCTCAAAACAAGCCGCACCCTACGTGCACCTCATACCGGAGGGCGTCTTCAAAACCCTTATGTATCAGTCGCTTGCCGATCGCACCGGTATCGACATCGACAGCCTGAAGCGGCTGCAGGCTCCGCTGCCCGCCCCCGAGGTCGATCAGACAAACAGCCCCCAGTCGGGGTTTTCCGGTGAGGCTGGGGGCTATCACGACGTCGATCAAGGTTATTCCTCCGACGACAACGATGACGCGCCACCGCCCGGCTTGGACATTGAGCCGTATCCAGGTTCTGAGGGGGCAAGCTCAGAGCCTCATCACGACAGCTTAACCCCCACCAGCGGCAGCAAGACCCAGAGACTACTGGGGCTGTTGGTGCTCAATCCACAGCTTGCCAGCAGGCTGGATGCCACGTTAATGCCCAAAGAACAGCGACGCGATATCGCGCTTTTGACGGATGTGATTGAGAGCATTAACAGCCAGCCTGATATTTCTACCGCATCACTGCTGGGATTCTGGCATGGCACACCGGAAGGCCAGCTGCTGACAGACCTTGCCGGCAGGGAGCCCATTGAGGATCCCAACCAGCTCTCCGAACTCGCTGATGCCTTATTTCAACAGTTGCTTCGAGAGGGTCCGTTGACCCAACTTAGGCAAGAGGCTGCGCTGCTAAAAGCCAAACCCTATGAAGCCCTCAGCGATTCTGAAAAACAGGAATTAATGCGGCTGATGCGAGACATCCGAAGCCTCTCGGGACGCAGCTAGACTCAGCTGAAACGCCCTGTTGACGCCAAAAACCCCCACAATAGCGCTAGACTTGGGGCCGTAGCTGGTAATAAACCGTAAATCGGTGTTTTTTGATGGTCGGACTAGCCTTGGCGCGCTACAATCCCGCTCTTATTTTTGTCACATAATTACAGGTTCCACGCATGTCCGAAAAAGTGCACCAGCAATCGCGCCTCAAAGCACTGATTGCTAAGGGTAAGGAGCAAGGCTACCTCACCTACGCCGAAGTCAACGATCACCTGCCTCAAGACATTTCTGAACCCGATCAGGTCGAAGACATCATTCAGATGATCAACGACATGGGTATTCAGGTTTTCGAGCAAGCCCCCGATGCTGACGAGTTGATTCTGACTGAAGGCGATCGGTCTGCTGACGAGATCGCTGCCGCTGAAGCCGCTGCCGCTCTCGCCGCCGTTGAAAACGAAGCCGGACGCACCACCGACCCTGTTCGCATGTACATGCGGGAAATGGGTACCGTTGAATTACTGACCCGCGAAGGCGAAATCGTTATCGCCAAGCGCATCGAAGAAGGCATTCGTGAGCTTATGGCCGCGATGGCACACTACCCCGGTGTCGCTCGAAAACTGAGCAACGCCTATGACATGGTGGCCAAGGAAGAGCGCAAACTCTCAGACATTTTAGTGGGTTACCTCGATCCGGCAGAGCACGTCCCTTCAGCTCAAGAAATGGCTGAAGCCGCCGAAGCCGCCGCGGCCAACGCTACCGATGACGACGACGACACTGAAGTCGAGACAGGTCCAGATCCAGTTGAGGCAAAGAAGCGATTTACCGCATTAAAGCGGCAGTGCACCAAAACTGAAAAAGCCATTGCTACTCATGGCTACGGTCACAAAACTGCGACCGCGGAAATGAACAAATTGGGCGAGCTGTTTAAGTTCTTCAAGCTAACCCCCCGCGTTTTTGATCCACTGGTCGATGAGCCCCGCGAGTCTCTCTACATCATTCGCAAACAGGAACGGGCCATTATGCGAATTGCCGTTCGCGAATGCCGGATGGATCGCAAAGAATTTATCAAGAGTTTCGCAGGCTCCGAGAGTGATAGCCGTTGGCTTTCTCGGGTCGCTAGAAAGAAAGACATTGGTGCACGCCTCGCGCTGCATAAAGACGACATACAACGCATGCAGCGGCGTATCAGTGAAGTCGAGCAGGCAACCGGCTTGAGTGTGGCTGAAATCAAAGAAATTAATCGCCGCATGAGCATGGGCGAAGCTAGAGCTCGCCGTGCCAAGAAAGAAATGGTGGAAGCCAACCTACGTTTGGTTATCTCTATCGCTAAGAAGTACACCAACCGCGGATTGCAGTTCCTCGATCTGATTCAGGAAGGCAATATTGGCTTGATGAAGGCAGTCGATAAATTTGAATATCGACGGGGTTATAAGTTTTCGACCTACGCCACTTGGTGGATTAGACAGGCTATTACCCGATCGATTGCTGATCAGGCCCGCACCATCCGTATCCCAGTGCATATGATCGAGACCATTAACAAGCTCAATCGTATTTCACGGCAGATGCTGCAAGAAATGGGTCGTGAACCCACGCCAGAAGAATTGGGCGAGCGCATGGAAATGCCCGAGGACAAAGTCCGCAAGGTACTGAAAATCGCTAAAGAACCCATTTCTATGGAGACACCTATTGGCGACGACGAAGATTCGCACCTAGGTGACTTCATTGAAGACGTGACCATATCCAGCCCCGTCGATTCGGCCACCGAAGAAGGCCTGACTGAAGCGACCCAAGATGTCCTAGCAGGACTGACCGCTAGGGAAGCCAAGGTACTGCGCATGCGCTTTGGTATTGGCATGAACACCGACCATACCTTGGAGGAAGTCGGGAAGCAGTTTGATGTGACCCGTGAGCGTATTCGTCAAATCGAAGCCAAGGCCTTGCGTAAGCTGCGTCACCCCACACGTTCTGATTATCTGCGCAGTTTCCTAGACGAGTAATTTGAGCCGTAGGAACCAGCAGTAATAAATTTAAGAGCGGGCTTAATAGCCCGCTTTTTTTTGCCCAACCCATTTTCGTTCCTTCACACATGGAGTTATAGGTGCAGCAGGCGTCGGGCATCGGACCTCTCGAGTGGCAAGGCACCTGCCATTCCCAATTTATCCCCCTTCCCGCTACGACATGAGAGAGCCCGTAAGCTCTGAAAAACTCTGCCCGCTATTCGCCGTTACCTACCGGCATTGAAAGGCGCTGTCCTTTGAGCCTCAGTGGCTTACACTGTCGGTGTCACCAAGGACCCCGGGGGGAGGGCCTATGAATAACAAAACAACTCGCTCGATGGCTATGATTGTTGTGGCCCTAACCTTGTGGGGTTGCGGAAAATCCGACGACGCAGCATATAACGCAACTAATGGCGCTCAGACATCCGATGCACTGATCAATCCCCAACATGCCGGTGCGAGTGATTACGCCGCTCAATGCCTCTCTTGCCATGGCGCTCAGGGAATTGGGCAGGAGGCGCTGCAAGCGCCTGCCTTAACCTCCCTTGACTCCGTTTATATTGCGCGCCAGCTCCGTCACTTTAGAGATGGGGTACGCGGTGCACACCCTGAAGATACCCACGGGTCGATCATGGCTGCCAGCAGTGCCGGCCTCAGTGACGCCAGCATTGCTGATCTGGCCAGCTATATCGACGCACTGCCTAATGTTTTGCCTGCCGCCACCATTAAAGGTGACATCGCTCAGGGCAAGGATTACCACCTTAACCTGTGCTCCGCTTGTCACGGCTCTAATGCCTTGGGCAATGTGGCCCTCGAAGCCCCCGCCCTTGCGGGGCTTAACGACTGGTACGTGCTGTCACAGTATGAAAAATTCCGCGGCGGTCTGCGGGGCGCTCACCCAGAGGACCGATGGGGTGTTCAGATGGTGCGGTTAGCTCCGGCAATCACCGATACCGACATTCTAGAATCGATTGCGGCTTATTTAGCCACCCTGCCCCCGGAAGCCTAAATGCGCCTAGTGCTCTACATTTGGCTGGCCTTAACAGCGGCAAACTTTGCCACCGCTGGCGAGGCCCCGAAGTTGTCGAACTTCTGCCCACCCGCCTTGCGGCTTGATGAAACGGGACACTGCAAACTGCACAGTCAGTATTTGGCTTACGACTCGCTGTATGGCAAAGGGGTTGGCGGGCCGAAAACGGGCCTTCCCCCAGTACGAGACGGTTTCACCCCGCAACAAATTGATCTCGGCCGCTACCTGTTCTTCGATCCGCTACTGTCAAAGAACGGTGAAGTGGCCTGCTCAACCTGCCACGACCCTGCGCTGGGCTTGAGTGATGGCCGACGTCTCAGCATTGGCGTGCAGGGTACTGAAATTGCGCGATCTGCACCCTCGCTGTGGAACGTCGCCTTTCTCGAGAGGTTGTTGTGGGACGGCAGCAAATCGTCGCTAGAAGCGCAACTGCAAGGACCACTCTATGCCGATAACGAAATGGGCAATGACCCGGCTACGCTATTGGCAACACTTCAAAGCAACACCGTGTATTCGGAACTCTTTAAAGAAGCGTTTGAAGAAAACGAAGTTACGCTCGATCAGGTCTACGCCGCACTGGTCGCCTTTGAAAGCTCCCTCATTTCCCTCAACAGCCGCTATGATCTTTACGCCCATGGTGTTCACGACGCGCTCTCACCTTCGGAGAAGGAGGGACTTAACGTTTTTCGCTCATTCGTGGCGCGCTGTGCGGAGTGCCATACCCCGCCCCTATTTACCAACCAGCAAATTGCCGTACTGGGGGTACCCGAACGTGACGGCCGTCCCCTAGATCCGGGTGCCGCCGGCTCATCGGGAGATGCTACGCAGCGGGGCGGCTTTAAAGTTCCCAGTTTGCGCAATGTGGCACTGACTGCCCCCTACATGCATGCCGGCAATTTTGACTCGCTGCGAGAAGCCGCCGCGTTTTATACCGGCGGTAGGGGTCATGGAGTTCCCGAGGGTGAAGACCTAAGGTTGCACTGGCATATTTGGAATCCCGAGCTCACCGACGACGAGCTCGATCGCCTCGTCGATTTTCTGCAGACCCTCACAGATCAGGCGTTCTTGCCCGAAATACCGCAGCATTTGCCTTCGGGGCTCCCCCCCGGCCGTGCTGCCAGACTTGCCCCCGAGGGCGAGACTGCGTTACACCATAGGTCTGATAGTAATTCTTCACTCACTGCTCAGCTGTCTGAACAACCACCCGAACAACCACCTGAACAACCAAAGGCACTGCCATGACACGCTCACAAGCAATCTATTTGCACTCGGCCCGCACCCATCGCCGCTTCAAAGCGCTGCTCGTTCTCTTCGCTTTTGCTGTGGGGAACAGCTACGCAGCTATTCACGATGTCCGTGAAGGCGACTCGATTCAAGCCGCTGTTGAGGCAGCGAGCCCGGGAGACATTATTCAGGTACATCCCGGCCTGTACCGAGAAACCGTTTATGTCGACAAAGACGACATCACCCTGCGTGGCGTGGTGAAAGACGGAGAATGGCCTAATCTTGAGGGTGACAAGCAACTCAACGATGCCATTTTGTATTCGGGCAACGGCTTTACCGTAGAGTGGTTCAAAATAACGAACTACAAAGGCAACGCCATTATGGGGCAAGCCGGAAACAACTTTTCGATACGCAATAACTGGGTGATCGATACCGGCGTGTACGGCATCTTTCCTGAGTTTGGTGAAAACGGATTGATCGAAAATAACGTGCTCAGCGGCATCGAAGACGCCGCCATTTATGTAGGCATGAGTGATTACATCGACGTTCGCAACAACCGGGTATTTGATAACGTCGCCGGCATTGAAATTGAGAACAGCCGCCATGCCCTGGTTGAGGGCAACATTGCCCACAACAATACGGGCGGTATTTTAGTGTTTATTACGCCAGGACTGCCGATTAAAACCTCCTACGACGCCATTGTTCGGCGCAACACCGTCATCAATAACAACACGCCAAACTTCGCGATTCCCGGATCACTTGTAGCAGGAATACCTTCTGGCACCGGCATGCTGATTTTGGCCGGTGACGACGTGATTATCGAAGACAACATTATTACGGGTAACAATACCGCCGGCATCATTGTGACCAGCCAAGACTTTGCAACCGATGTCGCAGGGGATCCCGACTCAGATCCCAATCCAGATCGCGTGCAAATTATGGATAACGTGATGTTTGATAATGGCAATGATCCCGCCACCGAAGTGAAAGCGTTAATGCTGACGCAGTTTTCTACCACTGGGCCCGACATCTTGGCTTTCAAAGGAGCCGCTCATGCCGATAGAGAGAGCTGCGTTAGCCGAAAGTCGGCTTACCGCACCTTTGGTCTTGGCGATTGGGGCGACTGCAACAGCCCAACTGTGCGCGCAGCGGACGCCGTAGACTCGGCTCCGGCTCTGGCAGGAACCACTCGAGGAGTCAGCACGAAAATGCTGCCTGAACCAGCCGCACCCCGCGTGATTACCGTCGATGCAAACGGTGCCAAGTTGGTTTACCAAGGCATCTGTGCCGGCTGTCACACCTACAACGTACGTATGATTGGCCCACCAGTTATGGCCATCAAAGCCCAGTATGGCGAGGATGCCGGCGCGATTGCGCAGTACATTGCAGCACCCGAGAAGAAGCGGCCCGACTTTCCCACCATGCCACCGCAGAACCATCTATCTGAGGAAATGCGGCTAGAAGTAGCGAAGTACATGCTGACGCTGAATAATTAGCACGTTCGGCTGGGGCTACCCCCAGCCCTTCAGTCAACGGTCAACGGTGGCTGAACACTAACGAAATGGTACTGCTATAAGGCTACCTATTAGATTAAATAGCGCTGGCAAGGGGTAAACGCAAGGTCGCCACTAAGCCCAATTCCGTAGGATCCAGCGTTACAGCGCCACCCAATGATGCAGCCAAGCTTGCGCAAACCGTCAAACCCAGTCCGGCGTGACTGCTATTTGGGGCCGTTGTGACAAAGGGCAAAAAGGCGCGGTCGGCAATCTCTGCTGCCAGCCCGCCCGCTGCGTCTTCAATGGTGATGATAAGTTCCTGCTCATTTACGGCCTCCACCACCTTCACCCACCGTGGCGGCACGTCCTCGTCTACCAACAGCGGGTTGCGCTCTGGGGCGTCACCATAAGCCTCAATCGCGTTATCCAACAGATGAATAACCAGCTCCTGAAAAGCACTGGGGGCAGCCTGTACGGTCTCATCACCAGCGCGGGCTTCGTGAATTAGCTCCACGTCTGCGGCGGTAAAGCGCTTGGCCATCAGTTCGAGCGCTGTCGTCAAAGCATCGGCCGGATTAATGGCGGTAGGCGTATCGGTCGTCGTTGGAGAAAACGCCTTCATGCCGCCAACCAGTCGCGCGGCTCTCGCTATTTGGCTGTCAATACGGTCAAGCTTAACCAGCGCAGACTCAGGATCTAACGTGCCTTTTTGAATCGCTCGGCGGACATTGAACGCCGCCATACGAATAACATTGAGCGGCTGGTTGATTTCATGCGCCGCACTGGACGCCAATTTTCCCACTGAGGCCAAACGGGCACTGTGTTGTAAGCGTGCGGCGAGCTCCTCAGCGGTTGGGTGATCATCGTCTAAAGACAAAAACGGGTCTCCTTTTTGTACATTGGCAACCTTTTAATCATGCCAGAGACCAATGGGCTGGCATACCTCGCCGGTGTTCGGTAGGGTTTGCGCTCTTTATTAATGCATGACACGACAGGACGGATTTATGGATACAAACAGCCTTTTTTCTCTGGAGGGCAAGACTGCCCTGGTGACGGGTGGCTCAAGAGGCATTGGTCTCATGATTGCCAAAGGCTTTATTGCACAAGGCGCTAAAGTTTATATTTCATCGCGCAAAGCCGAAGTTTGTGACGAAGTCGCCGCTGAGCTCGGCGACAACTGCCACTCACTGCCCGCCGACATCTCCACCGTTGATGGCTGCCGTGCTCTCGCCGAAGCTATGACCGCGAAGGAGCCTAAACTCGATATTTTGGTGAATAATGCGGGCGCCGCTTGGGGTCAAGATTTCGAAGCTTTTCCAGAGAAGGGCTGGGATAAGGTGATGGACCTTAACGTGAAGTCACTGTTCTTTTTGACGCAGGCACTATTTCCCACCTTAAAGGCTGCCGCCACGGCAGCGCGCCCGGGCAAAGTGATCAACATTGCCTCGATTGATGGCTTGCGCCTTAACCCTTGGGAGACCTACAGCTATCAGGCCTCTAAAGCCGCTGTGATTAATCTCACCAAGCGCTTGTCGGCACGTCTGATCACCGATCACATTAATGTAACGGCTATTGCCCCCGGCGCTTTTGCCTCTGAGATGAACAAAGCAGCCCGTGACTACGGCGACGCCATTGCCCCCGGAATTCCCAGTGGACGCATTGGTGCCGATGAAGATATGGCCGCGGCCGCTATTTATCTCGCTGCAAGGTCTGGAGATTATGTCGTTGGAGAAACGGTAGCTGTCGACGGTGGTGTGGTTAACGCTGCACTTCCCGAGGCGTGGGAACCTGCCTGATTGAACCTAAACTCGGCGTGCGGCCCAAACAGCCGCCGCCGAACCGCTTTTCACCACGAGTGCCCATAAACTCAGCAATGGCCCTCGCGCTTGCGTTGCTAGACCTCGAGCTTCGTCACGGTGGGCGATCTCATCGGCTTGGCAGTCTGCCAAGATCATCCGAATATCGGCAAATTTGCCTTCGGGATCTATTCGATTCAGCTGTTCTTGATAATGGTGGTCAACGAAGGTTTCCACGGCCTCAATGGTCACAAACACGCTGTTTGCTCCCAGCATTGCCGGCAAAGCCCCAGTCAACCAACCCATGACGCGCCATAAAGGCAGTAGCCGTGTGTGTTGGCTCTCCTGAAGCAGCGCAGTAATACGCTGCAAATGTGTTTCTTCGGTCGCCAGATGGTGTTGTGCAAATTCCCTGACAGCCGCATCCCGACTTACGGCCAAAATACCCCGGTAAATCATGACCGCACCCATTTCGCCCGCGTGGTCAGATCTTAGATCTGCTATCAGCCACGCAGGCAAGCTGTGCCGAGACGCATTAGCGGCATTGGGCACTGACTGTGACGGTTGGCGGACAGGGTTGGACATGAATTCTCCGGATTGACAGGCTCTACAGTAACGAAAGTCGAGACGAAATCCCGTCAGATCCAATAAATACCACTGATTTCTGTTAATCTGCGCCCCGCGCGTGGATATTTCTATCCATTCCCGCCCCAAACCCCTTCATCGCGAGCGATACAGCGAAAAAAATCATGTTTAAAATTCGTACGTTTAATGCCATCTCAGTCAAAGGACTCGAGCGATTTCCCCGACAATCCTACGAGGTAGGTAGTGAAATCGGCAGCGCCGATGCCATGTTGCTACGCAGCCACAAGCTGCAGACTGACGAAATTTCTGCGTCGGTAACTGCCATTGCCCGAGCAGGTGCTGGCGTTAACAACATCCCCTTGAGCCATTGCACAGAGCGTGGCATTCCCGTTTTTAACACCCCTGGAGCCAATGCTAACGCCGTAAAGGAGCTTGTCGCTGCAGGTTTGCTGTTGGCCTCTCGGGATATTTTGGGCGGTATAGATTTTGTTAACAGCCTTTCAGAGGACCTTGATGAACAGGCGATGGGCCCGCTGCTTGAGGCGGAAAAAAAGCGCTTTGCCGGAGCAGAGCTCAAGGGTAAGACCCTAGGGGTTTTAGGCTTGGGCGCCATTGGCAGCCTAGTCGCTCAGTTAGGCCTCGAATTAGGGATGGACGTTATCGGCTTCGACCCCGCTATTTCTATAGAGGCGGCATGGCAGCTGCCCAGCAGCGTCAAGCGCATGGAAAATATGCAGGCGCTATTTTCGCGTGCCGATTACATTTCAATTCACGTGCCTGCCATTGAAAGCACCCACCACCTGATTAATCAGGAGACTTTGAAATACTTTAGATCTGACGCATGTCTACTGAACTTTGCAAGAGAGCAGATTGTAGACACCGAGGCGGTTGCTGCTGCCCTTGATAAACAGGGTTTAGGACGCTACATCACTGACTTTCCCCACCCTCTACTACGTGGACGCAAAGACTGCATTCTTATGCCCCACATTGGAGCCAGCACCGCGGAGGCCGAAGAAAATTGCGCCATTATGGGCGCCGATCAACTTCGCGCTTTCTTGGAGCACGGCAACATTCGCAATTCGGTCAACTTCCCCAGATTGGAATTGGAGCGCACAACCGGTTCGCGTATTGCGATTACCAACACCAACCTACCCGGTACGCTTAGCCATATTTTGGCGGCCATTGGTGATAGCCAAATCAACGTCGTAGATCTGTTAAACAAAAGCCGCGATGAAATTGCGTATAACTTAATTGACCTCAACACCACACCACCTGCTGACCTACTAGAACAGCTGCGCGGTATTGAGGGCGTCATTAATGTTCGCTGCATTCCAGATCAGGCTGCAGATTGAGTAATTTCAGCTGCTAGGAAAGACCAAACATCTGATAAACTTTCGTTTTCGGGCCCATAGCTCAGTTGGTTAGAGCAGTCGACTCATAATCGATTGGTCGTAGGTTCAAGTCCTACTGGGCCCACCACTTCTATATATGTCGCAAAGTGACAATCACTGCTCTGCCAAACCCTTGTTCCTTGCAGCGGGTGCCTGTTGGGGTTCCACCGAGCGGTTGTCAATCGCAAAAATGAAGATCCCCGCTCAGTAAAAACACCAAATCGCCTCTAGCACTTACCGTGGAGTCACCTCTTACATTGACACAGCCCTTTGTTAGACTGGATACATGGTAATGCGCAACAAAACATTCATGGCCCTTAGTTTGCTGTCTACAGCCTTACTTCCGGCCCTTAAAATGCCTGATGAAGCTCAAGCAGAGTTGATCGGTGTCATTCGTCAATGAATACCTCGGGGCAAGCAGGCGCGCAGTGAATCCAATTAGGCAGCGAGTTAAGGCCAATGTGCCTGCAGTCGTACTCACCCTGCTGGGGATCATTCAGGCGTTTGCTGTCGATTTACTATGGTCGTTTGTCGTAGCTGACTCGGAGATCTACCAACTCAGCCTACCGGCATTAATCACGTGGCTACAAATTCTAAGCTTAGTCGCCGGTATGCTAATGATTTGGCTGATCTATGCGATGAACGTTTCACGATTTGTCTGGGTGCCGACCATGAGTGAATTCGTGACGCCATTTTGGGTTGGTTTTCTGCAAGTTTTATCCATTCATTGCCTCAAATTCGACAACCCCGGAGCCTGGTTTATATCCTTTGCACTTATTATTGCCACCATGAATTGGATTGCGCATAGCACGATGAAGCGTGCGCGCTTAGAACCCGATAATGCGGAATTTTTTAACAGTCGAGGTACTGCCAGCGCTTCTGATTTTTACCCCGTATTTGCAGTGATTGGCACAATGCTAGCGGCTGGGTTGGGTTTTCTTTTTATCGGCGTCAACCAATGGGTGTTATTAATAACCTTGGTCTTCGGCGTCGGCGGTTATTGTGTTTGGCAAACGTACAACCTGCGGGTCTGGTGGCAGCAATCGGTATTCGAAGCCGAAGCATGACGGTATTGAGGGACTGAAGTCATTACAGTACTCGGTTTGCAGCTTACTTTTAGACTGCCTCTGATGATTTTTACTAACGCGCTAAAAGTTTCCATCACAACGCTCAATTTGGTCCTGCAAGGATCAATCGGCGAGGTTGGTTCGGCCTCAGCTCGATGTTGGATTGGGAAATCTTGTTATGAATCTTCGACCTACTGAATTGGTATTGGTCTTAGGTTCAACCGAGGTTCGGTATAGGTTCGGATCTCTTCAAATCGGAAATCAGCATCTTTAAAAGCTCTTACGAATCTTTCGCTTGCGGGGGACTGACTAGGATCTCCCACATCCTCATAATCGATTGGTCGTAGGTTCAAGTCCTACTGGGCCCACCATTCTCACTGATTCATTTATAAGAGACATAGGAGCAGGCTGCACCTGCCCCACCCAATCTAGTACCGCCAATCAGGGCGCCACCTGAGACATTACCTCTTTTCGCTGGTAAGGATTCCAGCTGAACAACACTCAGACAGCAAGGAAGCGAGTGAAAACCGCATGGCATGAACTGTTGAGTGCCGTCGCTCGAGATTGAACGGAAATAAATCGCATGCCCAACACAGTGAACAGGGTTTTAGGGTAAAAAGCGCCAACTTCTCCAGATCAGCAAGCCCTATCGAAAGAATCAGCGAGGGTGTGTACTCTCAACAGGGCGTTTATATTTCCTTTACCTAAATCGACCTATGCTGTGTATTGGTCTTGCCATGACTTTAAGAGTGATCTGTTATCTATATCCCAAGGATGGAAATCTTGCTGGAAAAACGCTTTATAGGCAGGGATATGAGCTCTGATAAAACCGTCTTTTGAAAATAAAAATTTAGAGAAACTTTTAAAGGTTTTCCACTTCCAAAGTTGCTTATCATGATGCAGCATTTTCGCGGCCACCGAAAACGTATCTTTGAACAGAACGAACACTGTAAGGCGCATCACTCTCGCCCGCATTTCATAACTGCCGCCAATTTGATGGTAGATATCGAATGCAACAGATTTGTGCTCAAGCTCTTCAAGCGAATGCCACTGCCAAAGCTCAGCTATAGGTTGGGGCATACTTTTTATTAAACGCCCTTCTAGAAGATTTTGGCCAAAGGTGGCAGTGAAATGCTCCGCTGACACAGTTGCAGCCAGATTGACACGAGGAGTGAACCGTGAACTCTTTTTTGTACTTTTAAGTCGGTTCAGAAAAACCCTCTCCAGCGTAGCTAAATCATAGCCTCGTTTTTGGCATAGCAGCCTATTATATTTTCGATGCTCTCGGCTGTGTATAGCCTCTTGCTGGTAAAAGTCTTTTACTTCGCTGGCTAACTTTGGATCCGTGATGCGGTCTTCGTAAGTTCGAACAGAGTCAATAAAATTTCGCTCGCCTGATGGAAAACTAATGCTCATGGCATTAAAAAACGCAGTTAAAAATGGATCATTATCTGCCCAATCAGTCGCCAGAATCTTGTCCAGCTCGAATGTCATATTTCTAACCTTAATAGCAAGATCATTCGGCATTGTGGATTCTGAGTTTATTGCAGTCATAGCTCTCCCCTGGTTTAGATTGCGTAAACGATATCAACTCAACGCCTGATAAATGGGGATGTTTTCAGCCAGTCTTGGGGATATTTTCAGTCAGCTGGGGTAAGATCTCAGACGATTGAGACAAATTAAACTTGAACAGTTAGGCCAATGCGGTGACCTACCAACCGATACTTAATCATCTATTCGAACAGCTGCTCATGATATTGGCAGAGCAAGGCGTCTCTTCACATCAGCTTTTTGAGTTGCCCGAGCTCGGCACATTTAAAGGTCAAGAAACGCAAACCATAGAGCGAGCTAAAATTCTTAACCTGCTTCAGGCTGGAGCTGCTCTGACCAATGACCCTACATTGATGATTCGTCTCGGACAAAGAACCGATATAACTAGTCTGGGCACCTTTGGTTTTGCGTTGATGAGTTGCGCTACCCTACAGGAGGCACTCAAGCTTTTACTCCGCTACGAATCCATTATCGGCCCAGGGTTTCCCTTTCAGACCTTGGAGTCAGATGAGGATATTATTCTGCGCATCTATATTGATATAGGCAATCCACTGCAGAAAAGACTCCTTACTGAATTGGCGTTTTCCCAAATAATACGGATTGCCCAAATTCTTACTCATCGCGTGACCAACCAGGGCGAACTTCGCTTCAGTCATGATGATGCGAGCAGCCTGCAGGCCTACAAGGCCACCCTTAGCGTACCCATTAAGTTCAACCAAAGTCATAGTGAATTAATGATCTCTAAAAGTATCATTAAAGCCAAAATCACTTCTTCTAACCCGGTGGCCCACGTGATTTTTCAACAGCAATGTGAGGATTTGTTGCGCGGACTAAACAGGATAGAGAATTTCTCTGCTGCTGTAAGGCGAATCTTAATTCAGGCTGGTGGCAAATTCCCTGATATCAATCATATCGCTAGAACACTGCATGTGAGTGAGAGCACACTCAGACGTCGTCTCAGAAATGACGGCAATAATTTTCGCATGATATGCGATGAGGTAAGAAATATTTTGGCACGTCAATACCTCGCAGCGACTGAACTCACTGTTGCGGATATCGCCTCGTTATTAAACTACAGCGAACCCGTGAGCTTTCGCCGCGCCTTTGTGCGCTGGAACGGTATGACGCCTAGGGATTATCGTCAACAGAAGGCGACGTGAGAAAAAGCATCCGACTATGGGAACTGACTCATAGATGGAAGTCGGTGGGGGTGACCAAAATTTTACCCGCTAGAACACGGGAACAGGCGTCCAGATAAAGTTCAAGGCAACCCAGTCGCCCTGCAGTCGCGCCCTACCCTCATACTCTTTGATGTAACGCACTGACACGTTGAATTGAGGCGTAAACCAGTAAGCCGCCTCCACACCGAAGGCATGCACTTCGCCCTTAGCATTGGGATCCAAGCCCAAATCGGTGATCGTCGGCCTCTTGTCTTTCTCGACCTGCCACTGGCTGTAACCGGAAATGCCCACTTCGATTCGCTGGCTCAAGTACTGGCTGTAGCCGTACTCAACAGATACATGATCCCCAGGCGTGACGTCAGTATCTTCCTGTTCACCATGGAACTCATAGGTAACAGCAAACTCCAGAGCTGCGGCTCGCGCTTCATCTAGGTACCAGTAAGCCGAAGTCTGGAGTTGGCCGGTCCAAAATCCCAGGCCAATGCTGTCGCCGTCTTCCGCGTCGTACTTGCCCGAGGGCAGGTAAGCGCCCGCACCTAAGGCAACATCATAGCGCTCACCTTGCCATCCCAACCAAATCGGCTGGACGAAGATATCGCCAATGCCAATGGCATCATTGTCGCCGCTGCCCTCTTGATCCAACACCGATAGCTGCGCTGACACGGAGCTTTTGCCAATGTTAGGCGCCACATAAAAGGCGTAGTTCGCACCCAGAATATTTTTTTCCGTTGACCAAAGAAAAACCGGTGCAATAGCCAGCACATCCACATCAGTATCCAGCTTGACCTCACCGCCCTCGGACTCAAAATTCAGGCGCTTGTTACCGTCACCATCGACATAGCGATCCGCCGAGTAGTACGCGTTGTACTGGGCATAAAAAAAACCGGGTACGGGTGGCACGGCCAGGTCCCGAATACTCACCACACCGGGCGCGTAGTGGCCCATTTCCCTGGCCTGGGAAATGGCTACGTTGCAGATCAGCGCAATTGTGATGATGCCAGCCAGACTAATTTTCACAGAATACTCCTTGATCAAAATGCGCCTCGCTGCCTTCATTAACAAACCTAATCAAAGAATGAGCCCGTAGAGACGCCGGATTAAACGAGACTGATCTCTTATACTGCGACCTCAATGTGACGCTCTGCTCAAGCAAGGTAAAGTCATTGTCAAACTTTTGTTTGTTATGGTAGATGCGCTCCCTCAAGAGATCAAGGAGCGTTTGCAAATCATCACGCCGTCACAAAATTACGGTCAATTTTTTAAGTTAGTAATAACGTATAGAGCTTTTAAGGCGCACCCTGCGATTAGGATTGCCCGTCGAATGGTCGATGTTGCCGTGATAATTTTTATCGCGACCCACGGTATTTATGCCCGCTACGCACATACAACTGCCGAGACTTGGGAAGAGCGCGCTTTATCATCGAACGAGATTGGCAATTCAAATTGCTCCATCCTTTAAACAATAGAATCGGCTTTGCTTTGCCCTTTGTGTCGGTTGCCTATGTGAACCGAGAGGCGATTGAGCGTCTGGGTACAAGCATAGAGGGTGTGCGTCGTCATGAAGGGAAGCACCTTGAGCAGGTTGATTATTTAGGGAGGCTGCAATATCACCGACTAGAAAAATGGAGGCGCGAGGGAATGGCCGAGTATGTTCGAGGTGCACCAACCATAAGCGTATATTTCCCGAATCCAGACGAGGACGCGAACCGACTCTCGTATCGAGAATTTTATGTTGTGACCCGTTATCTCATTGCGCAAGAGGGCCTACCATTTACTACGCCAAAAAAAAGGCCGCTATCAAGCGGCCTCATCTAACTCTGTGGGCTAATCGTCTAACGCTTCAAATTTGAACTTTTGGCCGCCCAGCGTGGCTTCGTACATCAGACCGCCTTTGGCAATCGTGAAGATCGCCATACCACTGCGACCATCGTACTGCTTATTTTCAGCGGTTACGTCGTTAGAGTCGGCGTCGGTCCCGGCAGACGCAGTGCCACCGCCACCAGTTGAAGTCGAAGCCGTTGCACTCGCGGTGAGCGCCACCGCAGTCGCCTGTGCACCAAACTCAAAATTGCCCGACGTGAAGTCGTTATAGGAGCGCTCATCTCGGAAGAAAATCATTTGGCTATACACCTGTCCGCCTAACTGCAGGCCATAGGTAATTTGACTCATTTTTACCTTGCCCGTCCGCTCGCCATCCCGATAGACAAAACCCTTACCGTGCGCACCACCAATACCAATGCCGCCTTTTCCAATACTGGGGAACACTGCGTAGCCATAAGCGTCCTCAATAAACTCGCCAGCACCCGCCGTGCGGAAATTCTCCAGTGTCGTCTCGACCTCATCAGCCAGCGCCGGCTGGATCATGAACGCACAAAAACTCAGCACTATGGCTCTCACAATTTGCATAAATATCTCCCTTTTAGGAATGGTCTTCCGACATACCACCACGACATGCCAACACACTATGGTATATCAACAGGAACCTAACAAATGTGCAATAAGTGACACATTGTACTGGCGCCCCACCATCTGAGGCGATCATCAGGGAATCGGCTGGGGTCTTTTACCCGATGCACAGCCGCCGTACTTGAGCTCTCCCAAGTTCAACAACGACGGCTGCTACATGACCCCCTACTCCGCCCCGTCTTTCAAAGATCCCGGGGGGTTCTCGATCACCATTTATGACGCGGACGGGTGGATGTACAACGAAGACGGCATGCTGAATGAGTGCAACATGAGCTTGAACGAGGATGGCTCTTTTGATGCTCGCTTTGGTGATTGTGGCGACGTCGAAAACCATCTCCCGACCGCTGAGGGCTGGTACTACCTTCTCCGCATCTACGAGCCGAAACTGGAAGAGCTACAAGACTTCCGGCTTCCCGAGATGAAGAAGATCAGCTGATCATGCCGACTGGGGCCAGTCGGCCCACTTAATCAGACACCGCGGACTGGCGTTTGCGGAAGGCCCTTAGCCCCAGAGTACGCTACTTGGCCATTCAGACGTCGGAGTCTGTTCTTCGAGAGCAGTGCCGGGCTCAACGAGAAGCAGCCCCGACTCACTTATTCGCCCAGTGCGGCAGGGTTGCAGTTTTTGATAATGACCTTGCCCTGCAGCATGTTGCCCTTGGAAAATTCGGTAAAGATGCAGACATTGGATTTAGGGTCGTAGTTCTCTATCCAAAGATGATTATCTTTCCAGGTGGCGTTCAGGTGCCGCTGCCCATCGGGCACAGTTACGCTCATCACACCCCCCCATTGCTTGACAAAAAGTTGCTGGAAATGGAAGTAGTAAGCGGCCCACGCGCCGATGAGCAACACGACAGCTAGTACTGTAGCCGTGCGCCATTGTTTAAATTTTGCTCCAACCAGCAGCATGACCATCAGCGTGAGCCCGAAAGCCAGAAGCCAATATGTGTAGGTAATCATAGATCTACCTCCTAAAGCATTTGCAGCAAAGTGGCAGGTGGATAAATTAACGCTATAGCCACGGCAGATAAACCTCGATAAGCGACAGATTCAGAATAGCCAAAGAATAGTTCGCCCCTGCCCAGCCCCTTCTGTTACCGCCAGTCAAGGCGCCACCTCCATCGCCAGCTCTTTTTTCTGGAGCGGGTGCCAGCTCAACCACACTTATATAATAAAGAGGCCACCAAACAACGTGTGACATTGGCTGCCACGTGGTTTCGTTCAAGAATGGACGTATAGAAATGGCATGCCCAAACCCGTCAACAGCATTAGCGAAGGAGGCTGCCCTCAACAGGGCCTTAAAACTTTCACGCTTGGTGACACTCTATAGGCAACCTGTGACCTAGATTATATTTCTAGAGCTTCCCACGCCCAAATGAGAACTTTATCTGGAAAAGTTTGAGCTGCAGTGCTTGCATTGCTCCATTGCTGTTATTGGATCTGTGCCTACAGGGTCTTGTCGAATTGCTGAGGGTCTGGGGTGCCAAAGGAGGCTAACTTGTACGTTACCGCTGCACATTTATTTAATCTCACTCCCATCGTTATTGTTGCTAGCTTGACCTTATCCCTCGCCGCGGCGGGTGGCTTCAGTCGAAATCGTATCAATCTGATAACAGACTTAATTCATCCCCTGATGATCATCCTCGTACTGATGGGGCTGGTGCAAATGCTCACCGATGTAGCGGATCCCACGCAAATCGGTCGTATACTTAGCGTGACTTTAGCGCCCACCCTCTGGGGATTGGTGGTGGCCGCCGTATTGACTCCGTTTGCACGTACACCGGACAACCTGGTTATTCCCCTCAAGTTCAAGCTTCTGGGCACTCTATTGCTCACCTTTATTCTAGCCTCGTGTGTCTTTATGGGCCCCGGAGTTGAGTCAATCATAAATTTGGAGGCCGCATCCTTGGTTACCGGCGGGGTCATCCTGTTCGCACTCATCGACCGAGTAAGCGGTGCAGGTCGAAGCACGGGTTGGGCCACCCGACTACTGGGCATAGGTGCCGCCGGCTTTACCTGCGGTGTACTTGCTGCCCTACCCCATCTCACTCAACCCCAAGGGCTGGGGCCTGCTATGGCGGTATCTTTATTGTCGCTGCTGTATAGCCTTCTACTGCTCTGTGTAGCAAGGCTATGGCTCCCTGAGAGGATGCCCGACACCTCAGGGCATGTGCCAACTAGCTTCACCGCATTAGTTTTACCCGCCCTCTTTGGCATCTCAATCCTGTTCGCGTTCCTCGCTGCTGCATTTACCACCATGAATTAACCGCAGCGCTGCAAACTTGTTGCGCTGAAGCTCCGGCTAGCCCACTAATGCTTCGCGCCGCTTCTCCAAGAGTGATGCTTCCCAAACGGGCACTGCGCCCGGGAATAAAGTCAACTGAGCGAACCTAGCGCGCGCTCTGCGCTCTCGTAGCCCAGCTCGACCATCTCTTCCGCGCGGTCGAACTCGAGAGTGCCACAGGCGTTACGAGGAATTTCGACCACGACGTCCGGTGGGTAGATGGCAAGCTTGTGCCGCGCAATCGCACCTTGCATAGCATCGAAAGTCTGGTTGGCAATATCGAACATATCCATATCGATATCGACTTTGCTCACCGAACGTCGGGCGAGGTCTTCAATGTAAGTCTGCACCTTTTCACGAAGACCATTTTGACCTTCCACCGCCGCTTCTTTCACGGGCTGGGCATAGGCGAGCGGCTTGCCGTTGAGATTCACCGCCAGCTTCAAGCTGGTAGCGTCGTTAAAGGTCGGTGCAATAGGCACCGGATTCAGAATGCCTCCATCAAGCAGGCGCTGCTCACCCAGCTGAGCCGGGGTAAAAAACAGTGGCAGTGAAATGGACGCCCGGATGGCGTCAAATACTGGACCGCGATTTAGCCAGACCTCCTTTTCATCTTCGATATTCGCGGCGACAGCCGTGAACGTAATCGGCAACTCTTCGATGCGGTGATTACCGACCAGCTCTTTTAACGTTTCGATAATCCGGTCACCTTTTACAAATCCGCCATCACTCAAAGTTACATCCAGCAGCTTTACAATATCGAGCTTGTCGAGGGCCCGCAGCCAATCAGTAAACTCAGCCAATTTCCCACAGGCATATATTCCACCCACTAGCGCGCCCATTGAGCACCCGCTGATAGATGCAATCTTATAATCATGTTCCTCCAGCCAGCGGATCACGCCTACATGTGCCATGCCTCGGGCACCGCCGCTGCCGAGGATCAGGGACAGTGATTTATCGCTCATAGGGAAACTCCAGAAAATTATGCCAACGCTCTCACCTGGTTTTTTAACGCCGCAACGCCATCTGCGGAACAGACCGCTGCGACTGACTTAACCAGACTTATTTAGGTTACCAACTCGTCGTTTTTACTCATGCCGACAACCTGTAGGCGAAATGAGAAGATTTTCACATCCGATGTCGCAGCAAAGTGTCAGTTGAATAGGTTAGAGCTAACGTCACGGCAAATAAATCTCTATAAGCGACAGATTCCGTGGGTCCCTGTGGGTTACCTCAGGCCTTTCTAACTTAAGAATAGATTGAGCGTATTTAGTAGACGCCCAGTGCGCGATCCTTTCCCAGTGCGAGTTGGACGCGGGGCTCAGCAATCTCCTTGAGCTATTGAGGTTGTGTGGCTAGGTGCAGCGGCTTAATGCCCACAAATTTTTTGCTTGCCGGAATTCATCAATAGTACGATGCAGATTTCTGAGAAGACAAAAATCGACAGCGTGTGTCTTCACACGCAAGGTTTATGTCATGCTCATCGAACACGCAGGCGAAGAAATCATGGCCAAAAAAATCGGCATACCCGCTCGCCAACCGACGAGAAAGCCCGGGGTGGAGCGTTACAACCGCATTATTGCAGCGGCTGAATATTTGATTCTCGAAGCGGGGTCACTTGAGACGATCACGCTCGATGCAGTTGCCAAGCAAGCCGCTGTACCACGAGCATCGCTTTACTATTTTTTCGCGTCGATTGAGTCGCTGCTGGATGCGCTTTATCAGCGTGGTATGCAGAAAATGGTCGCCGAACTGCCCCAACCGCCAAGTGCCCCTGATTGGCGTGAAGTGATGGTGCTATATATCGACAGCGTGCGCGATTTCTATCTCAAGAACCGTGTGGAGATGATTCTCGCGCTGCTCCCGGTATCGCTTGTAGCGGTCAACACAGTGAGCCGTGATTTTGGGGGAGCGCTGTTTACATTGCTTCACCAGCAGGATTTGGTGCCCAAGACGCGACGAACTGCAAGGGCCTGCGAAATATGCTCAGAACTTGCAGATCTTGTGTGGCGTAAATCTCTCATTGAAAAGGGGACCCTCACCCCGACCTACCACAAGGAAGCAAAGCGCGTTGTGCTTGCCTACCTCGAGTCGGTGCTCGCAGACTGATACAAAGGTGATTGCGGCATCGCTTCACTAAGCGCCGCCGACATGCCGAGAGCTGCCAACGGTGCAAAAGGTGACAACTTGCTCTCAAATCCTCGATTTTCCCTTTCCTTTGTAGTTATCCGAAAGTTACATTAAGCTAACATTTGTTTGTTATTGAAAGGCCAGCATGAGTAGCGGCCCTTTTTAGGGGTCGAGTGCTCACAGGCTAAGTTAGCGGCCGTTAACTTTGATGAAAGCTTAACGAATAGGAAAAAGATGGGGAGTAAAGATATGAAGACTGCCAAAAGGTTATTGCTGAGCATTTCGTTTTTAACTGTGGGGGTGGGTGCGCACGCCTTCGAGGTGGATCGCACGCATCTCCCCATTGCGGAACCTGATCCGCCCAAGTTTAAGGAGCTCGACGTCCGTAATGTCGAGACGCCACCGTTGTTTTCGGTCAAAGCGCCAGAGGGTGCACCGAATGTCATTATTGTGTTGATTGATGATGTGGGCTTTGGTGCGACCACCCCATTTGGTGGACCCATTAATACGCCGACGATGGACCGCCTGGCCGAGGGCGGCCTCCGCTATAACAACTTCCACACGACGGCGCTTTGCTCACCCACGCGGAACGCTCTGAAGACTGGTCGCAACCACCACCAGACCAATACCGGCTCCATTATGGAGACGGCGACCGCTTTTCCGGGCAACACCGGAAAGATTCCTAACCGAGTAGCGCCAGTGGCCGAGATGATGCGCCTCAATGGTTACAGCACAGGTGCTTTCGGCAAGTGGCACGAGACGGCCGCCTGGGAAACCAGTGTCTCCGGTCCGTTTGACCGCTGGCCAACGCACTCAGGCTTCGACAAATTTTATGGCTTTATTGGCGGTGAAACCGATCAATGGTATCCGCTGGTTTACGATGGTGTGACCCGCGTGAACCCGCCCCACGTACCGGGGTATCACTTTACCGACGACATGACCGATCAGGCGATTGGCTGGATGAAAGCGCAGCAGTCGATGACGCCCGACAAGCCCTTTTATATGTATTTTGCGACCGGCGCAGTGCACGCGCCGCACCACGTACCTAAGGAGTGGGCTGATAAGTACAAAGGTAAGTTTGATAAGGGCTGGGATCAGATCCGCACCGAGACCGTCGCCAAGCAAAAAGAGATGGGCATCATTCCTGAAACCACTCAGCTAGCCGATCGCCCAGAGGATTTGAGTGCTTGGGAAGATCTCCCTGCAGACCACCGTAAGCTCTTCGCGCGTCAGGCCGAGGTTTTTGCCGGTTTCATGGAGCACACAGACGTGAATGTCGGCCGGCTGGTTGATGCAGTGGAAGATATTGGCGAGCTAGACAACACCATCATTATTTACATTGCGGGTGACAACGGCACCAGCGCTGAGGGTGGTTTCATCGGCATGTACAACGAAATGACCTACTTCAACCAAGTCGTTGAAAAGGTCGAAGACCTGATGCCCCGTCTCGATGAATGGGGCGGTGAATATACTTTTCCGCATATGTCAGCGGGCTGGGCAGTGGCTTTTGATGCGCCGTTTAAGTGGACCAAGCAAGTTGCTTCTGACTTTGGCGGCACCCGCAATGGCATGATCGTCCATTGGCCTGACGGCATCGAAAGTCAGGGCGAAATTCGCAGCCAGTTTTCTCATGTAATCGACATCGCGCCGACCATTCTTGAGGCTGCTAGCCTGCCCGAGCCCACTAGCGTCAATGGAACGGTTCAGGAGCCCATGGCCGGCACGAGCCTCATGTTCAGCTTGAATGATGCTGATGCCCCTGAGCAGCACACGCTTCAGTACTTTGAGATGTTTGGAAACCGAGCGTTGTATCAGGATGGCTGGTTCGCCCGCGTGTTGCACCGGGCACCTTGGCAGACTGGCAAGCAAAAGCCGCTTGAGGATGACGTTTGGGAGCTCTACAACGCGAAGGAAGACTTCAGCTTGGTGAATAATCTGGCTGATCAGTACCCTGAGCGTGTGGCAGCAATGGAAGCCACTTTTATGGCAGAGGCCGAGAAGTACAACGTGCTGCCGATTGACGATCGTTCAGTGGAGCGCGTGAATCCTGCTATCGCAGGACGCCCTGATTTACTGGGCGACCGAAAGTCACTGACGCTGTATGACGGTATGAACGGCATGTTGGAGAATGTCTTCATGAACTCCAAGAACAGGTCGAAGAGCATTACCGCAGACGTTGAAGTCGACAAAGGCACAACCGGGGTAATCCTGACTCAGGGTGGCCGCTTTGGTGGCTGGTCGCTTTACATGAAAGACGGTCGACCGATTTATACCTATAACTTCCTCGGTCTTGAGCGATTTACTGTCGCAGCGGAGAAGCCGATTCCCCCCGGTCCGGCAACCATTGTCATGAACTTTGACTACGACGGTGGCGGCTTGGGCAAAGGCGGCGACGCAACCATTTCTGTGAACGGTAAAGAAGTCGCGTCCGGCAGAATTGGCAGAACCCAGCCGCTGATATTCTCTGCCGACGAAACGGCTGACGTGGGTCTCGACAACCAGACGCCGGTCGCAGAAGACATCGGTGTAGGGCCAACGGAAACCCGCTTCACCGGCACCATTAACAAGGTGGTTATTGCCGTTGACTGAGCAAGCCAATGGCTAGCCGCTGTTAACGTTGTGCTTTCCACGCTAAGGCACTGCAAACTTGATAGTGTGTTTCGTACAAAAGGGGCATTCCTCGGAATGGCCCTTTTTTTATGCTGACACCCACACAGCTGCGCGCCTTATTGGATCGCGCTTCTCGCGCTTGGGTGCTCCCGGCGACTTATTTGCTTCGGCCAAGAAGCTCATACGTGACCTGCTCATAGGTGGCCAGGGTTTGGGAAATCATACGACGCCATACAGATATGATGAAAGCCGCATATCCAGCGACCGTTTAACCGCCAAGCCAGCCGCCAGCCTTAACCATTCCTAGCGCCAGCACAAACATCACCAGGGCAATCAATGCATCCAGAATACGCCAGGCATTTGGCCGCTGCATTGTTGGGGCTAGCAAACTCGCTCCGTAACCCAGTATGAAAAAGAAGACAAAGCTTGCCGTGATCGCACCAGCGCCATAGGCCAATTTTGACGTGCCATGAAACTGCAGTGACACCGCGCCAATCAGCACAACGGTATCGAGGTAAACATGCGGATTGCCAAAGGTCAGTATGGCCGCTGTCGTCAGGACCGCCGTGACAGTAGTGGCCGTCGCGGCGTCCGTACTGATTGCATCGTCAGCGCGAATAGCACTGCCCAGCCGCATCACCCCGTAACCGGCAAGCCATAGAGCAGCAAGTCCGAATAGCACGGAAGCGTACTGACCGACTAAATCCGCAATCAGCGCCGAGAGCCCCGCGACACCGGCCAAGATCAGGAGCGTGTCGGCCGTGGCGCAGAACAACACCACAAGCAGCACATGCTGGCGAAGCAGACCCTGCCTCAGCACAAAGGCATTCTGAGCACCAATGGCCAAAATTAATGAAAAACCCAGGGCAAAACCGGTCGCATAGGCGGGTAGCAGCATAGTCACTCTCTACTTTCTGAAAGCTCTGAGGCTTGTCAGCCGCCTATAGTAATGACGGTTTATGAGACGCTAGTAATAAGGGAGTACCTGAAGTTACCCGCAGATTTCCATGAGCACTTCCAGACACCCCGCCGACACCGCGGCCATATCCCCAATCACTTGGGCGGCATGCGAATACCACCATCGAGTCGAATGACTTCGGCATTCATGTAGGGGTTTGTGATGCAATCGACGACAGCAAAGGCAAGCTCTTCAGCGCTACCCAACCGCTTCGGAAACAGCACCGACTGTCCAAGGTGAGCTTTGAATGCCTCAGATTCTGGCCCCTCACCGTAAATGGGCGTATCGATGAGACCGGGTGCAACGGTGTTGACGCGAACACCCACGGCGGCGAGGTCACGGGCAATGGGAAGCGCCATGCCGACCACCCCTGCTTTAGATGCCGAGTAAGCACACTGACCAATTTGTCCGTCGAAGGCTGCCGCAGACGCAAGATTCACAACAGCACCGCGACCGCCATCATCATCAAGTGGCTCGTTCTTTGCCATTTGAGCAGCAGCGCGACTCAGCATGTTAAATGTTCCAATCAGGTTTACTTTGATCACAAAGGTGAACTTGTCTAGTGGGAAGGGGTCGCCGTCTCGGCTGACAGTACGACCTGCGGCGCCCAGACCTGCAGAGTTCACGCAAGCCCTGAGTGGACCTAGGGCCGCAGCGGCAGCGACGGCTGCATCTGCGTCTTCAATACTTGAGACGTCACACTTAACAAATTGCCCCCCAATTTCCTCGGCTACTTGCTTGCCGCGCTCCTCGTTAAGGTCAGCAACGACTACTTTTGAGCCTAATTCGGCCAGCTGACGCGCACAGGCTTCACCTATCCCTGACGCGCCTCCTGTAACAATCGAAGAGCTACCCTCTAAATTTACTCGCGGCATACTGCGTATCCTTTTTTCACATAGTTAAAATTATTCCGCAACAAGCGTGTTCTAAGCCGTCTGCAATTGCAATCATTAGCCACCGTTGGGATCGCTAGTTTACCGCTAAAAGGCAGTAGTGGTCTCCAGCCCAGCGCTACCCACAAGTAGATTGAGTCAAAGCGGGCCAGCCACTGAAAATTTGTGGCTCGGCTCTCCGCGTTCTAAAATTTATCGGTGAGCGGATATACATTGTCAAAGCGACCTAGGGACATAATTTCAAGACAAGTGGCCGAAGTTTCGCGAAGCCCTCTATTTCAGTTAAAAAATCAAGACAGTCGCTGAAGAATTTTCTTGAGTTGCTATTATTGAGCAACAGTAAAATAACATCGGAAGCCAATATGCAATGGTACGATCGGAGGGTGGGTGCACTGGCGGTTGTGGCGCTGTGTTACTTCGCATTAGTGCTCAGTAATGAGGGCTTCCAGAGCGTTCTGGATTTTCGAATTTTAGAACGAACTCCTCTGACCACAATCCACGGAGCTGCGGGTGGTGAGAGCCAGTTACAGGGCAGAGTTGAGCCGAGTGATGAGGTGCTTACATCACCGCGCACCAACACCAAAAGTGTCTACTACCGCCACCTCGTCCAAAAGGAGCATCGCAACTCTGAGGGTGGGACAAGCTGGAGAACCCTCAAGGATGAGTCCCGCGCCGTAGATTTTCACCTGACAGATGCCAGTGGCAACGCCAATATCCGTGCCAAGCACCAGCGCAATCTTATCAATTGGTCCGTGCATCAAAGTTATCAGCAACAATCTGGCAGAATAAGGCATACCGAGTGGCGCATTGAGCCCGGCCAACAGATCACGGTGTTTGGTTGGTTGCATGCAGACCCCAAACTGCCGACCGTGACCTTCGATGAAATTGGCGACTATCTGTCGATCATCTCCAGTTTCACGGGTGCATCGGAGCGAAGTGAGCTCAGTGCCAATGCCATATTTCTTCTGTGGGGTGGCGTGTCTTTCTTGGTTCTGATGTGCTGTGCATTGGCCTTCACGCTAGGCCTGCACCGTGTGCTGGCGTTTCTGGGATTGATCACAGTTGCCAGCAGCACCTTGCTAATAAGCTATGGCTTTAAGAGCCTGGAATCTGATGTTCAAGCCGGCTATGACCGTGTTGATAGCCAGCTAAAACGTACAGAAGATCAGATCACATCCGTGTTGGAAAACCACAACATTATATTTCCGGGTTGGCAGCTGCCCTTTAATCTCGGCAATCCAGAATATGGTGCGCTGACAGACTTGGAAAAGGAGAAAATCAATAACTGGCGTAACACTGCGTACTTAGTGCGCTCCCGTTATATGCGACAGATCAACCGCTTTCCAGAAAAACCTTACGCAATAATGCGCGGTAAGGCCAAACCGCCGGTTATTGCCCTACCAGTCGATCAGCAGCGCATAGCTGATCAGGCGGTGCAGGCCTATCAGCCTACCCGTGTTGGCCAGCAGCTGATTCTGACCTTCGTTGCACTGGTGTTAATTGCAATACTGGCCTGGCTCGCGTTTCGATTAATTAAAGTCAAACGCATGCAGGAAAATCTACCAACCAGTAAAACCATGGGCGTTGTATTTGGCCTGACAGAGCTGAAAGGAAAGCTCGTTGCGGAGGATGAGGGAGCTTGCCTAATTGGCCCAGTCAGCGGCTTTGCCTGCACTTGGTACCACTACGAGATACAGGAGAAGCGTGGCTCGGGTAAGCGGTCTTCTTGGCACACAATTCACGAAGAAACCCAGAAACAGCCGTTTTACTGTGAGGATGACGAAGGGAAATTACGGGTATTCCCCAGCAAAGCCGAGATCATTACCAAGCACAAATCCACAAGTCAGTTTGGGAAGAAGCGGTACATTGAACGGCGTCTACAACCGGGTGATGATCTCTATTTGCTGGGTAAGGCAAAGGCCGATAAGACCACGGGAAATTCACTGGTGCTGAGTCACGATAAGGAAGCGCCTTACATAATTTCGAATCGCTCCGAAGCAGAAGTGATGTTTATCAAGGCCTCAAAAGCCATGTTGCTGTTAAGTCTAGGTACCAGCCTGCTTTTTGGTGTTGGCCTTTGGATTGGCGGAAGTAATGGCAACTTCTCGTCGGCGGATTTTGTCACGGCTGCCCTGATTGCACCTCTCTTCCTCACGATATTCCTGATCGTTTTAATGTACAACGACCTTATATTTCTGCGTCAACGTTGCGCTCGTAACTGGGCTAATATCGATGTCTCTCTGAAAAAACGCGCTACTCTTATCCCTAACCTCGAGCGCGTTGTTAAGCGCTACTTAGAGCATGAAAACAGATTACAGCAGGCGTTGGCCGAGCTCAGAACCGAGCGGGCACAGGTAGAAAACGTGAAGGCTGCAGATGCATATATGGCTCACGAGTCGAGAGTGATCGATGAGCTATCGCTGTGTTTAGAAAGGTATCCGGATCTGGAGGGTCATCAGGTGGTCACCGATTTCAACAGGCGCTTGATTACACTCGAGAATGAAATTGCCCTGATCCGTGCCGGCTTCAATGACTCCGTCATGAATTTCAATACAAGGTTGCAGAGCTTTCCAGATAATCTATTGGCAATCGCGTTTAAGTTCGATCGCCTAACCGCACTACAGTTTGATAAGAAGGCACACCAACTACCGGCGGTTGATCTGCAGCAGAAAAATTCTTGATAAGGTGTGGGAAGCTGTTCAGATGACCCGGCACGGCCCAACACTTAAAGCGACACAAACTGGGATCCATAGCCTCTAGGCAGCCTAACAACAAGCGCGACAGATAACGCCTCGCTAAGAGGTCAATGACAGTTGGTTAAAAGAAGCGCGGCACGAATAACAACCCATTGTTATTTTTCTTTTTGAGTAGCTTCTTATATTTTTTTACACCTATTATTCAAAAGCCATTGTGTTGCAGTTTCGATAGGGTACTCACTTGTTTCATATATCTCTTTTTCACTTAAACCCTCCTTCTCAATTAGATAAGTTACAGCAATAAAGTAATCTCTATAATTCAGTCGAATCACACTTTCGTTTTCTATGGGCTGACACAAATCCGCTGTTGGTTTACCTCGAGCATATTCGGCCACCCCCTCTAACTTCCATGTTTCAACCCCAAAGTGATTGAATCCCAGCTCCCAAAACTGCTGGATGTGCTTGGCTTCGTGTGCGCTGACCTCCTCTATGGTCACTCCTGCAGCATCAATCGCACTTTTACTGACATAAGCCACTCCTAAAAAGGGAGGAGTAAAACCTAACTGAGTCGTTGCGATGGGATATAGGATTCTGAATTGCCAACCATGCTCAATTACAAAAACACGATCCATATAACTCTCAGAAAAAGCCTGAGCATAGGCAGCAAAACCAAGGTGAATACTTAATACTCCAATCACTAACCGATCAAAAATACGCAAGATTTTTTTTGTAAGCGTGAGTTGTTCCCAATTCTTAATAATGAACTTCAATGCTATTCCTTGGTGTTTTCAAGTGATGGCTGTAAGCGAAACAAGATGCATAACAGGGTGCTCAAAACCAG
Source organism: Luminiphilus sp. nBUS_16 (assembly GCF_051201645.1). Lineage (GTDB taxonomy): Bacteria > Pseudomonadota > Gammaproteobacteria > Pseudomonadales > Halieaceae > Luminiphilus. The sequence continues at coordinate 332,855 of NZ_CP179205.1, read as the reverse complement.
CCACTTGAGGTAAATACGGCGGCTATGGATAAAGATGTCGCTGGAGAAAGTGCAGCATAGCACTTCGAATGCTTCACCCAGATTTTGGGGCTCAGTATGTGGCATTGTGAGCGTTAAGCTTCAGCGGAAGATAATTCATAGACACGAACGCTGGAAGTTAATCAGCAAACAGCCCGACGTGGTGCGTTGGCCTCAGCGAGATTCTGCATCGCAATTGACCCCAGCTCGTAGCTCTTTAAACGCTGCTCCGGGTCAAAAATCGAAGATACCAGCATCAGCTCATCTGCCCCCGTCTGAGCGAGGAAATCGCCGATTTGCGCTTGAACGGTTTCTAAACTGCCAACCGCTGAGCATTGGCCAATCACCTCAACCATCTGTCGCTCCGCGGGGGAGAGGCTGGCTTCAAACCCTTCGATGGGCTCTGGTAAAGGACCCGGCACTCCTCGCCTTAAATTGACAAAGGACTGCAGCGACGACGAACGTAAAAAATGGGCGTGAGCGTCGCTCTCTGCGGCACACAGGTTAAAGCCCAGCATGACATAAGGCTCTTTTAAGGTACCGGAGGGCTTAAATTGCTCGCGATAGGTGCCGATTGCTGCGCTCAGGTAGGTGGGCGCAAAGTGTGAGGCAAAAGCAAAAGGCATCCCCAAGGTGGCCGCAAGCTGCGCGCCAAAAAAACTCGAACCCAAAATCCAGATCGGAACCTCAGTGCCAGCCCCCGGCGTTGCGCTAACGCGTTGTCCGGGTTGGGTAGGCTTTAGGTATTGCTGAAGTTCCATCACGTCTCTGGGGAAGTCTTCGACACTTGCGGCAAGATTACGTCGCAGAGCCTGCATCGTAAGGCCATCGGTGCCCGGTGCGCGACCTATGCCTAAATCAATTCGGTTGGGGTATAGGGTGGCCAGCGTTCCAAACTGTTCCGCCACCATCAGTGGCGCATGGTTGGGCAGCATGATCCCCCCTGAGCCCACTCGAATGGTCTGAGTTGCCGAGGCAAGATGACCGATCACCACCGCTGTTGCCGAGCTGGCAATGCCGGGCATGTTGTGATGCTCTGCGACCCAATACCGCTTATACCCCCACTGCTCTGCCTTTATAGCTAGCTGCTTGCTGCGCTCGAGGGCGCACCCTGCGTCGCTGCCAAGGGTAATGGGGACTAAATCGAGAACACTGTGGTGCGCCATAAAAAAAGCTTTAGGTGGTTTTTTTGTAGTATGCCAGACATTCGATGACGTTAGCCGTTGAGATAACCCTTAAAATAGCCACCAGAGTGGTAATAGACGCAATGTTCATGCAACCTACCGTCGAGCCAATGCCGTGAGGCTCCAGCAAGTGTCCAACTTGCACCTTCCAGCAGCTTCAGCTTCAACCTCAGAGCAGCTCGCCTGAGACTGCACTTCAGGCTATGGTGCCCCTGTGGTAACAGCTGGCTGCAATTTGCAGTCACAACAATATCTCGAATGAACAGGGGTTTTCAGACACGTGATCAATGGCACTACGGCAGCGGGCTTCGAGCCTGTGCAGCAACTTTTCGAGAAGCAGATGCACACCCTAGCAGAAGAAAATGCGCAGCTTTGTATTTATCACCGCGGTCAAAAGGTTGTGGACCTGTGTTACTCAAAAGCTGACGGCCCCATTTTTAAACCCGACTCACTGGTCAATGTCTTTAGCAGTGGCAAAAGCCTCGAGGCCATCGCTATTGCATCACTGGTTGGCAAAGGCCTGCTCAACTATGAAACCCGAGTAGAAGACGTGTGGCCCGAATACCGTGGGGGTGGCAAGGAGAACACCCGCGTTGCCGATGTGATGCGTCACGAAGCTGGGCTTGCCAACTTTGACACCGCCATAGACGTCGACGACTTACTGCCGGAAAACATCAAGGCGAACCGGCTTGGCAATATTATTGAAAAGCAGGAGCAGCACTTTCGATCGCCCGAAGTAGGCCGGCGTGAGTATCACGCTATGACCCGGGGCTGGATCGTAAACGAAGTGTTTCGTAGAGTAGATCCTGCAGGGCGCACGATCGGTGAGTACCTCGCTGAGGAGATTAGTGGCCCTCTCGATGCTGACGTTATGGTGGGCCTGAATGCAGAGCAACTTCAGCGCGTCAGTAAAATAACGCCTCTTAGTATCGGACGTCACATTCTGGCCAGCCTCCGACCGAAAGCCCTTGGGCGTAGGGTGCTGCATAGTTTCCTGCAATTGATGGTGCGGCTGCTGAAAATTCTGCTTGCTGTGCGCAAAGGGTCCTCTTTGAGAACGCCTCCGGTCCGGGAAATGCGAGGTATCGGTTTCTTCAACGACAACCGCATGCGTCGCGGGGAAACCCCTTCGGCCAACACCCATGCCTCCGCCAGGGGGCTGGCACGCATAGCCGCAATGATGGCCGCCGGCGGCCATCTCGACTCAGTCAACTGCCTGAGCACACCTGCTTGGCAGGAGCTGCACAAAGACCCAATGCCCGCGACTATGGGAGGGCTGCTGCCAACGCGCTTTACTCAGGGCGGTGTGGACCAATTCCTGCCATGTACCGACGCCAGTTCGCGGTTCACCAAAGCCTTGAACGAGGGGCGTGAGGGCTTTTATGGTTGGATGGGGCTGGGCGGTTCCATTTTTCAATGGCATCCCGACGCTAAATTAGGTTTTGCCTTCGTACCCACATCACTTCATTTACTGGATTTTTTTAATGAGCGAGGGAAGCTCTTTCAGGAAATGGCGCTGGAGTGTGCCAAAAGGTTGGACGCACGCTAGCGATCAAGACGTTTCAGGCGATCACTGCCCAAGGTCTCACTAACAGCTTAACTTAGGCTCAAGCTCCCTTGCGCCCACCACTTCCCCAAATCCCCAGTACTTAAGGCGTACTGAGTACCCCTGAACCTCAACAGAAAGTCTTAAATGGGGGTTGGTAGAAGAGATCATATCTGCTCAAATCCACGCTATTGCGCAGTGCGCCAGCACACCAACATTGGAGAAGGCTTCAGCATGAAGCAAAGCACACATTTTCCGGTTTTTCTGGCTGCGCTTGGCGTGCTGCTGTTTTCACTGCTGGATGCTGTTATGAAAGCGCAGGCATTAGCTATGGGAACCTACAGCGCTATGTTTTGGCGGATGGCCTTCGGCGTTCTCTTTGCGCTACTGCTTTATTCCCCCAGCCGAGTTCGGCCGATCTCCGGCCAGGTCCTGCGAATGCATGTCCTGCGGGCAGTGATCACAACCCTCATGACCTACCTATTCTTTTTCAGCCTAACCCGTATCCCTTTGGCTCAAGCGATTGGCCTCTCTTTCATCGCGCCCATCATCACCCTTTTTCTTGCAGCGCCCCTGCTGGGTGAGCGAATCCATAGCAACGCCAAAATAGCAGCAGGGCTTGGCTTCATGGGAGTCGCTGTGGTCGTTGGGGGCGAGTTACTCAGCCTCGATGCCGACAGCGACCTACTGGGCTTGTCAGCGGTTCTTCTATTTGCCTTGCTCTACGCCCTGTATCTCATTGTACAAAGAAAGCATTCGCTGATAGCTAGCCCGATGGAGATCGTCTTCTACCAAAATATTATGGTATTCGCACTACTGCTCATGGGGGCGCCTTTTTTTGTCACTCTACCCGCCAATGCAATGCAGTGGGGCGGTGCCGCCTTTGCGGCGGTTTTTGCCATGGGGTCACTGGCACTGATGTCGATGGCGTATCGGCGCGCTGAAGCACAGAAACTCATATCCATTGAGTACACCGCATTTATATGGGCAGCACTATTGGGCTGGTGGTTTTTTGCGGAAGGGCTGACGTTACAAACGCTACTGGGCACCGGATTAATCGTTATGGGCTGCCTGGCAAACCTGCGCAGGAGTTAAGCCTACCGACGATTCTTCATAACGCCTTACCCCTCACGGCACTCAAGCAGTATTTGGCCTGCTCTGAGTACTGTTAAACCAATAACTTTGGGGTCAACAGGTTCAGCGGTGCGACAAAGCGAATCATCGAGTGTTCCTAGAAGACTGCGTATCTTTGATAATCGCTGACCTACGGTCCCACAGGATTTAAAAACGTGCGAAGAATAATGAAGTGGTTAAGTGTTGCTCTAATCATTCAAGTGCTGGTGGGTTGCGATTTGCCACAAAGCGCTGAGCAATTGCGCAGCAGCCCGTCGCCAGCGGCTATTTTTGGTGACCCTAAGTATCGCGCCATCTCCTACGGTGGTTACCGCGGACTGACTCGCGACGAGGCCCCTACCCTCGAGCAGGTCATTGAAGACATGGAAATTCTGGCGGCCATGGGAATCAAACTCTTAAGAACATATAACACGTCCCAGTACCCCTTAGCAGAGCTAACGTTAGAAGCCATTTCTGCCCTTAAAGCACAAGACCCTGACTTTGAAATGTATGTGATGCTGGGTGTCTGGATTGAGGCCCGTAATGCGTGGGCTGAGGGCGTCTGGGATGCCGAAAACAATCGCTGGGTGGGCGACACTGCACCCGACCACACCTTAGGCAATATAGAGAACAACACCCGAGAAATAGACACGGCCATAAGATTAGCCAATTCCCACCCTGACATTGTTAAGGCGATCGCCGTCGGAAACGAGGCAATGGTCCAGTGGGCTACTCAGTATTTTGTTTACCCGCCGGTCATCTCGAAGTGGGTCAATTATTTACAGAACTTAAAAGCTACCGGCAAACTTACGCCAGAGGTATGGATCACAAGCTCCGACAACTATGAGTCTTGGGGAGGTGGGAATACGGTCTACCAAACTCAGGAGTTGGTAGATTTAATGCACGCCGTTGATTTTATTTCCGTGCATACCTACCCCTTTCACGATTCCTTTTACAACTCAGAGTTTTGGGGTGTGCTCCCCGAAGAGGAGGCATTAGACCCGCAGTTTATGGCCGCCGCCGTCATGCATCGCGCAGTGGACTACGCCAAATCGCAATATAACGCCGTAGTTGAATACGCGTCCTCACTGGGCATTGAAAAACCGATACACATCGGTGAAACCGGCTGGGCAACAACTGACGCAACAGCCTATGGGATAAACGGGTCAAAAGCCGCCGACGAGTATAAGCAGAAACTCTTTCATGAGTACTTGCGCGAGTGGACCGACAGTGCCGGCATCTCATTATTTTACTTCGAGGCATTTGATGAGCGATGGAAACAAGCGGCAGACCCTCAAGGCTCCGAAAATCACTTTGGACTTATAGGCCTCGACAACACGCTCAAGTTCACCCTGTGGGATGCTGCTGACGCGGGGGTATTTGATGGCCTAACCCGTGACAGTAAGCCGCTGGTCAAGAGCTTCTCGGGTGACGTCAATGCTCTCATGGCATCAGCGTTACTGCCGCCGTTCAAGAGTCAGATGGCCGTGCGGCGTATAAACACTCGCAACGAAATGCGTGAGCCCGGCGAAACCGTCACTGAACAACTGTATGTCGTAACCCATCAGACTTTGTCGGCCCTCGAAGATGGCCAAGCGAGCTACCCCAGCGCCCCACTGAAATTAATTCCCTGGGAGGGCACAGCAAACATCGAGCTGCTCGCTGACGGTACCGTCATGGTGCAGCCTCGAGGCGGCGATTGGTGGGGAGCAAGTTTAGAGCTGGACGCAGATCTAGGTGAGGACCTCTCTCAATTTGCAGGGGGCACATTACGCTTTGAGATCAAAGGCAGCGCGTCTGCGGTATTTAGTGTTGGATTCCAGACAGGCTCTTACTTACGCGGAGATCAGGTTAATAACTTCGGAACATTTGGTCCCGGCACTGCCTATGAAATTAATGACACCTGGACATCAGTGGCGCTTTCCATAGAGGACATAAACGGCGGCACTGACCTCACGGACGTGACGAATATCATCGCCTTTTTGAGCCAAAATAAAGGCGGTGAACAAAAAATACTGGTGCGGAATATTGTATTTAGCCAGTAGCCCTTTACGCGATCAACGCCCTTGATGCAGGTTCACTCGCTACTAGGGCAACCCTGTTGCGCATTAGCACCGCATTCGAATTTGTGGGCCGCAACTTGGCCACATGTTATGTAAAACAATTAATTCGGCTGACAGGTTGCACAAGTATAAATTCTGCGCGAGTTAGCGGTAGTCCTTTGAATCTTGGTTTGACACAGGCGGCAGGGCTGGCTGGCCCGTCCAAAAACAAAAAAGCGGGCCTTGCCATAGGTGAATCCTCGCTTTTTCAACGCTTTGTATTGGCGTTCAGGAAGAGTGACCCCCGCTAGCGCATAGCTACGCTTGGATATCTCCAATGTGGTTCGCGCAAGCTTACCTACTTGGCCTTTACTGAGATCACGCGCTTTTTGCGAAGGATGAACCCCCGCAAGAAAAAGAATCTCGCTGCGCAGGTAATTGCCTAAACCCGCCAGAAAAGCCTGATCAAGATACACAGAATTGAGCGCCCTCCCCGAGAAAGCTTTGCTTTGCAGCCGCTCTGCTACAGCCTGCCAAGTGAGCGCAGGGCTGAGAATGTCGGGACCAATACGCTGTAAAAAAGGGTGCTCCTCGATGTGCTCCGTATTCCAAACGCTGATATCAGAAGCGCTGTAAAGTAGGGCGCTATGCTGGTCCGTATGGATGGCTAGCCTGAGCTGACGATTAGTCTTGGGCAGTTTGTCGCGTTTAACTACTCGCCACACACCGTAGAGTTGATTGTGGGAATAAACCGTAAAGCCCGAACTAAAATGCGTCAGCAGCGCCTTGCCGCGAGTCTCTAGGGTTAATACGTTGCTGCCCTCGAGCCGCTTGCCGAATTTTTTGAGTGGCTGCAAACCAAATTCAACTCTTTCGGCAGTTTTGTCTTTTAACACCGCTTCAATTTTATCAGCAGCACGACGTATTTCTGGACCTTCTGGCATATCACTGAACCTTCCAATTTTCCTTTTAGGAGTAGCACCATCAGGCAGCGAGACACCGCCAACATAGGCACTCGCACTATTACAGCCGTTGTTATCGACGCTGCAAAAAGCAGTGCCTTTTATCGGCGCTAATCGCCTCAATACCTACAGGATAGTCAATAAAGACACCACCGGAACGTCGAATCACAATTCCCCCTGGGCAAAGGTTCAGGAACGCGCCGATATCGAATGTTGAGCCGTCATTAGTAGGGGTGTTGGGTGTCGGGTGTCGGGTGTCGGGTGTCGGGTGTCGGGTGTCGGGTGTCGGGTGTCGGGTGTCGGGTGTCGGGTGTCGGGTGTCGGGTGTCGGTTTACGAAGACAATGCAGTCACTAGTTCAATCTTGGCCGCAGCCCTTGTTCCAAAGAGACTCGCTTAAAACGACCCTTTTATTTAGTCTGTAGCACAGCACTTCACGTGACAGCTGGGCTGCGCCGTTAATTGCTGGGGCAACTCTATTTTCGAGCGGTAGCAGGAATATTCGAACATGAAAAAGATTACGCGACGCGACTTCATTAACGGATCAGCCGTTGCTCTGGGCGCAACCACCCTACCCTCGCCTCTAGCATGGGCATTGGCTGCAGAAGGCGAGGCATACCCCCCGGCACTAACAGGTCTGCGCGGCAACCACCCCGGATCTAATACAATGGCTCATGCCCGCGCATGGAACGCCGACTTCGACCTCGACCAAATTGTTGATACGCAAGAATCTTATGATCTTGTGGTGGTAGGCGCGGGTCTCAGCGGCCTTGCGGCGGCTTTTTTCTACCGACAAAGGTTCGGTCCCGACAAAAAAATCCTCATTCTCGATAATCACGATGACTTTGGGGGCCACGCCAAACGTAACGAGCACACCATCGATGGTCGTCAATTGATCACCTATGGCGGATCACAAACACTTGTGGAGCCCAAAGAAGCCCCGGAGGCCGTAAAAACCCTGTTCGAGGGCGTCGGTATAGACCTAACTCGCTTTGATACCGCCTTTAATCAAAGCTTTTACAGCGATCATGGGTTAGGGGCCACGACCTATTTCAATGCAAAGCAATTTGGGCGCGATACGGTAGTCAGACATCCCTTTGGTAATTACTATAACTACATCGAAGGTTTGCCTGGAGCCGCTATTTCTGACGAGGAGGCGGTAGCACAAACCCCGCTGTCCAAGCGCGGCCAACGTCAGTTGTTGCATATGTTAAAAAGTGGCCTTCACTCCCTCGACGTCTCCGAAGACGACTTGCCCGAATACATCAAAACCCACAATTACTTTGACTATTTAACTCAGACACTGGGCGTCGATGATCCGCAAGTTCTGCACATGGCGAGGCATTCAGCGATCGACTGGTCAGACGCCAGTGCTGAGTTGCTCACCATAAAAAAAGCGAAAGAGGCCGGCGCATTGGGCTTTGCGCCCGTGAAGGTCTACGACGCAGACCACCCCTACATCCATCATTTTCCCGATGGCAACGCGGGTGTTGCCCGGGCAATAGTGAAATACCTGATACCGTCGATCGCTGAAGGGGCCACGGCAGAATCTTTGATTGGCGCAAAATTTGACTACGGCCAACTCGATGGCTCAAACCACCCATCGCGGATTAGGCTAAACAGCACTGTAGTAGACGTCCACCACTCTCCTGATAAGGCGGGAACAGAACGCGTCTCCGTTCACTACATGCGAGGCGATAAAGCTCATAAAATCTCAGCAAGTCATGTGGTGATGGCCTGCCACAACGCAATGGTTCCCCATATCGTAAGCGACCTACCCGAAAAGCAAGCGACAGCATTAAGTGAGCAGTTAAAAAGTCCACTGGTTTATACCTCGGTGGGCCTACGAAATTGGCGCGCATTCAAAGAACAAGGCATCGGACTGGCGATGTCTCCCGGCAATATGCACCAAACACTTTTTATAGATTTTCCAGTGAGCTTGGGGGCTTACCAGCATACCGAAGGGCCCGATGCGCCCTGCGTTCTTCAAATGATAAGCTGCCCCTATAGTAAAAAATCTGGAATACCTGCAATAGAACAGTATCGAGAGGCTCGTTACCGCATGCTAGGGACGCCTTTTTCGGTGTACGAAGCAGAGGTTAGAGAGCACCTCAGCGGCATGCTTTCCTCAAAGTATTTCAATTTTGACAGGGATGTTGCCAGTCTGACCGTAAACCGCTGGGCCCATGGCTATACCGTGGCAGGCCGCGAAGATCCCGCCGCAGGCCCCGAGGGCTCGGTTACCGTTGGCAGGCAGCCCCATGGGCGAATCACAATCGCCAATTCTGATTCAGCGCCAGAAGCCGATGCGATTGCAGCCATGGAAATGGGGTATCGCGCGGTCACCGAACTTTAGGTTCTAGCCCTTGTTCTCAACAAGTAAAGAGATTTAACGGCGGCGCTGGTCAATCTGAGGGCGGGAAACCCGCGCAGATACTGCTACTGCACTTAATCAACCTCAGTTAAATGATGGGTCGAGCCTTCAATTCCTCATGTTAAAACCGGCGATTGGTACTTTTAACGTAGCGAAGTAAGCCATTTGGAGTAATGATCTGGCAGAGGGTGACTTTCGTATCTTTGCATGGAAAGTTGCGCGAAGTCACATTTCAGCGACATTCTTAAACACAAAACACTCATTTCCCGATGTAGGAGCTACACATGAGATCAATGAATAAACGCCCTTTATGGCGCGTTTCAGGGGTTGCCTTGGCGGTAACTTTGGCACAGACCGCCATCGCACAAGATGCCGGGCTAGAAGAAGTTATTATCACAGGCACCCGACTTTCTGATCGTTCTGCCCAAGATTCTCCGGTACCCGTCGATGTTATTAGCGGCTCTGAGATGCGCACCAACGGCTCTACCGATTTGCAGGACATGTTGCGTACGCAAGTTCCTTCATTTGATATTAACGCGCAACCCATTAGTGATGCAGCGACGATCACGCGACCACCCAACCTGCGTGGCTTGTCACCCGACAACGTTTTGGTTCTGGTTAACGGTAAGCGTCGTCACCGCGGCTCCATCATCTCCTTTTTGGGCGGCGGTATTTCTGATGGCGCGCAGGGTGTAGACATCGCGTCAATTCCCTCATTGGCACTGAAGCAAGTCGAAGTTCTTCGTGACGGCGCCTCGTCACAATATGGTTCAGACGCTATTGCCGGTGTTTTGAACTTCATCCTCAGAGATGACGCAGAAGGCTTTGAAGTTGTTGCTCGTTATGGCTCTACCTTTGAAGGCGATGGCGATAACTACATGGTGGCCGCTAATTTGGGCTTGCCCCTGGGTGACCGTGGCTTTGTCAACATCACCGGTGAAATGCGGGATGTCGAGGGCACCGTAAGATCCGTAGTCAGGAGTGACGTGGCCCTTGCTGCGGCCAATGGTTACTCGCCAGTTTCCGATTTTCAGGCGATCAACACCTATACAGGCGAAGCGCCTCAGTATTGGGGTCAGCCCGATGTTGACGACGATGCCAAGTTGTTTCTCAACGCGGCCTTTGAGATTAATGACAGTCTGGAAATTTACGCCTTCGGTAACTACGCCGAGCGCGCAGTCACTGGCGGCTTCTTCTACCGAAACGTCGTGGGCCCAAACACAAGCAATCAGCGGCCTGGTGTCTACAGAGGACCAACGGTCGATGCTACAGGTTACGCCAGCGATAGCGGTGTACCGTCTGTTCTAGTCGGTGACTTAGACGGTGTGGGCGTTGGCAGCAGCTGTATTGACGGTATTCCTCTGGGCGGATCCGCCGGCGTCATCCCTGATCCGGGTCTGCTAGCTTCAGTGACAGCCGATGACAATTGCTTCTCCTTCATTGAAACCATTCCTGCGGGCTTTGTGCCTCGGTTCGGTGGTACCAACGAAGACACTGCATTTGCGATTGGTGCTCGAGGTGCTTTCAACGTGGGTACAGGCCTCAACTATGACCTGAGCGCACAGCGCGGCTCGAACAAAACCGATTTCTACATTCGTAACACCATCAATGCCTCGCTGGGTCCAAATACCCCGAGAGACTTTGTGCCGGGTGGGCAGGAGCAAACAGAAACGGTTTACAACCTCGACTTGTCTTACGGCTTTGAGGTTGGTTTAGCATCTGAGCTCAACGTCGCTGTTGGGGCGGAATATCGTGAAGAAGAGTTTGATTTGTTCGCGGGTGATGCAGCGTCTTACGCACTTGGCCCACTAGCCTCACAGGGCTTTTCTTCAAGCTCGAACGGATTTGGCGGCTTCCCCAACGATACCTCGGCAGAGCAAGATAACACTGCGTTCTATGTGGACGTTGAAACGGACATCACCGACAGGCTGACTGTTCAGGCTGCCGTGCGATACGAGGAATTCAGCAACTTCGACAACACGACCAACTACAAGCTCGCAGGTCTGTTTCATGTTACCGACTCCTTGCGTCTGCGTGCAGCTTACTCCACTGGCTTCCACGCCCCTACTGCAGGTCAGGCTAGCATCACTAACGTGACAACCCAGAACGTTAACGGCACCTTGGTAGATCAGGGAACACTTCCCTTGACTTCTGCCGCCGGTCAGCTGGGTGCTGATTACATCGCGGCAACAAACGGTGGTAATGGTGCACCGGAGTTAGGGCCAGAAGAAGCTGTGAACTACTCCTTTGGCATTGGCTTTGATATCGGCGCGTCTACTTGGACACTTGATTACTACGACATTGAGGTTGAAGATCGCATTGCTTTGGGTGCCAACGTCGACTTCTTGGCTGCGCTGAACTATGCCGATACCGTTGCCGGCAACGGCGGTGGCTACCAGACCGTGGGCGACGCGCTGACAGGTATGGACCAGGCCGGCGTTCTTAATCGACAGGACTTTATTGGCCTCGACGATTTGGCTCAGTTCCGGTTCTTCTCAAACAGCTTCGACACCCGCACCAAAGGTGTTGACCTCGTGGGTAACATGAACTTCGACCTAATGAGTGGTTTCTCCACCGTCACCGTCGCGTTCAACTACAACGACACTGAAGTCACAGATCGGGGTAGCATTAACCCAATCAGTGAGGGTCGTGTCGAAGCCTTGGAAGAGTTACTGCCTAACGTGAAGGGCAACGTGGCTTGGTCACACACACAGGGTAAGTGGCGCACGCTGCTGCGAGCTAACTATTACGGTGGTTGGAAATCGACCAGTAATGGCTACAACGTAGATGCAGCAACCTTGGTGGATGCACAGGTGTCTTATCAGCTCACCGACAGCCTTGAGTTAACGGCTGGTGTAGATAACTTGTTCGACGAATACCCAGACAAGACACCTAACCCAGGTGGTTTGGGCCAGCTCTACCCCGAAGACAGCCCTTTTGGCTTCAACGGTGGCACTTGGTACCTACAGGGCCGGTACGCTTTCTAAACGAAAGTCTGCTCTGTAGGTCTTCATTGAATCCCGGCTGTCCCAGTCGGGGTTTTGAAGAAACCTAAAGAAACCCGAGTCGGAATAACAGCCGGCTCGGGTTTTTTGGTTTTTGCCCTTAAAGAGACGAGCAATCAGGCCATTCGATGAGAGCAACTCTAGTCATCAGCTGGAGTTTAGTCAGAACGCGTTATGCTTTTTTCGGCAAACCCAGCACCCATTCACGCTCATACAAGAACACATGCCATCTTTGGCTTCGGTAAGCATTAAAGGCTTGCAAGTACTGTCACTTGGGTATCGCTAAATACGTGGATACTTCAAACCGCGCCGAGAATGCGCGTCCATCGTTTTCCTGTCATGCCTTCGGGCACCAAAGAGCCTAGCGTGGGCAGTAAGATGCGCGGGTCCGCTTTGTGGGCATCTTTTAGACGCCGCCAGAGCCCAGCGCCTTAGCTGCCAAAAACTCCGCATACTGAAGAATAGCCTTATTGCGATTAACATCCATAGCCTTAGCGCGCTCGTTAAACTCTGGGTTCATAAAGCCACCGGGATTTTGTGTTCCGGCGTATTGCGGGTCCCAGTAAATCAAGTTGCCCTGCTTGTTGTTCGCTTCAAGAATGTGAGGGTTGCCGTTGTTGTCCAGAAGAATGTCCATCCCCAGCTCACCTATTTTTTGTCCTATCGCGTCCTCAAGTACCTGATGCGTTGCCAGCGCAATACGGGCACACGCGTATTCAATATCCTTTGCGGATTTATCGCAGTTCTCAGCGATCTTCGCGTATAAAATCTGCGGATCGTCATGTCGGCCACCGTATTCTGAGCAGTGTAGATAATTGAAAACAATGCCCACAACGCCCAGACGCCCCTCCCCAGCACGCTGAACACTGGCTCTAAGCCACGTCCATCGACCATCCCAAGGGAAATAATCAACCGAGGGTTGAAGAAAGTACTCTGACTGACTCCAGCCCTCGTCCGATCGAATATCTTCGATAGCCGCAAAAACGTTTTCGGGCTTATACCAACGCTGCCTGCGCTCTATTTCGGTATCGCAACTGGCCACAATGATGTACATCAGCTCGATACCCAATTCCGAGCGTGTGGTTGTGATAATCCCAAAGCCCTGATTTCCGCTTACCGGTTTTACAAACACCGATTCGTGCTCCGAAAGCAGTTTTTCAAAGGATTCTTTGCTAAAGGGGTAGCAGCTGGGAGAACTTATCCCATTTCTAGACATAAGTTCACCAAAGGCAACCTTGTCATTAACGAGCCCCAAGCTGTTGTAGGGGTTAATAAAGTGACTGCCCGCTGCGTTCAGTGCCTTGGCTATTTCCCTGAAGTGCTTTCTCCGCTTTTGCCCTTTGCCCTTACTAAATTGCATGTCGTACACGACATGGGGGAATGGCACAGACGGCAAAGGGACCGTATTGCCCCCTTGAACGGCGACAACATTCTTGATGGTCTTGGTTTGAGGATCTATTTCAGAGTCTGGCGTGATCGCTACCGCAAAAACGCCCAGAGAATCCGCCAGCTCTAGCAAGGCTTTTCTGGGAATCAACCTGCCTTGGAGAATACCTAAAAGCGGCTTGTCGTGCGGCTGATGCGTCATTTTAAACGGTACAACATAAATTTAACTTGTCTTTAAATAGTATCCGAGGAGAGAAAGATGCAAAAGGATTTTTTGCTACTCAGACTTCTTCATTTTTTGCTACTCAGACTTCTTCAAGGGTTCGAGGGTAATGTACTGAAACCTGCCCTTACAGTAAGCACTCACAACGGCTCAGTGAAGGCTGCTAAACTGTTGCTTTGGCGTTAGCGGGCTTACAACCCAGCGACAAAACAGCCCACTCCCTATTAGCAGCCCCATGAGACTCAAACCCGTGCAGAAATCCAAATCTCGCCCAAGCGTACTGATTCTCGGCGGCGGCTTCGCAGGCATCAGTTGCGCAGGCCAGCTGTCTGATCACAGTTTTGACGTTTGCCTAGTAGATCAAAAACCGCACTTTGAATTTCTGCCGAACATTCACGAGATTCTCTCGGGCGTCAAACGGCCGAGGGATGTCCGCTTAAATCTGGCTGATCAGATGACCGCGATGGGGCATCGTTTTACGCAGGCGTCGGTCCAATCCATCGCTCCAGAGAGCAAACGCGTAGTCCTCGACAGTGGCACAACCTTGCAATATGACTTTCTTGTAGTGGCCCTTGGCGCAGTAGACGCCCATTACGGCGTCACGGGCGTTGACGCCCATGCTTTTTCCTTCAAATCTGCGGCGCAATGCGATGCCATTAGCGACCGACTCCGCACATTGAAAGCAACAGCCAAAGCGCCCCGCGTGACCATTATTGGTGCTGGCATAACCGGCGTTGAGGCACTGGGAGAAATACTGCGTCAAGGCACACCGGGCAACCTCAAAATCACCTTGCTGGAGGCCCAGAGGCAGCTGCTTCCAAATAGCCCCAAGGGGCTTGATAACTATATAAGGGGCTTGTGTGAGTCCTATCCAGTGGAATTTCGCTGCAATGAAACCGCGCAACGTATCCGGCAAAAATCAGTACTGCTGGGCTCGGGGGAGTCGCTGAGTAGTGACCTCACAATATGGACCGGAGGACCCGCGCCGGCGCCACTGCTGAGTCAATCGGGACTCGCCAAACCTGCAAGCTGGGCACCGGTTGACGATTATCTGCACAGCCTGCACGCAGATGATGTATTTATTGCAGGTGACTCCACCGACTTGCCTAGCTCTTTAGCTAAGCAGGCCTATCATGCCATCGATATGGGCGAGAACGTCGCGCAAAATCTCAAAGCCATCACCGAGGGCAGCAAAATGAAGCGCTTTCGGCCGTCACCAAAGCCTCAATTGATTTCATTTGGAGGGCTCGGCTGTATCATGCTAGCGGGGAAATGGGCCGCTGGTGCACCCCTACTTTCAGCGGGAAAAGAAGCCGTTTTTGAGGTCGCAATGGCCCAACTCGATCGACAAGGCGGCCCAGAGAAGGCGGCACTGCTCTTAAAACGCGGCATTCGTGCTTCAGACAAACTGTTCTGGCCTGTCGTCATGTCACCCACCGCTTTGCTGCGTCAGAAAAACTTCCAAGTACTCAGATAGTGCAGGCGGCGATTAGAGTACTGCAGCCAGGGACAGACTTGTCATGAACTCAAAAGCAAACATCCGCTTTTGTCGCTAGCGCCCGACTGACCGAGCACCCTACCCCTAATGTGAACTGACGATAAATAACCTCAGTCGATTGACTGCGCTACTTCAGTCCTGCGTTTGTTTGATGAAGCGTTCCCCGCAATGGTGCCTCAGAGAGCCGCGTGACCGGGATAAGTTCGCGCACCCTCTCGTGAAAGCTATAAACCGAAGACTCCTCTTGGGCGAGGGGTCCCGGTTGATAACCCGTAGTGTTGACCCCTCGCTGAATACGCTCCACCAACATCTTGTCTTGGTCGTTCACTTCGTCAAGCAGCGCCAAATTAATGGTCTGCAGCTCTTTTTCTTCAGCCGATAAATTCGGTGGCGAATAGGTAGCGAGTTTGACCAAAGTTTTGTCAACGGCCAGAGGAAAAATCTGAAAGAGCGCAAAAAGGTCTGGGTAGTACTCAATGCCCATATTGGGGTCCAGAGCCAATTGCAGCCATTTGCGCCCCTTTCCGTCAGGGAAGCGGTGATCGGTGCAGGCAATCAGTTCTTGATACCGGCGCTCCTGAGGTACCTTCGAGAGCTTGTCACGCATGGCAAAGTAGCCGTAATTAAAACCGCCGCTGAACTCAACGCCCTCATCGGTGCTCTCCACCATGCGATGCAAACAAGGATGCCCAATAGGGATGTGATAATTCTCTTGGTAGTTGTCCCAAGCCAGCTTCCAGTTGCAATCCCAAACTTCAAAGGTCGGTTGCCGGTGTGGCTGGTAGGTTTCGGGCGCGTAGAGATCTATGCCTTCGCTAATCGCCCCGAGAGTGTCGTCAATACTAGCCCCACCCCCACACAAGTTGACGAAGACATGACCTCGGTAAATTTTTAATCGAACCTCTTGGAGTCCAAGAGTCGACTTATCCAGATCCGGGAAATTTTCAGCCTGTGTCACCCCACGCAGCGACCCGTCATTGCGGTAGGTCCAACCATGATAGGGGCACTGGATGGCATTGCCACAGTTGCCTTGACCATCCAATAGGCGCATCGCGCGATGACGACAAACATTGAGGAAAGCACGAATCACACGATCTTTGCCACACACTACAATCACACTATCGCGCCACATATCTAAAGTGATGAAGTCACCAGGCTGCTGCAAGTCACAGACGTGGCCAACCATTTGCCAGCTGTTCAGAAAGAACTCCTGATACTCCAGCTCCAGAAGCTCCTCGTTACCGTAGGTCCAAAGGGGTAGCGCATCGCCCACGCTTTCATAGCTAGGCAGGGGTTTCACTTCAACGGCGTCATTTCGATCAGACATGGCCAGAGACACTCTCGTTCGCTTCTAAAAGATTAGGTTGATCGGGCGCTATAAAAACTCTCAATGCTCCGGCCAGATTATCCGTCCAAACCCAGCTTGTCAGCTTTTCTACCCGTGTAGCAAAACAAGGTTATGCCTAGGGCACCTGAAGTGAAGACCCACAACGCCAGAGGGTTGTAGCCAAAGTGAGTGACGATCACCGTTGCGATAATGGGGCCAGGGGTTGAGGAGAAATTCCAAATAGCATCACCAGCCACAGCCCACCTACCCTCTTTATCGAGTGCCGACAGCGTTCCCGTAATGTATGGCATTGAGAAAGCATAGGAGAAATTCCATAAAAACAGCAGATAAATGTAATAGATCGGATCTTGCACGACCGTAAACATTGCTGCGCTGGTTATGTTCAGCCCTAAGCCGAATAACAAGGGCCTAAATTTCCCGAAGCGTGATCCCATCCATGCGGCTAAGCCACCGCCTAGCAATTCCAGAGAAAAAGACAATAAGTACAGCGAGCCCCTCTCATCACCCGCTAGCCCCGTTTTTTCACCTAACTTATCCATGTAAGTGAACACTGCATTTTGGCCAAGCTCATAAATAAACAAGCCCAACATGGCCAGAATTGCATACAGTCTGTAGGGGGCGTTACGAATTAATGCCCAGAAATCCACGCCAGAGGACGCCGCTTTGATGGGCGGATTAAGAAACCCATAGATCGGAATAGTCACTGCACAAAACACTGCAGAGCCAAGAAAAATTCCCGTTTCACCAAAGTTTTCAAGCCCTATAGGAACGAGCTTTCTGCCCACCGAAAAAACAAAAAGATAAAGCATGCCCGCTAAAGCAAAAACCCTTACTGGGTCTTTAGATCCTGCCGCTGATGCGGTCGCGGCACCAGTGACAATGCCGCCACCTACAGACACGACGCACCGATACACCATAAAAGTGCCGAGGTTGTCGGTAAAAGCGCAAGCTACACTGCCTACCGCCGCGATGGCTACGCCGAGTATTGCCATTTTTGTTCTGGAGTATTGAGTGACTGGAATTGCGGTCAACAACAAAGCCATGAAATAGGCGAAATTTTCTGCGCCGTAGACCACACCTATGTCGGTTTCCGCGGCACCAAATTTTGCCATCAAAGGAGAAAGCATTTGCGGCTGTAGGTACAAACCCCATAAACCGACGTTGTAGGCCGCAGCTACTGCGAGCGCACCAGGAATAACGGACCAAAAGCTTTCTGACTGAGGGCGCACCGCGAAATCACTCAATCTGTAGCGCTCACCAAGGTCTTCATGAGCAACCGAAGAAAAGTGCGATTATGCATACCTAAGCGGTTCTCTCTTCAATAACGTTCGATGTCGAAAACTGGTAGCGCATATTGCGATAAACACAAATATCAGTGATACCTTGAGGGGTGGTAGCCGATGCCGCCCTGAAATTAGTAGAGACTCGAGTTGTAGCTTTCACGGGCAACACACGATGCCAGGCATGGCCATGCAGCAGTACGAGGGTGCCCTTTCTGGGTTGGAGCACGACCTGACCCTTTAGCTGTCCCAAGGGGTCCCCAGCGGGAAGCAAACCCATTTTATGGGAGCCGGGCACTACAACAACCTGACCACCACTTTCGGCTTTAATGTCACTGGTATACACCAATCGGTTCAAATTAAATTGCTGTGGGTCTTCCGGAGGGCAATCCTGATGCCAAGCCTGTCCAGAGGAACCTCGCCCAGAAAACATGACCATGCATGATTGTTCATACCATCCCTCACCAAGGATCGCTTCGCTCAACCCCCGAAAATTTTTGTCGCTCTCAATTGCATCAAAATCGGACACGCCTTGCTGCTGAGGAAACCACGGTATGACGTCTGTCTGGGACTTGCTTAAAAACTCATCGTTGTGTTGAAACGCCGGAGTTTCGCCAAAGTGTGCGTGAATCAGGCGATCAATAGGCTCCATCAGCTTGTCGTCAAAAAAGCCATCGAGAACGATATAACCGTCGCGATCGAATTGTTGCCGTAGCGTCGACGCGGTCATTGAAATCCTTAGTTCTTTGAGGCACCAGACATTTGGCGCGGCTCAACCACACCACCCTTTTAGTTCGATTACGCATCGATATCAAGGTCAGACCGTCATTGCGCACCCAACAAAGGGTAGGCCTCATTAAGAAAAGACAGACAAAAAAAAGCCGTCCCGTTAGGTGGACGGCCAAAGCGCTCTTTTCTCTAAAATAAAACAACACGACCTGTGTGCCGTTTGGCAATGTGAGTCCATCTGACTGGACTCCACCACCGCTATGTTCACACATTTTAAGTCATTTGCATATAAAATTCCATTAGGCATTGCATAACGCAACTTTTAAGCAGGTTCAGTGATGCAGTGCTGGCCGCTAAGCATAGTGACGATGCGCTAACTACTTTGAGCGGTCTTTTCAACACCCTCAACACAGGGCGGCAAGCGGCAAGGCTCGGCTATTGATAAAAGAGCGCCTGCCTCAGCACATAGGTGTAAGGTCGCGCTAGTCCACAATCAAACACAGATAACGTCAGTGACGGCCCATGGGAGGGCGCTAACGCTTATCAAACTGTCGACCTAGATTTCGCATTAGCAGGCGTCCTTTCGAGCAATCCACTAAAACTTAGAGAGTATCTGCAGGCGGCCAACATCAGAGGTTTCAGTCAAGTGGCTCTAATAAGGGAATCGGCGGTACTGTGGCGGCTCATGACACAGCTCGCCGCCAAGCGTTTGTCGGACAGAATCACCAAGTGTTGCCAACTTTGCTCTGGTTGCTACACTCATCCGCCAGCAAGCGCAGAGTTTTTATGTTTAAGTTTTTACTGACTTTTTTGACCTGCCTGATGGTGCTCTTTACTGCTGAGTTACTGAATCCTGTACAAGCAGCGGTCATCCAGCCCTTTACCGCTGCCCTAGCGTGGGTGGCGGCGTCTGTCGTACTGCCCTTTGACGATACCGTTATCAGCAGTGGGCGGGTTTTGCGCGACTCCGTTTCAGGCTTCGCCGTTTCTATTGAGGCGGGCTGCAATGGTGTGGAGGCCTCAATTGTACTCATCGCCGGAGTTGTGGCTTTTCCCGCGACGTGGCGCCAGAGGGCCGCAGCGATAGTGCTCGGCTTTATCGCCATTCAGCTGCTTAATATCTTACGCATCATCAGCCTTTTTTACTTAGGTCAGTGGAATTTCGATATTTTTGAATGGACTCACCTGTATCTCTGGCCGGTTCTTATTATGCTCGATGTATTGCTGGTTTTTGCACTGTATCTTCGCTGGCTATCTCGGCCCGACCCAACACCGAAACATGCGTGATATCGCCCTCCGACAGCAGATACTAACTACCCTACTGCTGCTCTTCATAACGTTTGGTTTATGGGCAATCGCTGAGCCCCTGTTAGCGACGCCTGCAAAATGGCTGGCACATGCGCTGCTCACCCTCTGGTTACCCGATGTCATTGAGACAACAATCTTCGAGCCGGAAGCCTTATTAGTGGTCACAAACTTTACCGACATTAACGGCGTTATCAGGCTAGCCGTATCTAATGAAGATGGCCTCGCCCTTCGCCTAAACACCCGCCTTTTGTCCTACGGCCTACCTTTCTACGCAGCGCTGCTTTGGGGCTCTCGCATCGACAACCCTATCAACGCTTTTGCCTGGGGCTTGTTTCTGCTCTGGGCGGCCATGGCGCTGGGTTTAGCCGCCATGACTGCGAAAGATCTGATGCTAGTCGTTGGAGAGCCCTTTCTCACAATGGACTGGGTTCCGCCTCCGGCGGTCCTAGCCGTGAGCTATCAGTTTAGTGTTTTGCTGATGCCAACCGTAGCGCCAGTGCTGGTCTGGGTTCTGCAATTGAGGGGGTCACCCCTTTGGGAACAGCTTGAAAATCAGGTGGCAAAATCTCAGGGCAGCGCGTAAATCTGTCGACCGCACTGGTCAACCTGCACTACCAAGCAATTGATTGACCGTGTAGATCATAAAACTGGCCGTTATCAGTTTTTGATAAACCCGTGATTACTTTGACCAGCGCCCTCGCGCTTTCCTGCGTTGAATACGTGGCACTGTCATTTGTCATGTCGGTTCTTACCCAGCCAGGATGCAACACGACAAATATAAAACCCTGTTCTGAAAACTCATTCGACAGGGACCTATTAATGCTATTTAAGGCGGCCTTACTGGCACGATAACCAATCGCCCCGCCCGTATTTTGTTGAATGCTCCCCATACGGCTACTCATATTCGCGACAATTTTTCGCGAGCCCATCTTCATATTGGGGATTAGTGCTTGGGTAACTCTCAGTGCCCCTAGGCTATTTACGTTAAAAGTATGTTTTAACCTTTCAATGTCGAGATCCTCCAGTTCAGAGGTACTGTGCCCTCCGATGCCGGCGTTATTGACTAAAATATCTAACGATCGATTCTTGAGTTGGGACTTTAAAGATTCAACGCTCGCCGGGTCGGTGATATCTAACTGAAGAATCTCGACTCCAATTTTTTTGAGTTCGAGGGCTTCGTCCGGTTTACGCGCGGTGGGAATAACAGCAAAGCCCTGTTGGTGAAAATGACGAGCTAACGCCAAACCAATGCCACGATTAGCGCCTGTAATTAACACCGTAGACTGCAGCTCACCGGACGTTTGTCCTTCACTGAGCTCGGTGGCCATATCTATTTGACCTGAAGTGACGCCACTCAGGATCGTCACGCCCAACAGCACTGGCAACAAACGACAACTGAAATCCCGTATCCAGCTTTTCACAAAACCTTCCTCCACAACTGAGCCGCCAACTTTTTTACCTACATTTTCCCCATATAAAGCGCCCCAAGTCTAAGCGAATACTGCTGCATTCGCTCAGGCCTGAGGTCGGGAGCAGTAGACTTCTCGCAAAGAGGTTCCCAGAGCCTAAGGGGTTACTCCCCTGCGACTGCCAACTTGGAGTCCGCAGGATTTTCAAGCGTCTGCTCGTATTCATCTAGTGACGGGCAGGTACAGATGAAATGTCGGTCCCCATAAGCATTGTCTACTCGACTGACGGGGGACCAGTATTTATCGATGCGAAAACTTCCCGGCGGAAAACAACCCTCTTCACGGGTGTAAGGACGATCCCAATCTCCCATGAGCGAATTAACCGTGTGGGGCGCATGTTTAAGTGGGTTGTTATCAATCGCCATCTCACCCCGCTCAATTGTGGCGATCTCTTCTCTGATCGATTTCATCGCGGTGATGAAGCGGTCGAGTTCAGCCTTAGTTTCACTCTCAGTGGGCTCAATCATGAGGGTCCCTGCCACCGGCCAACTCATCGTCGGTGCGTGGAATCCGTTATCAATCAGGCGCTTTGCAATATCGTCTACTGTGACATTTGCGGACTCAACGAAAGGGCGAGTATCGAGAATACACTCGTGGGCAATACGCCCGCCCGAACCCTTGAAAAGAATGCCAAAGCCATCCTCGAGCTGTTTGGCAATGTAATTGGCGTTGAGAATAGCGACCCGAGTTGCCTGAGTAAGCCCCTCCCCACCCATCATCAATAAGTAAGCCCAAGAGATGGGGAGTATTGACGCCGACCCAAGGGGAGCAGCACTGACAGCACCGTCGCAGTCCATCTCTGAGTGACCGGGAAGATAAGGCGCCAAATGTGCTTTTACACCGATAGGACCCATACCGGGACCCCCGCCTCCATGGGGAATACAAAAGGTTTTATGTAAATTTAGGTGGCTCACGTCACCGCCAATATCACCCGGTCGGACCAAACCGACCATAGCGTTCATGTTGGCACCGTCGATATAAACCTGCCCGCCGTACTCATGCGTGATGTCGCAGATCTCCGTCACCGTCTCCTCAAAGACGCCGTGAGTAGACGGGTAGGTGATCATGCAGGCCGCAAGACGATCGCCAGCCGCCTGCGCCTTCGCGCGGAAATCGGCCACATCAACATCACCATTGGTAGCAGACCTGACAACAACAACGTCCAGACCCACCATCTGTGCTGAAGCCGGATTAGTGCCGTGGGCTGACACGGGAATCAGGCAAATATTGCGCTCACCCTCACCTCTGGCGCGATGATAGGCCCGAATCGTTAACAAGCCTGCGTATTCGCCTTGAGCACCTGAGTTGGGCTGGAGGCTCATAGCGTCGTAGCCGGTGATCTCACAAAGCTTAGCGCTAAGATCTTGGGTGAGTTCGGCGTAACCTTGCGTCTGATCTGCAGGAGCAAAAGGATGTATGTTGGCAAATTCGGGCCACGTTATGGGGAGCATTTCCGCGGCAGCATTGAGTTTCATCGTGCAGGAACCCAGCGGGATCATCGCCCTGTCTAAGGCGAGATCACGATCAGCTAGCCGTCGCATGTAGCGCATCATTTCTGTCTCAGCACGATTGAGATGGAATATAGGATGCGTTAAATACGGAGTCTGTCGAATAAGTTCATCGTCAAGTCGGTAATCAGGGGTGAGTTCGGCGTCTCTTTGATGAATGCCAAACGCGCGCCACAAACGCTCGATGACATGCACCAGCGTACTTTCGTCGAGAGAGATACCCACACGCGTGTCGCCTACTTTACGCAGGTTGATACGCTCGCGGCGGGCTGCGTCGATAATCGTGCCCTGAAACGCGCCAACTTCAACCGTGATCGTGTCAAAGAACGTCGCGGGCTCTACAGAAAAACCGTGAGCCTCCAGTCCGCGGGCCACACAGACGGTTTTGCAGTGCACGGTTTGGGCAATGGCTTTAAGTCCTTCTGGACCGTGAAAGACGGCATAAAAACTCGCAATATTGGCCAGCAGTGCCTGAGCGGTGCAAACGTTAGAAGTCGCCTTCTCGCGCCGAATGTGCTGCTCGCGAGTTTGCAGGGAAAGGCGGTAGGCTGTGTTGCCTTCGGCATCGATTGATACACCGACAATCCTCCCGGGCATGCTGCGCTTGTAAGCGGCTCTGCATGCCATATAGGCCGCTGAAGGGCCGCCACAACCCATGGGCACACCAAAGCGCTGAGTAGACCCCACGGCAATGTCGGCTCCCATGGCAGCGGGCTCTTTCAACAAGGTCAGTGCAAGAGGGTCGGCGACGATAACGGTAATCGCTTTAGCCGCCTGCAGCTGCTCGGCTTGTGGAGAGAAATCGCGAATATGTCCGTAAGTGCCGGGGTACTGAAAGATTCCCCCAAAAACTGTGCTGGCATCAAGTTCTTCTGGAGCACCAATAATGATATCGATATCGAGTGGCTCAGCACGGGTTTGCATCACGGCAATATTTTGTGGGTGACAGTTCTCGTCAATAAAAAAGCCGCGAGCTTTAGACTTGGCTACCCGCTGCGCCATAACCATCGCTTCCGCCGCTGCGGTTGCTTCGTCGAGCAGAGAGGCATTGGCGACTTCCAATCCCGTGAGGTCAGATACTACCGTCTGGAAATTTAGCAGGGCTTCTAGTCTGCCTTGAGAAATTTCAGGTTGGTAAGGGGTATAGGCCGTGTACCAGGCGGGATTCTCTAAAATGTTACGTTGAATCGCCGGTGGGCAGACCGTGCCATAAAAACCCTGGCCTATCATGGTGGTGAAGACCTTATTTTTAGCCGCCACCTGCCGCATTTTAAAAATCAATTCACGCTCTGACAGCGGCTCCTCGAAATTTAGCGGTTGGGCCTGCCGAAAGTTGGCGGGAATCGTTTGCTCAATCAGCTCGTCAAGATCACTGACACCCAACACCTCAAACATCTCAGCCATCTCACTGGGAGAGGGACCAATGTGTCGTCGGTTGGCAAAATCGTAGGGGTTGTAGTCTTCGGGCGTAAAAGCCATTGCGGTTGATTCCTTGTGTTAGCGCTTGTAATTGGGCTGGTGGAATAAGGGGGCGACCTGTTGTGCCTCGAGCCGTTTGCCGCGGACCTCACCAAAAATGGGTGCGCAAGGGTCTACTTCAGATTTGATCAGCGCCATCGCAATGGGGGCGCGATTAGATGGACTGAAACCCCCGGAGGTGATCACACCAATTGGCTCGCTGCCCTCAGGGGCGTCATACAGTACAACACCGTCGCGCATCGGCGCTCGACCCTGAGGCAACAAACCTATATGGCGCCTGGACGCGCCCCGATCGAGCTCACGTAAAATGCGATCCGCACCGAGAAATCCCCCGGGAGATTTTCCCGTCGCGCGTCTTGAACGATGAATCGCCCATGAGAGGCCTGCCTCGACAGGCGATATGTCTTCTGCCAGCTCGTGACCATAGAGCGGCATACCTGCCTCCATGCGAAGGCTGTCACGTGCGCCAAGGCCGCACAGTGCGACGTCTTCGTTTTGGAGCAGAGCATGGGTAAACCGTTCCGCAGCATTAATGGGTATGGAAATTTCAAACCCATCCTCTCCGGTGTAGCCTGAGCGAGAAATCCAAATTTCATGTTCCTGCCACTGCATCACCGCCACATCCATAAAACGCATGTGCGCAGCGTCAGGCATAAGGGCCATCGTGGCAGCCTCCGCACAAGGTCCTTGGAGCGCGAGCAACACTCGGTCATTAACCGGGGCAATGCCCTCAACATGGCGACTTAAATGCTCAAGGTCGGCATCGCGACGTGAGGCATTGACCACCAGCAAGAAGTCATCGGCACGCCGCGCAATCATAAGATCGTCTAAGACACCCCCGGACGTTGTGGTGAGCAAGCTGTAACACTGACGCCCAATTGGCAACGCGCGAATAGCTGTAGGTAGCAAAGTTTCTAAAGCATCGGCGGCCGACAGCGGAAGTTTAAGCTGCCCCATATGGCTGACATCAAACAAGCCCGCCTTTGTACGAGTGTGCAAATGTTCAGCCATCACGCCTGCCGTGTACTGCACCGGCATGTCATAGCCTGCAAAAGGCGCAAATTTCCCGCCTTCGGTTTGGTGCACAGCATGAAGCGGCAACTGCTTAAGATTGCTCATTGATTCCCCCGTGAACCGGGGTCATCCCGGCACCGATAACGCCTGCCCACTGCACGGCGTTCGATGCCCCCTCTGTCCTGTTGCCTGAGATCGTTATCCCGTCGGCGTGCGCTGGTGCGCCTCTCTCCAGAGTTTAAAATTCAGAAGGTCCTTTTGCCTGAGAGTTTACCGGGGCGGTTGCTCCTTCGGCACCGGCACGCAGCCGACTTCTTCCTTTCCGAACGGTCAGGATGATAACAAGGCAATAGCTTAACCCCAAGTGCCGGTGTGAGCATTAACAATAAAAGTGGCGGTTTGTAAGATTTTCATCAAGTGCCAAGTGGTATACAAAAATCGTCTTTTCCCCAAAGCGCACGGCGATTCAAACTAATCAGCACAGCACTGTAAATGAACTCAGGATTTCCCTGAAACGTTAGCTGCGTCTCAGACCGAACATTGCAATCGTGGGTTCAGAAGCATAGGGTATTTGGAGCACTTAATAATAATTACTGGGGGTTCAGAATGTCTGAAATAGAACTGTACGGTCTCATGGGAATGAATCGGTCAATTTTCTCTACGCTGTTTTTATGTGGCGTGTTAATGCCTTTGTGTGTCGTCGTAGTCGCTTATTTATTCAGAAACTTTTCCAGTGCTATCCGTGGTGCTGCAATGGTCTCTGCATTAATCGGCGTGGTCATGCTGACGTTCTTTACCATGGCGGCGCAAAATGCATTTTTCATGATGCTAACCACGCTGAGCGGTATGGCTGCAGAGGGCTCTGCGTCAGCAACACAAGTGCTGACATCAGGGAATATGCCGATTGGTGAGACGATTGACCCACCGGGTTGGATGATGGCGTTATCACTGGTTCAAATAGCGATTAATCTTTGCCTAACCGTCTATGTATTTTTGTTTGCGCGGTGGGATAAATCGTAAAGAGCGCGTTAATGGCGTTTTCTTCAAGGGGGCCTGAGCCCCCTTTTCTTTAGCGACGCCAACCGGTTTTTATTATTTTCTGCCAAACCACCAGCCCTACCTCGCGCCTACTGTTAGGAGTCAGCACTCACATTGCGTTGAGGAGCAGTTAATCACTGAAAGGCAATAGAGACGGATATCCTTTTTGCAAATAATCATGCATTGGAAACAAAGATGCTGAAACAGCTACTCGGGTTATTGATTGCGCTAAATTTCGCGGCCCTCACATGGAGCGCTGAGACTCCCAGCCTCTCAGCGGACGTTGATGCCATTTTCGCAGATTATAATGCTGCTGGTGTCCCGGGCTGCGCCATCGGCGTGATTCAAAACGGCGCTTATATTCATGCCAAAGGCTATGGGTCAGCAAATCTGGAGCATGGCATTCCTATTGGCAGCAACTCGGTTTTTCGCATCGGATCGGTTTCGAAGCAATTTACGGCAGCGGCAGTTGCCATTCTGGCAGATCGTGGAGTCCTAAGCTTAGATGCAGACATCCATCAATATTTGCCTGACCTCAAGGAATACAACGCCAAAGTTACCGTCCGGCAAATGATTCATCACCTTTCAGGCATGGGTGACTACGAAATGACAGGGGCCTATGAAATAGCACCGGGCAAAGCTTTCCGCTTCGGTAATGAAGACTACTGGACGATCGAAGAATTTTATCAGCGCGTTCGTAAGCAGCCGCTAGCCTCGACGCCTATGCAGCACTTTGAGTATTCAAACGTCGCCTATTTTTTACTAAGTCAGGTTATTGACCAGGTCAGCGGATTATCGCTTAGAGCGTTTGCAGAAAAAGAGCTATTTGGCCCCCTAAACATGACTGCGACATTCTTCAACGACAACGTTAATGGCGTTGTGCCCCATCGGGCAGATGGTTACACGCCAGTGACCACTGGCAGCTTCGAAATTCTCATGACCAATTTAGATTGGGTGGGGGATGGGGGCGTTTACACGACCTTAAATGATTTCATCAAATGGGATCAGGCGCTTATAACCGGCAATCTCCCTGGCGGTGTGGCGCTACGCGATTTACTGCTTGAGCCTCACCCCCTTACCAAGAAAACAATGACAAGTGTCCTTCTCGACGACGGCGCAGGCTATGGGTTTGGAATTGAGATTGGCCACTTTAAAGGGATACCCGCGCACGTTCACACCGGATCATGGGTAGGGTTTCGGGCTTTGTATGCCAGATTTCCAGAAAATAATATTTCAGTCATGGCATTTTGTAATCGTGATGATTTACTGCGGGAAGGGGATAAACGACGAGAGCTACTTGATCTTGTGACGTCGAAACTGCTTCACCGCAGGTAGCGTTGTTTTCAAATACACGGGCGTTGCAAAGTCGGCCGATCACCGCCCAATGAGCACTAACAGCGCACCGCAACGATTTAAAGGCCTGTTTACACTGGACATGCTAACAACTTCGTAACTCAGAAAGTCCGTAATAAAGCTCGAGGTGCAAATATGATGGATCGCAGAAGTGAATGCCGCTATACCCTTGCAGTCCCGCGCTGCGTTTGTCTGTTTTTGAGCATCGTTGCTTCCAGTATCGCCCTCGCAAACCCCTACAGAATTACGGTTCTAGCCACCAATATTTCCGATTACGGTGGCTTGGGCGAATGGAGTTTTTCGGCGGTGTTTGAGGGTCAGAAAGAATCGGTTTTGTTTGACACCGGCTTTAAGAGCGACACGGTATTACACAACGTCCTTCATTTGGGTGTCGATCTTGCAAGCGTCGAGAAGGTCGTTTTAAGCCATTTCCACAGCGATCATACCGGCGGCTTATTAGTGCTGCGGGATTATTTTTCTGGCTCTAACCCAAAAGCACTGAGCACCGTTTATGTGGCCAAGGGATTCTTTAATCAACGCCTAACCGCCACTGGCGTAGGCGTCGGGCCCGGTGCATTTACCTCTGCCCTAACATTCAGAAACGAAGCAGAAAAACGCGGCATCAACTTCATAGAAATCGAAAGCCCAACCGAAATAGCGCCAGCACTGTGGCTCACGGGACCCGTACCCAGAAAAATTGAAACCTATAACGGACCAAAGGGCCTTTTTATCGAGGTCGACGGACAGGCGACCCCCGATCTCATCATGGATGATCAGTCTCTGGGCTACCTGACACCGAAAGGCTGGTTGATGACCTCGGGCTGCGGCCATGCGGGTCTCATTAACACCGGAGAAGTTTTGCAGGAAATCAAGGACGCGCCGATTTATTCAATCGTCGGTGGCTTCCACCTCTGGCGCGCGAGTGATCAGGTCTTAAACCGAACGGCGGATTGGCTGGAAACAGCAGGCCTAGAACTCATGATGGGGGGACACTGCACCGGTATTGCTGCCGCCGAGACCATAGCTTCACAACTTGGCCTTCCCAGATCTCATATTTCTCATGCGGCGATCGGTTCGGTGCTTACAAAAAACTTGCAGATAATTCGCAGTTCTGTCGAATGAGCGTGGCCCTGCCCGCGGGGGGCAGTGCTGGTTTACAAGAGGGCACTATTGCACCGACTCCTGAGAATCTAACCAGCCCCACCTGCCTCATTCGACCTCGCTGCGTCTGTGCAGTTTATGAGAATTGGGGGGCCTTCCCCCTAAAAAGGTGCCCGCCAACCTCGCTATCGGCCCAAGCGGCGCAGCTCTGCTGCATTAATCGGCTCTCCGCAAACTCGATGTTCTAGCGTTCGGCCGTCAAACCAATGCCTTTAATCCAGTTATAAAAAAACCCGGCCAGGGCCGGGTTCTCTTTAAACGCGCTTAGATCAGATTTCTTTCAGTGACAGTACCAGTGCCTCGGTGAAGACCATCACTACTGAGTCTCCAAGGCGCACATCAGCAAGCTTGTCCAATTCGACACCGCCAACGGTATGCATGTGGCCACGCGAGTCTTTAATGGTGACATTACCTCTGCTGTCCATTGCCTCAATGGTGCAGACCGCGCGGATCATGCGTGCAGCACCAGCCGCAGTTACCGACGAATCGTCAGTTGTGTTGCCCATATCACCCATGACAACCCAAGGGTTAGCTTGCTCTTCAGCGGTAGGCACTCGGACTTCAGCTTCAATCGACACCACGTAATCCGCCACAATCCTATCGCCAACGGCAATCTTGCTCAGATTCACCCCGTCTTCACGGGCAGCCAAGGTCAGGAAATTTCCCGCTGGGCCAACGACAACAACTTCTCGTGTATCCATATTGACGGCGACAACCTCGCCCTCGATTTCGGCCACCATGGCTCGACCACCAGAAGCCCAAACCGTCCCAGCCTCGTTACCGTGCACAACAGTCTCGCCAGCTTCATGATGGCCAGCAAAAGCAGTAAGCGGCAGCAACGCAAGCGATGCGATGAGTGAAACAGGGAACAATCGTGAAAATTTCATGGTTCATATCCTCGTAATGAATTCTTAATATTGTCAGCGCGATCTGCGCTGCAGTTCAAAGAGTGCAAGACACTACCCTAACTGCCAATTTTCTCAAAGCTTTGCTAGACGATTTGTCACATATTACTAAAGCCCCGTTCACTGCCGCCTTAAGTTCCTATCCACATCTTTAACCCCAGCAAAGACAACACGCCCCGCGACATCTAAGCAACCACTATCCGTTAGCCGAGGGTCTAGATTGCTACAAACACTGACGGAAAACGCTGTGCCACCTTTGTTCGAACTAAGGTCTGTCGCCTGTCTGCGTTTAACTGAGAAATCCCCGCACTAAAGTGCGTAGTAATTGGGTTAATCTATTGCGCTGAGGGCAATAATAACGCCGTTATTTAGGGCACCAACATGGATCAATTAAGGGCCTTGCGCTACTTCAGCAAAGTGGTCGAAACCGGCAGTTTTACAAAAGCAGCTGCCACTTTTTCGGTTCCGGCCTCTTCGCTATCGCGACGTATCGCAGATCTTGAAAGGAGCCTTGGGGCGAACCTCTTAAAGCGCACCACCCGTGTTGTTCAAGTCACCGAGATTGGGCAGCTTTATTACACACAGGTGCAAGACGTATTGGCCCATTTAGAACGCAGTGATGAGTCGGTCAGGAGCTATCAAGCCTCGCCCAAGGGGTTTCTGCGGATTAGCACCATGGTGACCTTCGGTGAGAGAATCCTAATACCTCTTCTCGATGAGTTTAAAGCCCTCTATCCAGAGATCATTTTAGACCTGAGCTTCAGTGATGAGCTTTCTACGCTTTCGCGCGACGAGGTGGATATTGCCATTCGGGGCGGCTATGCCCCCAATGAGAGAGTCCAGGCCGTGCGCCTCATGGACAACGACTTTATCCCGGTCGCCTCTGCAGATTACCTCGCGTCAAACGGAACACCCAAACACGCGACCGACTTACGGGATCACCAAGGCCTTTTTTTTCGCACACCGAATGGCCCTCACCCCTGGATGTGTGAGGAAAATGGGCAATGGCTAGACGTGTCGGGAAAGGCCTTAACCATCTCAAACAATAGCACTTGGCTGCGTAGGGAGGCTGTTGCGGGACGCGGTATATGCATGACACCACGGTGGTCGGTGCAAGCCGATTTAGATAACGGCAAAGTGCAGGAGCTCATAATTAAGCCCAAAGTACGGGTCACCCAAAGTAAAGATCTGGCCATATACCTGCTGTATCAGAAGCAGCAGTATTCAGTGCCTAAGGTAAAGGTTGCCGTAGACTTTTTGGTCAGCCGTATTCAATCGCCTTGAGACTTAACCGGCTTACCACATAATGACTGATGCTTTTATTGGCAATGAGCATCGCCGGACTAAGGACGATGCTCACTGCGCACTGTACTCTTACTCGAGGGCTTTATTACTCAACGTTCGGCACAATAAGCACCTTGCCATTTCTACCGTCTTGCGCAGCCCGAGTAACTGCGGCTTTGATATCACCAACTGCAAAACGTGAGTCAACATCAGCCTTAAGAACACCCGTGGCAATCAAGGGAATAATTTTTCCAAAGGCTGCCTGCTTGGCTTCCATAGAAGCCGTCTCGTACCATTTTTGGAGCCAAAAACCTCGATTGCGGATATCTTTGAAAATGGTCATACCCGTATTTAGGCTTGCAGGTTTGCCTGAAAGCATACCGTAGGCCACGATAGTCCCGCTGTAACCGAGGCTGTTGGTCAGTCGGGTGTAAGTATCTCCCCCCACAGCGTCAAGTGCCAAAACGACAGGCTCACCACCCGTGGCACTAGCGATTTGATCGGCTAAATCCGGCCCATCAATTAACACCACATCGGCGCCCTTAGCCATGAGCTCTTCAGCAAGCCCCTCACGGCGGACCACATTGATCGTTTTGATACCGCGTTGCTTCGCGAGTTGAATTACGTAACCGCCAACAGCTGAGTTGGCAGCACTTTGCACAATCCATTGGCCCTCGTTGAGATCAACGAAGGAAGTCAGCATTAACAGTGCGGTAATCGGATTTACCGCCGACATACCCAGCTGTTCGATGACTGCTGGGGGAAGGTCACCCATACTGGGTAGCGGCAGAAAACCCGCTTCAGGAGCAACAACTTCATCTCTCCAGGTGCCGCCACTGACGATCAAAACAAGCTGCCCCACCTTCAAATAGTTCACCTCGGGAGTGACTTCGATAACGCGGCCCACTCCCTCACTACCGGGTTTAGCCGGTAAAACGGCATCCACACCGTACTGACCTGCAATCTGTAACAGGTTTGAAGGGTTAATTGGCGCGGCTAAAACGCTGACTCTTACATCGCCCGGTTTTAGGACTTGGGGGGCCTCCTCTTTGACATAGATTACGTCAGCCGGATTACCGATTTGATTGAACTCGGTGTATTTGAGCATTTTTGGTGTCGCGCTCGTGTGATCGCCATGACCATCTGCATAAGCTGTGATCGCGGCAACCAGACTTATCGTCAAGGTCATGATTATTGAAAAATACTTCATAGTTGCAGTCCGTTTTGTGTTTTAAAAATTTTTTGATTCATCGCAAATCAATAAGACGGTGAATTGCTTTTCTCACATTGAGTCGTCAGCTGGCTGAGCCTCTCCCTGCTCAAACCATCGTCCTAGGTAAATGCCCACAAGGGACCAAAGTGCCGCTATGCCGGCTCCGACCGCAGCAACGGCAGCTAGGCCCAAGCCCAACCCCTGAGTAAGACCGGTAAATAACCAAGCCATCAGCATATCCCCGCCACGATAGGCAACGATGTCGATAACGGGTTTCGCCTTAAAGCGGGCTTCTCTGTCGACCCTTGTGAACAGCACTTCACGGGCCGGTTTAGTGACCCCATAGTTACCGGCGCGCCGAATGACCTGTAAGGCCACGACTGCACCGAGAAATGGGGACACCGCCACAATGATAA